>DASWBH010000316.1:0-1718 GCA_036390755.1 Thermoanaerobaculia bacterium
GAGCGGGCGGGGTGTGCGTGATTACGACGCCGGCACGACTGCGCCACATCTTCGGCCGCGATCCGCATTACGGTGTTCCCGGACTCGTGGCGTTGCCGAATGGCCTTCAGCGCTTCATCGTCAATGACGTGCTCAAGCGCCGCGTCCACGGCGTCCTGGGGCATCCGAGCCCGGCTTACGACGTCACGCATCTCTACTGGAACGTGCGCGAAATTGCCGGCCTCTTTCCGCAGCCGCACACAGTGGAGGTCCTGCACAACCGTCAGTACAGGCCACCCGGGAAGTTCACAAGAGAATGGCTGCGCCATCCGAGTGTCGCCCTCGAGCAGTTGCGCTTCAATGTGCGCGAGTATTTCTTCGATCGCATCCTGATCTGGAAGAAGGCTGCCTGACCGCTCTACACGTTGTGGAGCGCGTGCAAACCTTCCGAGGCAAAACCGTTCCCATCGCTTTCGTGACGTCGTTCCTCAGGTTATGCTCCCAGCCCAAAATCGGCGTCACAGCCGGAGGTGTTTTCCATGACCAGACGCATGCTGATCATGCTCGGGGTGGTCATCGCGTTTCTCACGGTGATCGGCGGGTTCAAGTTCCATCAGATCAAGTCCGCGATGGCGGCGCAGGGCGGGTTTCAGCCGCCTCCGGAAGCGGTGACCACCGTCGTGGCGAAGCAGGAGATGTGGGACACGACGATCAAGGCCATCGGCAGCGTCGCAGCGGTCAACGGCGTGATGGTGAGCGCCGACATGCCCGGCCTCGTCGACAGCATCGAGTTCCAGTCGGGACAGCGCGTCAGGAAAGGCGATGTGCTCGTGCGCCTCGACACGAAGCAGGAGCGCGCCACGCTCGCCGCGGCGCAGGCGCAGCTCGAGCTCGCGCGTGTCGGCCTGCAGCGCTCGACCGGCCTCCTGCCATCGGGCGTCATCGCGCAGTCATCGCATGACGAAGTGGCAGCGCAATACAAACAGGCCGAGGCGCACGTGGGGGAGATACGCGCGTCGATCGAGCGCAAAACGATCCGCGCCCCCTTCACCGGCACCCTCGGCATCCGCCAGATCAACCTCGGCCAATATCTCGCCGGCGGCGCACCGATCGTGTCGCTGCAATCTCTGCAACCCGTGTATGTGAATTTCAGCGTGCCGCAGCAGGACCTCGCGCGCGTCGCGCGCGGAGCGGCGGTGCACGTGACGTCGGACTCGCTGGCCGGAGTGACCGACGGAGTGATCGCGGCGGTCGACTCAGTGATCGACGAGTCGACGCGCAACGCGCGCATCCAGGCCGTCTTCCCGAATGCCGATGGAAAGATGAAGCCGGGCATGTTCGTCGAAGCGCAGCTCGCGCGCGGCGTCGAGGCCGCGGTCGTCGCACTGCCCGCGTCGTCGATCAGCTACGCGCCGTTCGGCGACTCCGTGTTCATCGTCGAGAACATGAAAGGACCGGACGGCAAGTCGTATCGCGGCGTGCGCCAGCAGTTCGTGAAGCTCGGCGGCGCGCGCGGCGACCAGGTCGCGGTGCTCACCGGCGTGAAGCCCGGCGAGGAAGTCGTCACCTCAGGGGTGTTCAAGCTGCGGCCGGGTGCTGCCGTTTCGGTCAACAACGCGGTTCAGCCGGCCAACAGCGCTACGCCCAAGCCCGAGGACAGCTAGGAGATCGGCCGCGACCATGAAAATCACCGACCTCTTCATCAAACGTCCTGTGCTGGCGATGGTCGTCAATCTGGT
>DASWBH010000317.1:0-3399 GCA_036390755.1 Thermoanaerobaculia bacterium
GTCGCTTCCATCGCTGTCTTGCCGCTCGTCGATCTGTCCGGAGGGCAGAGAGATCCCGACTTCGCCGACGGCATGACCGACGAACTGATCACGCACCTCGCCCAGATTCGCGCGCTCCGCGTGATCTCGCCGGCCTCGACGGCGCGGTACAAGAACACGCGCAAGTCGCTCAAGCAGATCGGCGACGAGCTGAACGTGCGGTCCATCGTCAGCGCCTCGGTGTTCCGTTCCGGCTCGCACGTGCGGCTGAATGTGCAGCTCGCCGACGCGCGCACCGAACAGACGCTCTGGGCGAATCGCTACGAAGGGCCGATGCAGGATGTGGTGACGCTGCAAAACGAGCTCGCGCGCTCGATCGCCGAGCAGATCGCGGTGAGCATGACTCCGGCCGAGCAACGCCGCCTGTCACGCTCGATCCCGATCGATCCCGAAGTGTACGACGCTTACACGAAAGGCCGGGTCTTCCTGGCCAAGGAGACGGGTGAAGGCCTCAGTCGGGCGATGAGCTACTTCCAGGACGCCATCGACCGCGATCCGACGTATGCGAAGGCCTATGCGGGCCTGGCCGACGCGTACAACGCGATGACCTTCTACGGGATGCTGATTCCCAGCGATGGCTGCCCGCGCGCCAGGCAGGCCGCACTCGAAGCGATCCGGCTCGATCCCGAGCTCGGAGAAGCGCACGTGCCGCTCGCCTACGTCTACTCGCAATACGATTGGGACTGGAGTCGGGCCGAGGCTGAGTACCGTCGTGCACTCGATCTCAATCCGAATTTCGACGGTGCTCACGAGTTCTACGCGGAGCACCTGGCCGCGCAGGGTCGTATCGACGAGGCAATCGCGCAGGTGAAGAAACGGGTGGAAATCGATCCGGTGTCGTGGGAAGCACACGAGGAGTACGGCTGGATTCTGTACCTCGGTCATCGCTATGGCGCGGCAGTCGCGGAGTACAAGAACGCTCTCGATCTCGCCCCCGACAGCGTCTCGACGCTCGAAGGTTTGGCCGACGTGTACGCTGCCGCGGGACGAAACGATGAAGCGGTTGCCGCTTACGACGCGTGGGCGGCAGCGGCCGGCATCAGCGGCGAATCGCGGACGAAGCTGACCCGCGCCTACGCGCAACTGGGTATGCGGGGATATTGGGCCGAGCGGTTGAAGATGGAGCAGGCCGAGACGGCGGAGACCGGCGACGTCTGGCCCTTTCGAATGGCCACGTATTATGCGCTTCTCGGCGACCGCGACAACGCTTTCTCCTGGCTCGACAAGGCCTTCCAGGAGCGAAGCAGCCGGATGACTCTTCTGAACGTGAACCCCATCTTCGACGGATTGCGCTCCGATGCGCGGTTTCAAGCGCTGCTGGCGAAAGTTGGATTGACACACGGCGTTGCCGGATATAAATCATGAGAAAAGGCGGGAGGCTTATGCGCAGGTTGCTCGTTTCGGCCGGTTTGGCCGCGTTCCTTCTCTGCGGCGACGCAATTGCGTGCGGCGACAAGTTCGTCGTATTCGGCCGAGGGGTCCGGTTCCGCAGCGCGTACGCGGCAACTCATCCCGCCGCCGTGCTCATTTACATGAACCCGGCCTCGAAGATGCCGCAGATCGAGCGCGAGTTCCGGATCGAGGCCATGCTCAAGCAGGTCGGCCATAAGCCGCGCGAGGTATCGACACCTGAAGAGTTGCAGACCGCGCTGGCGGGTGGCACCTACGACGTCGTGCTGACCGACATGGCAGACGTGACCGCGGTCGAGCAGGTGCGGGCGCGCACGAACGCCAAATCATCGATCGTTCCCACGCTTTACAACCCGACGGCGGATTCCGTCTCGACCGCGCAGAAGCAGTACGGCTGCCTCGTCAAGGCTGCCAAACGCAGTCACGATCTTCTGCTGGTCCTCGACGAAGTGATGCGCAGCCGTGCCAAGGGAATGGGCGACCGCTGCCAGAAGATCTGATCGCTCCCCCAACGCGAGCCGCGTCACACTCGATCCCGCGCTCGCGGCTAGCATGAGGGGATGACCGCTACGGAGACCCGGCGTGCGTGGATCGCGCTGATCCTCGTCATCGCGGCGGTCACGGCATTTCGCGCTCTGCTGATCGAGATCTTCGCCGACCGGACGTACTTCGCCGGATCCGATCACCTTCGCGATGTCGGCCGTGGTTACGACGCATTCATCGCCATCCTCCATTGGCTCGGTCTCGACGTTCGCGCGGTTCAGATCGCGATGACCGGCGCGGTCGCGCTGCTGGCGGCTCTCATTGCCCAGAAATTGGGCGGTGTCATCGCCGCGATCTCGGCCGCGATTCTTGTCCTAGCGAACAAGGCGGCACTGGTCAACGCGACGGAGATCGAGCCCGAGACGCTACTGCTGCTCGTCTGCTCCGTTGCGCTCGCGATCGTGATCTGGAGCAGGCGATGGTGGCGCCTGGCGTCTGCCGCGGTCGCCGTGGTCGTGATCGTTTTCCTCTTCGTGTCGAATCCCGGTACTGCCTTCTATGAAGGGGTGAATCCCGACGCGACCGGCTACGCAGGCGTTCCCCCGCGGATCGTCCAGGACATCGAGCCATCAGTGCAGACGGCGGGCGCGAGGGATGTCGCGTTCCGCATCGTGGCGGCGCGGGCGCTGCGGCGCCGTACGTCGGACGAAGACGCGAATCGCTTCTGGTTCGACAAGGCCCGGGCCTTCATCGACGGCTATCGTGATCACGCCTGGACGCTGACCGGTCGAAAGGCGAGGCTGCTCGCATCCGGCTACGACGCCTTCGACACGCTGGAGATGTTTCTTGCGAATCGCGACCTGCGCGGGGTCTGGATCCCGTGGGCCCTCCTTTTCCCGCTCGCCGCCGCGGGCGCGTTGCTGACTGCGCGCCGTTCGCTGGCGGTGATCCTCTATTCGATTCTGGCGGCGCTGGTGCCAATCGCATTCGGTGTCACCGCCCGGATGCGCAACCCGCTCCTCGCCGGCGCCGCGATCCTCGGCGGACTCGCCGTGCCTGCGCTGCTCGACGTTCTGCATCGCAACGCATTCTGGGCGATTGTGGTGGTTGCATTCGTCGTTACCGCCGCCGTCGTGCTGAGCCTTCCCGACGACATGCAGCGCGAAGACGAGTTTCTGTTGGCCGCCACGCACACCGCGAGCGAACTGGCCGCGCTCGGGGACTTCGCCACCGCGGCGACGTGGCTGCCGGAACGCGCGCCGGCCGCGCCCGGCGATGCGCTGCACACGGTCGCGCTGCGAGAGCTCGCGCACACGAAGTCGCTCCCGCGTTCTCTATCGATTGCGATGGCGCTCCTGCAATGCGGTGACGCCGCGGGCGCCGATGAGATCCTCCAGCGCCTCCAGTCGCTCGACTATCGGGCGTGTCGCGGCGCGCACGCGGTGAGCTCCGTCGCGTACTACCGCG
>DASWBH010000318.1:0-1533 GCA_036390755.1 Thermoanaerobaculia bacterium
TTCCTCGCGCTCTGCGGCGCTCGGAATGACCGGGAACATAGGAGCTACCAACATGGCCATGGAACCTCGCACCAGCAAAGAAATCTGCGGCATGGGGCACTCGATGAAGCGGAAGGAAGACGGCCGCTTCCTGCGCGGACAAGGGAAGTACGTCGACGACATTCAGCTTCCGGGCATGCTGTACCTCGACATCGTCCGCAGCCCGTACGCGCACGCGAAGATCGTGAAGATCGACACGTCGAAGGCGATGGCGATCCCGGGCGTGCTCGCCGTCGTCACCGGCGAGCTGCTCAAGCAATACAACCTGCACTGGATGCCGACGCTGATGTCCGACACGCAGATGGTGCTGCCGGTCGAGAAGGTCATGCACCAGGGACAGGAAGTGGCGGCGGTGCTCGCGACGAGCCGCTACGTCGCCGCCGACGCGATCCATGCGGTGGAAGTCGAGTACGACCCGCTGCCGGTCGTCGTCGATCCGTTCAAAGCGCTCGAGAAGGGCGCGCCCGTTCTGCGCACGGACAAAGAAGGACGCAAAGACAACCACATCTGGCACGGGGAAGCCGGCAACAAGGCCGGCACGGCCAAGGCGTTCGACGAAGCGGAAGTGAAGATCACGCAGGACATCTACCTGCCGCGCATCAACGTGTCGTCGATCGAGACGTGCGGCTGCGTGGCGTGGTTCAACAAGACCGACGGCAAGCTGACGGTGTGGATGACGACGCAGGCGCCGCACGCGATCCGCACGGTGTTCGCCCTGGTCGCCGGCCACGTCGGACTATCCGAGGAGAAGATCAGGATCATCTCGCCCGATATCGGCGGCGGTTTCGGCGGAAAGGTTCCTGTCTATCCCGGTTACGTCATCGCCGTCGCGGCGTCCGTTCTCACGGGTGCACCGGTCAAGTGGATCGAAGACCGGATGGAGAACCTGCAGGCGTCGTCGTTCGCGCGCGACTACCACATGACCGCGGAGCTGGCCGGCAAGAAAGACGGCACGATGACCGCGATGCGCATTAAGACGATCGCGGATCACGGCTACACGGACGCGGCGGCGAATCCGTCGAAGTTCCCCGCGGGCCTCTTCCACATCTGCACCGGCTCGTACGACATCAAGAACGCCTTCGTCGAAGTCGACGCCGCGTACACGAACAAGCCGCCGGGCGGCATTGCCTATCGCTGCTCGTTCCGCGTGACCGAGGCGGTGCACGCCATCGAGCGGATGGTGGACATCTTCGCGCACGACATCAAGATGGATCCGGCCGACGTGCGCAAGAAGAACTTCATTCCGAAAGAGAAGTTCCCGTACAAGTCGGCGTTCGGCTTCGAGTACGACAGCGGCAACTACGAAGGCGCGCTGAACCTGGCCATGAAGAAGATCGACTACGCCGGATTGCGCCGCGAACAGGCCGAGAAGCGGAAACGCGGCGAGCTGATGGGCATCGGCATCTCCAGCTTCACCGAGATCGTCGGCGCCGGTCCCTCCAAGGACTACGACATCCTCGGCATCAAGATGTTCGACAGTTGCGAGCTGCGCGT
>DASWBH010000319.1:0-4989 GCA_036390755.1 Thermoanaerobaculia bacterium
GCGCGAGGAGAACGCGAATTCTAGGGGAATCGCGCGCCCCGGTCAACGAGACCCCTCCCCGGTTCATTCCTCAGAATCGGAAGGCGATGCCGGTCGAGACCACGAGCGGTTTCACATCGATTTCCGCCGTCGACGCTGTCCCGGTGAACGTCACTCGCGAGCGCGACTCGATCGGCGTGTAGCGCGCATCGCCGAGGATGCTCCACCTTCGCGACAGCGAGAGCTCCAGTCCGCCATCGAGAACGAGTCCCGTCGGATCCTGGAAGCGCACAGCCGTGACTGCCCGCCTTCTTCTCGATGTTCCGCACGATGACGTGACCCACGCCCGCACCGACGTACGGCCGAATGGCCGCGTGCTCGAGCATGTGCCACTGCAGCAGCGCCGTGATCGGGTAGATCTGCGCGCGTCCAAGGTCGGCGACCGAGACGAAATCGGAGCCGGATGAGCGAATGCGGAGATGCGACTCGAGCGCCGCGACCTTCGCCTCGAACGAGACGCGGTCCGTCAGAAAGAAGTTGATGCCGCCGCCCACTCCACCGCCCGTGTCGAAGTGCGGATCGAAGCGGATGACGTTCGGCTCGAACCGCGCCGCGCTCGATCGCCGCACGCCTTCCGCGTCGACGATCAGATCGACGCGACGCTGCGCGAATACGGGCAGTGCACCCGCGGCAACGATCGCGAAAACAATCAGCCGCTTCACTGTTTGCGGAAGACGCAAGAACTGAACCGATGACAACTGACAACCGACAACCAGGAATCACGCCCGCCGCAGCACGGTTGAGACCGCACATGCGAACCCTCGCAGCAATCATGGCGGCTCTCACCGCATCCGCTCTCCTCGCGCAGCAACCAGCCAAGACCGAACCGCAGTCTCCCTTCAGCGAAAAGATCGAGGTCAACGAAGTTCTCCTCGACACCATCGTCACCGACTCCCGCGGCAACCAGATCCTCGGACTCGACAAGAACGACTTCGTTGTGACCGAGAACGGCGCGCCGCAGAAGCTCGACGGCGTCGACTACTACACGTCGCGGCGCCTCCTCGATTCACCCGAGGCGAGCGCGCCGTTCAGAGTCGAGCAGGTTCACGACGAGCGTTACCTGATCTTCTTCTTCGATAAGCCTGAAGACAACCAGCTGTTCGGCCGCCTTTCCGCGGCCCGGCGCGAGGTCAACAACTTTCTCGACCGCTCGATGACCGACGGCGACAAGGTCGCCATCGTCGGCCACGACGTCCGCCTCAAGGTCTACACCGACTTCACCTCGGACAGAGCGCAATTGCGCCAGGCGCTCGAGGACGTCGGGCGATTCAGCAAAGGCCTGACGAAGCCCGCGTCCGATGCGAAGTCGGCGTCGATCCTGAAAAACATCGACCTCAACTCGATGATGTACAAGACCGGCACGGTGTACGAGGCCCTGACCGAGCTGGCCGACGCCGTGCGGCCGATCCACGCGCGCAAGAACCTCGTGCTGATCTCACCGGGCATCTACGAGCCGGGAGAGCTCGTGCGCAACGGCATCGCGCTGAACCGGAGCCGCCACTACGACCCGATGATCGAGGCGCTCAACGGCGCGGACGTCAGCGTCTACGCGATCAATCTGTGGGAGCAGCCGCCCGACGCGCCGGTGTTCCACCAGACGCTCGAAGGGCTCGCACAAGAAACCAACGGCGACTATTTCCGCAACGCGGTCTCGTTTGCGAATCCGCTGAAGCAGGTCGCGAAAGCGTCCGCCGGCTACTACCTGCTCAGCTATCGCACGGAGAAGAAGGGGCGCGGATTCCAGAAGGTCCAGGTCTCGATCCGCGATCACCCCGAGCTCCGCGTGGCAGCGCGCGCGGGCTACACCTACGGCGACTGAGCGACGAAGCGCACGCGCTCGCCCGGCGCGAGGTGCGCGAGCTTCCACCGCTCCGACCAGAGCACGGTCATCGGCTGCAGATAGCCGCCGGTGACCGGGTGGTCGGGACCCATGGCGACGATGCTGCCGTCGATGTGCAGTTGCAGCGTTCCGAATTGCATTCCGCACGACGGCATGTCCGCGGGCGGCGTGAATCGGATCGGCCGCAACGGCCGCATGCGGATGCCGACGCGGTCGAGCGCCGGCGTGACTTCGCATTCCAGCTCGTCGATCCCGAGCGCATGAGGCCCGTGCATCGCGCGAATGACGCGAAGCTCCTGCGGCCGCGCTCCCCGAATCGGCGCCGGCAGATTCGTCGCTGAACCGACCGCGAGATAGCCGCGGTAGCCGTTCCGGATCCGGCCGATCTCGAGCGGCCGCGCGGTGTTCAGGTGATAGACGCGGAGGTCGCGCGCGTCCGACCACGCCACAACTCCATCGAGCGAAATACGCGGCGCGATCTGCGCGAACTCGAACAGCTCCGCGCCCGCGCCGTTGCCTACGGCCACGTTCGCCACCTCGGCCGCCTCCGCATCGAACGGACCGCCGGGCGACACGCCCCGATCGATGTTGCTCCAGTCGGCAGCGCGAACGCGCGTGATGAACGGCGCCGAGATTCCAGGCGGCGGCTCGGCGTTCCGGGGCAGCTTTTCGACCGGCGGGAGCGCCGTCTCGACGGGCACGATCGCGATCTCGTCGCCCGGGCTCACTCGATTCTCGAGCGGTTCAGCCGTGCGTCCGAGGATGTTCCAGCCGCCGGGAGAGTCGAGGGGGTAGAAGCCGGCGACGGATCCGGCGATCGCGAACGAGCCGCGCGCGACTGCGCGCGACGTCGGACGGCGCGGCATCGCCCACTCGGCCGGCCAGCCGTCGAGATACGCGAACCCTCCGCGAAAACCGACGTAGCGGACGACGAGGCGCAGGTCGCGCAAGCGCGTCAGGAACTCGTCGCGCGTAATCCGCGCGTGGCGAAGAAATTCGCGCAGGTTCGGCGCGTACTCATCGCGGAAACTGACTTCGACCGATAACCGGTAACCGCTAACCGTTAACCGGTCCACACGCTCGCTCACTGCATCGCGGACTCGCTGTACGTCGGGCACCCGCGAGCAGATGACATACAGCGACGAGTGGCCGACGATCGACGCGAGCACGTCCGGCAGCGCGCGAACGCGGCCGCCCGCCGCGTGAAGCTCAGCGGCACTGATGGCCGGATCGAGTTGAACGAGGACGGCACGATCGCCCGCCCTGGCGATATCCACTTCTGCCTCTGCTTTCTGGCTTCTGCAATGCTAACGTGACGCGCCATGAATGAGCATCACGCAGATTTTCTGGCCGAAATCGCGCGGCAGGCGATGATCGATCGCGGGCTCGAGCCCGACTATCCGAAAGCTGCGCTGCAGCAGCTCGGCACCATCCAGGGTCCCGCGACCGACAACGGAGTCCGGGACCTGCGCGACCTCGCCTGGTGCTCGATCGACAACGACGACTCGCGCGACCTCGACCAGCTCACCTGGGCCGAGAAGAAGGGCACCGACGTGCGCGTGCTCGTGTCGGTCGCCGATGTCGATGCGGTCGTCAAGAAAGACACTCCGCTCGACGGCCACGCGCACACGAACACGACTTCCGTGTACACGGCGGCGAAGATCTTCTCGATGCTGCCGGAGAAGCTGTCGACGAATCTCACGTCGCTCAACGACGCCGAGGACCGGCTGTCGATCATCGTTGAGATGATGGTGAGCGGCGATGGAACCGTGCGAGACGGCGACGTCTATCGCGCGCGCGTCCGGAACAAAGCCAAGCTCGCGTACAACAGCGTGGCCGCTTGGCTGAACGGCGAGGCGGCGATGCCGGCGAAGATCAAAGCGGTGGCCGGCCTCGAAGACAACCTCCGCCTGCAGGACAAGACCGCCGACACCTTGCGCGAGCGGCGGCACGAGCTCGGCGCGCTTGATCTCGAGACGATCGAGGCGCGCGCGGTGATGAGCGACGGCAAAGTCGTCGACCTCCAACAGGACGTGCGCAACAACGCGCGCATGCTCATCGAGGACTTCATGATCGCGGCGAATGGCGTGACGGCTCGCTATCTCGACAAGCACGGCTTCGCCAGCATCCGCCGCGTGGTGCGTTCACCCGAGCGCTGGGACCGCATCGAGAAGATCGCCTCCGACCTCGGCGAGAAGCTTCCTCCCGATCCCGACGCGACTGCGCTCGAGGCATTTCTCCGCCAGCAGAAGCAACGCGATCCGGTGCGATTCCCCGATCTGTCGGTCGCGATCGTGAAGGCGATGGGCGCAGGCGAGTACGTGCTCGAACGTCCGGGCGAACAGCCGATCGGCCATTTCGGGTTGGCGGTGAAGGATTACGCGCACTCGACCGCGCCGAACCGCCGCTACCCGGACCTGATCACGCATCGATTGCTGAAAGCGGCGATGTCGAGCGGCAAGCCGGCGTACACCGACGACGAGCTGCAGTCGCTCGCGCAGCACTGCACGACGCAGGAAGACGCGGCGAACAAAGTCGAGCGACAGGTGCGCAAATCGGCGGCGGCATCGCTGCTCGAAACGCACATCGGCGAGCGCTACGACGCCATCGTAACCGGCGCGTCGGAGAAGGGCACGTGGGTGCGGATCTTCAAGCCGCCCATCGAAGGGAAGGTCGTCAAGGGAGAGCAGGGCCTCGACATCGGCGAGCGCACGCACGTGAAGCTCGTCCACGTGGACGTGGCGAAGGGTTTTATCGATTTCGTGAGGACGTGACGTGCTGATCCTCGCATCGCTCCTCTTCGCAGCAGCGGCGAACGCCGTGCCGTTCACGCTGGAACGGCTCGAGCTGGACCTGGCCGTCGACTACGAACACGAGCGCATCGACGGTACGGCACGGCTGACGGTCCGCAACACATCCGCCGAGCCCGTGCGCGTCGTCCCGCTGCTTCTCGGCCGTCTGATGAAAGTGAGGAGCGCGGGCGGCCTGCAGTTCGAGCAGAACATCGTCACCTTCGAGGACGAGTCGATCCGGCAGGTGGACGCGGTCACGGTTCACCTCGCGCAACCGCTCGCGCCCGGCGCGTCCACGACCGTAGCAATCGATTACGG
>DASWBH010000320.1:0-4765 GCA_036390755.1 Thermoanaerobaculia bacterium
CGCCTACACGAACCGGGGCACGCCGCGAAACCTCGAGATCATGGACGAGATCGTCGCGCTGCGGAAAGAGATCGCCGATCTGTACGAAGTGCCGAGCTACGCGCACTACGTGACGAAGCGGCGGATGGTCGAGAACCCGGAGACCGTGCTGCGCTTTCTCGACGACGTCCGCAGCGTCGTCACCGAGGCGGAAGTCCGCGACCTCGGCGAATTGAGCGCGGTGAAGGCGGAGATGGCCGGCCTCTCTGTCGAGCAGGCCAGCATGAACCGCTGGGACATGTCCTTCTATCGCGAGCGGCTGCGCGAGAAGCGCTACGCGATCGATCAGGAAGCGCTGCGCAAATACTTTCCAACCTCGCCGTCGGTCGAGTGGATGCTCGACATGAGCGAGCGTTTGTACGGCGTCCGCTTCGACCGCGTCGAGGTTCCGGTGTGGCACAGCGACGTGATCTATCTCGACGTGTTCGACGTCGTGTCGTCGCAGCGCATCGGCGGTATCTATCTCGACCTCTATCCGCGCGAAGGGAAATACAAGCACGCCGCAGCGTGGCCGGTGCGCGGCGTCGCGCGGAAGTGGGATCGCAAGCCGATCAGCGTGCTGGTGACGAACTTCAATCGCGACGGGCTCACGCACGACGAGCTCGAGACGCTGCTGCACGAGTTCGGTCACGTGCTGCACGGCATCCTCTCGTCGACCGAGTACAACCAGCACTCCGGCACGAGCGTCGAGCGCGACTTCGTCGAAGCGCCCTCCCAGATGTACGAAGAGTGGGCGAGCAGGATCGAAAGCCTGTCGCTTCTGCGCGAGCATTGCCCCGAGTGCCCGGAGATCGACGAGTCGCTCGTCAAGCGGCTGACCGCCGCGGCGAAGTTCGGCAGCGGGATCGATTACGGCCGGCAGCTCCTGTACGCGTCGTTCGACATGGCGCTCTCCGGCCCCGCGCCACGACCGTGCCTCGAGGTCTGGTGCGACATGGAAGCGGCGACGCCCATGGGCTACGTCGAAGGCACCTCGTTCCCCGGCACGTTCGAGCACATCGCCAGCGGCTACGCGGCCGGCTACTACGGCTACATGTGGGCGAAAGTGATCGCGCTCGATCTCGTCTCGGTGTTCGGAGGCGACGTGATGAACGAGGCGATCGGCCGCCGCGTGCGCGAGATGATCCTCAGCCGCGGCAGCGAAGAGCCCGCCCGCTCGCTCGTCGAACGCTTCCTCGGACGACCCGTTTCCAGCGAGGCGTTTTTCGCGCGGATCCGCGGCGAGTAGTCATCCTGAGCCGCGCAGACCGGCGAAGGATCTGGGCGGCGGAATCGCGCCTCCGCCCAGATTCCTCGCGCTCTACGGCGCTCGGAATGACACTTCGGCGCTTCCGAGTACGACGACTCGCACAACGATGCCATCGGCTTCGGCGAACACGCTCTGCGCCTGCACGCGATCCGCTTTTCCGCGCAGCTGAACGCCGGGCGAGAGCTCGCGCGTCATCGCGCGCGTGATCTGGTCACGAACGGTTGCTTCGTTCGCGGCGAGCGAGAACGTCGCACTCTGTCGGAGTCGCGCGCGAATCAGATCGTGGGCGAGACCTTCGACCGCGCGAAGGAAGAGCGTCTTGTGCGCCGGATCGAGCGCGTAGTCGAGATCGGGAACCGTGACCGAATTGCCGGCCGCGTCGACGTGCGGCGTTCCCTCGAGATGCACGGGCCCCTCGTACTGCTTGAGCGCGCCACCGCGATAGCGGATGTTCGCGTCCACTCCGAGCTTGCCGTTTGCCGCCGGCACAATCGTCAGCGTGTCGATGTGCAGGTCATCCGCGCCGACCTTGTAATTGCTCGCGCCGAACTGCTGCGTCGCCATCGCGCTCGCGTCCGTATACCCGACGTGGATGTCGAACGGCACGCGGAGGCCGCCGCTGACGTTGCGCGTAACGAGAGGCGGCAACGGGGTGGGCGTGCTCGCCGCCGGATGATCGCCGACGATGACTCGCGTCCGTGCGGTCATCGAGAGAGTCGTGTTCACGTTGAGGTTCTCGCCGCTGAGCGGCGCCAGTCCGGCGTCGAGCGGCTCGAAGACGAGCCACGTCCGCGGCGCGACTTCGAACGGCTGCTGCAGTGCCGTCCAGATCTCCTGCGCGTTCGGTTTGATGTTCGTCAGACCGGGAGTGTTCTTGTCGATCGCCGCGGCGACGTCGCGCAGTTGCGCGTTCACGATCGGCGCGATGAAGCGGTCGGTGATGTCGAAATTGATGAAGCTGATCTCGCAACTGTTCGGAAACGTTGCCGGCTGCGCGGTCGTCGTCGATCGCAGCCGCCAGGTCGCATCCCACGTGAAATGCGCCGACAAGGAAAGCACGGCCTGCCGCGGAGGCTCGTCGACGCCGCACGACAAGCAGCCCAGCGGACCGCCGCAGACCTGCAGCGAGTAGCGGGCGAGCGTGGTCGCGTGGAGCTCCGTTCCGGCCATCTGCAGCCGGATCGGATCGCGGAGAACTTTGTAATCGATGGTGAGCGCACTCTGCTCGCGCCTGCCGCTGACATTCGCCGGCACCTGCGCCTCGATGCGCGGCAGAAGCGGAGCGAGCGTGGTGTGGATCGGAACGGCGATGAGCGAAAGCTCGGCGGGTGGAGGAGCGAGTGCGGCGGCCGGCTGCGCGATCGCGCAGGCCGGCCACCAGAGTGCGAGAAACAGCAGGCTGCGCATGCATCTCGTCGCGTAGCAAGGACGGTGCTGGGAATCTGGAGTCCGCGTGTCCAAGTTGATCGAGCCGCGTCATAATCGAAGAGGTCCATGGCGACTCCCAGGCTCGGCTTTCTGCCCGTATTTTTTTCCGTCCTCGGCATCGCGTTCGCGATTGCGGTGGTGGTTCGCGTTCGCTCGTACTCGAACGAGGCGACACCGGTTCGCGGCATCGTCGTGGCGACGGCGCCGGACGCGACGTCGGCGCCGGTCGTGAGCGTCGGTTCGAGGACGACGTCCGGGACCGGAGAGCAACAGGGCGATCAACCGGCCGAGCGCGCGCGCAAGCGCGCAGCGACCTCGACGGCCGACTGGAAAATCATTCCGGTGACCGGCCCTGCGCCGACTTCGAAAACGACGACGCGCACCGAAACGGCGCCGCCTGCTCCGCCACCGTCGCTGCTCTCGCGCATCGTCGCGCCGATCGTGAATGCCGTTCGCGGCGGGCCGCCGAAACCGGCTGCGCAGCCGGCCCCGGCGCAGACGCCGCCATCAATGCAGAGCTCCGGCGGCGGACGTCCGTCGACCGACACCGGCGCGCAGACTTCCACCCAGCCGAAGGACCCGAATTCCGATACGCAGCCGCCGCAGATCGTGTCGATATCGTTCAGTCCCGCCCAGGTTCAGGACGGACAGGAGACAGTGCTGACGATTCAGGCCACCGACGACCTCTCCGGCATCCGCAGCATCTCCGGCACGATCGCGTCGCCGAGCGGTGCGGTGCAGGGATTCGCGTTGCAGCGCGATCAGCAGATTGCCGATCTGTACACGTCGCGCGTTCCGGTGCCGAAAGACGCGGCGGAAGGCGTGTGGCGGATCAACTATCTGAGCCTCGTCGACAACGCCAGCAACGCGAACACGTTCAACGGCGGGAACCTGCTGCCTCCGACCGCGAGCTTCCGCGTCGTCTCGTCGAGCTCCGACACGACCGGTCCCGTGCTGAAAGCGGTGTGGCTCGACCGGCTCGCGATCAAGGCGGGCGACAAGGACACCGTCTTCGTTCAGGCCGAGGATGACAAGTCGGGAGTGAACCTCGTGAGCGGAGTGCTGATCAGCCCGCGCAAGCTCGCGCGCGTCGGATTCGTCTGCCGTCAGTCGGCTGATATGTGGGAGTGCGACGTAAGCACGCCGGCGTGCATCGACTGCGGCGACTGGCAGCTCGAGCAGATCCAGATGCAGGACAAGGCCAACAACATGACGACGGTGCGCAGCGAGAACCCGCTCGTCGCGAACGTTCGTCTGAACATCACCGGCGAGAGCTGCGACAGCACCGCGCCGACGATTTCGACGCTGGCGCTCGATCGCACGGTTGTTTCGAACGCCGACGACACCGCGATCAACGTGACCGTGTCGGCGAGCGACGACACCTGCGGCGTGATGAGCATGAGCGGTCAGGTCAGCGGACCGATCACGCCGAGCGGCGCGCCGCGGCTGTACTTCTCGCTCAGCGGGGTCGATGCGCAGACGTGGGTCGGCCGGATCGTCGTGCCGAAGCACGCCGCGAAAGGTCCGTGGCGGATCTCGTGGATCCAGGTTCTCGACAAGGCGCAGAACCTGAAGACCTACACCCAAAGCGATCCGCCGGTGACGAACGGCGTGTTCAACGTGCAGTAGTCATTCTGAGCCGCGAAGACGGCGAAGAATCCGGGCGGCGGAATCGCGCCCAGGGAGAACTACTTCCACACTCTCGACAACCTGTCGTGCGGCACGTCCGGAACTTCCGCCGCGTAGTGCGCGACGTCGTTGAACAATGTCAGCCGCGCGTGCGCGACATCCTTGAAGTCGAGGATATTCAGCGCGGCGGGACTTTGATCGAGGCGCTCGCGGTACGTGCGCGGGTCGAACCCGAGGAGCGACGACAGAACGAGCCGGATCGTGGCCTTGTGCGAGACGACCACGAACGGCAGGCCGTCGTGCGTCTCGACGAGCTCGAGCAGCGCCGGCAGCGCGCGCGCTGTGACCTGCAGGCCGCTTTCACCGCCGGCCGGCGCGAACGTGTACGGGTCGTCCTCCCACCGCTGATACTCCTGGGCG
>DASWBH010000321.1:0-33149 GCA_036390755.1 Thermoanaerobaculia bacterium
CGCCGTCTGGCAGATCTCCGGCGACAAGCCGAAGAAGATCGCATCGGGGAAGGATCTGAATCGCCCGAACGGACTGGAAGTCGTCGACGGCAAAATCTGGGTCGTGACCTTCGGCGCGAACGAGCTCTATCGCCTCGACAATGGCAAGAAGGCGGACGTCGCCAAACTGCCGAAGGGAAGCCTCGACGGCCTCGTGCACATGGCGGATGGCACATTTCTCGTGTCGAGCTGGGAGTCGAACAGCGTGTTCCGCGGCCCGCAGGCCGGCCCGTTCAACGAAGTCGTGACGAACGTCAAGTCACCGGCCGACATCGGCTACGACGCGAAGCGGCACCGTTTGCTCGTCCCGCATTTGACGGAGAGTCGGGTGACGATTCATGACCTGCAGTAGCTGATCTCCTGCGAGGACGGCTCGCAGTTTATGCTGAGCGAAGCGAAGCATCTCCTGCGGCACGGCGAGTTCCGTCCGCATCAGTGGCGCTCGTGGTGCCGCGCGTCGCCGTCCTAGCAGGAGATGCTTCGCTTCGCTCAGCATAGACTCTGGACTGATGAAGACCCCCCAATACCTGGTCATCATCACGGGCTTATCAGGCTCGGGGAAGAGCTACGTTCAATCGACCCTCGAGGATCTGGGCTTCTACTGCTCGGACAACCTGCCGGTCGCGCTCATCGAACCGTTCCTCAAAGAGGTCGCGTCGCACGAGAACGCCGATCGCGTCGGGATCGTCGTCGACGTGCGCACGCACGATTTTGCGACGACGTTTCCGGCGTTCTACCGCGAGCGGTTGCTGAAGCTCGTGCCTCACGCGATCCTGATTTTCCTCGACGCGACGGACGAGGTCATCGCACGCCGGTACTCGGAGACGCGCCGGCCGCATCCACTGGAGAAAGACAAACCCATCATCGAGGCCATTCAGGCCGAGCGCGAGGAGCTGACCGAGGTGAAGTCGCTCGCGAACATGGTCCTCGACACGTCACAGTTTTCCGTTCACGAGCTGAAAGCGGAGGTCATGCGCCGCTTTCAGCTCGACGGGAAAGAGGTCTCGCTGCTGATCACGTTGATCAGCTTCGGATTCAAATTCAGTCCGCCGTACAACATGGACCTGCTCTTCGACGTCCGTTTTCTCCCGAACCCGCATTTCGTCCCCGAGCTGCGCCCGAAGACGGGCCTCGATCCCGAGATCATCGACTTCCTCCGCGCGCAGCCGGAGTACGAGACGTTCTATTCGAAGCTCTACGACTTCATCACGTATCTGATCCCGCAGTACCGGAAGGAAATGAAGAGTTACCTGACGATCGGCATCGGCTGCACGGGCGGCCGCCATCGCAGCGTCGCCATCGCGCAGCGCCTCGGCGAGGACCTGGAACAACTTGGGCACAACGTCGAAATCGTGCATCGCGACTATCACCGCTAGAATGGCCGCGAAATGATCGGCGCTCTCATCGTGACGCACGGAAACCTCGCTCACGAGCTGCTGAACGCTGCCAGGCAGATCGAGGCCGACGTCTCAGGCATCGAAGCCGTCGCGCTCGAATGGAACGACAGCGTCGACGCCGGACGGCTGCGCATCGCTGAAGCGCTGCAACGCATCAGCCGGGACCGGCACGTCATCATCTTCACAGACATGTTCGGCGGTACGCCGAGCAACATCAGCCTCTCGTTCCTGGAGAAGGGTCACATCGAAGTGGTGACCGGCGTGAACCTGCCGATGATCGTGAAGTTCGCGATGGTGAAGCAGGAGTCGAAGGATCTCGCCACGGTCGCGCACATGATCACCGAGAAGGGCTCGAAGGCGATCCGCGTCGCCTCCGATCTGCTGAACACGGCCTCGGGAGTGATCGATTGATCGCGCGCGACGTCGAGATCAAGAACAAACTCGGTCTGCACGCGCGCGCCGCGGCGAAGCTCGTGCACACCGCGGCCCGTTTCAAAGCGGACATCAAAGTGAAGAAAGGTGAAGAGGAAGTCGACGGCAAGAGCATCCTCGGCATTCTCCTGCTCGCGGCCGGCCGCGGCTCGGTCGTGACGATCCGCGCCGACGGCGAGGACGAACGCGACGCTCTCGACGCAGTGGAGAAGCTCATCGACGAAAAATTCGATGAAGTAGAATGAATCGGCTCTCAGCTCTCAGCTCTTAGCTCTCAGGGGCGGTGGGCCTGAGAGCCGGGAGCTGAGAGCTTTTTGATGTTCACTGAAAAGGCGCAACGCACCGCCGCGCAGGCCCGAAGCGACATCCGCACGTACAAAGGGATCGGTGTGTCGCCCGGGATTGCGATCGGGCGCGCGGTCATCGTCGAGAAGCGCATCGCCTCCGTGTACCGCGTTCCCATCCGCGATGAGGACGTGCCCGGCGAGGTGACTCGTTTCATGGAGTCGCTCGAAAAGACGCGCGACGAGCTGCTCGAGCTCAAGCAGAAAGTCAGCCGGTCGATGGGCGAGGAGTTCGCCTCGATCTTCGAAGCGCACGCGATGATGGTCAGCGACCCGGCATTCGCCGATAAGGTCATCCAGAAGATCGAGTCCGAGCAGGTCAACGCCGAGTGGGCGCTCTCCGAGGTGCAGGAAGAATTTCAGGCGCGCTTCGCGAGCTTCGACGATCACTACCTCCGCGAGCGCACCGCCGACGTGAAAGACGTCGCCGAGCGCGTGCTCAAGCATCTGCAGGGCGTCGCGCACCACGACCTCTCTGAGATCGCCCACGACGTCATCATCATCGCCGACGACCTCACGCCCTCGGACACGATTCACTTCAACCGCCGGCCGATCGTCGGATTCGCCACCGAGACCGGCGGCCGCACGTCGCACACCTCGATCATCGCCAAGTCGCTGTTCATCCCCGCAGTGATCGGAGTTCCGCGCCTGACCAAGATCGTCGACAACGACGAGATGGTGATCGTCGACGGCTACGAAGGCACGGTGCTCATCAATCCCACCCCGGCGATGCTCGCCGAGTACCGCAGCCGCGTCTCGCGTCACTCCGAAGAGGAGAACAAGCTCCTCGAGAACCGCGAGCTCGCAGCCGTAACGAAGGACGGCCGGCAGATCTCGCTGCAGGCCAACATCGAGCTCGTAGAGGAATTGAACGACGCGGTGAGGTTCGGCGCCGAAGGCATCGGACTCTATCGCTCCGAGTTCCTCTACATCTCGAAGAGCCCAGATCTGCCGACCGAGGAAGAGCATTTCGCTGTGTACAAGCGGCTCGCCGAAGCGCTTACGCCCAACTGGTGTGTCATCCGGACCTTCGACCTCGGCGGCAAGAAGCTCGCGCGCGAAGTCATGGGCAGCAAGGAAGACAACCCGGTCCTGGGCCTGCGCGCGTTGCGGCTGTGCATGAAGCATCGCGACATGTTCCGCACGCAGCTGCGCGCGCTCCTTCGCGCGTCCGCGTTCGGCAAGCTGAAGATCATGTTCCCGCTCGTCTCGGGCGTGCAGGAGCTGCGGCAGGTCAAGACCCTCATCCGCGAGCTTCGCCTCGAGCTCGACGCGGAAGGGATCGCGCACAACCCCGATCTGCAGATCGGCATCATGATCGAGGTGCCGTCGGCCGCGATCATCGCTGACCTGCTCGCAACCGAGGCGGACTTCTTCGCGATCGGAACGAACGACCTGATCCAGTACTCGCTCGCCATCGATCGCTCCAACGAGAACGTCAGCTACCTCTACGAGCCGCTGCATCCGGCGCTGCTGCGTTTGATCAAGAACGTGATCGACGCCGGCAAGCGCGCCGGCATCCCGGTCTCACTGTGCGGCGAGATGGCCGCCGATCCGCTCTACGCGACCGTCCTGCTCGGCCTCGGGCTCGAGATCTTCTCGATGAATCCGTCGAACATTCCGGTCATCAAGAACGTGATCCGCTCGATCCGTTATCGCGAGTGCCGGCGGATCGCCGAGATCGCGCTGCAAAAGAAAACCGCGCAGGAGATCGAGGAGTTCGTCATCGAGAGCGTGGCGATGCGCTTTCCGGAAGGGTTCGTCCAAAGGAACGTATGAACCACGATCGGCTGTTCAAACATCGCGACATCCACCGCGTCCCGAAGCCTTGGGGATACGAGCTCATTTTCGCGAAGACCGACCGCTACGTCGGCAAGATCCTCCACGTGAACAAGGGCGAGAGCCTCAGCCTGCAGTACCACGAAATGAAAGAGGAAACTCTGTTTGTTGTCCACGGCGAACTGCGCCTTACGATCGAGTACGACGGCGATCGGCGCGTGGTGAGCCTCCGGCAAGGGGAAGCCTTCCACATCCCGCCGCGCCTCATTCACATGATGGAGGCGGTGGTCGACACGGATGTGGCCGAGGTTTCCACTCCGGAACTTCACGACGTCGTTCGGCTCGAGGATCGATACGGACGCGCAGGGACGAGCAAGCCATGAGACTCGCAATCGCAATGGCCCTGGCCGCGTGCCTCGCGGCTCCCATCGCCGCCCAGACGGCGCAGAAGCCGTCGGATCAGGATCTCGTCAAGACTGCAAAGGCGGCCAAGGCGAAGCGGAAGAAGAGCACGACGAAGGTCCTCACGAACAAGGACGTCCATAACGCGCACGGAAAATTGATCGAGCTGAGCAAGCCGGACAAGCCGACCGCGAAGGCGGACGGGCCGATGACGATCGCGCAGCAGGACGTGCTCATTCGCAACGAGAAAGAGGCCGGCCATCGCGTGCAGGCCGCGCAGAAGAAAGTGACCTCGCTGCAGAAGGACCTTGATGCGCTCGAACAGCGTTACTACGAGGAGAACGATCCGAATTACCGCGACAACGTCATCCAGCAGCGCTTCGCGCAGACGCGAAAGCAGCTCGACGACGCCCGGCAGGAGCTTGCCGACGCACGCGATGAATTGCGGAAGCTGATCCAGCAGAAATGAGCGGGACCTACTTCATCGAGACCTGGGGCTGCCAGATGAACGATCTGGACAGCCAGCGTCTGTCCGGCAATCTCAAGTTGCGCGGATGGAAGCGCGTCGAGGATGAGAAGGAGGCCGATCTCATCCTGCTCAACACCTGCAGCATTCGCGAGAAGGCGGAGCAGAAGGTGTTCTCGCGACTCGGCGAGCTGCGCGAGCTGAAGAAGGAGTCGGGCGCGCAGATCGGCGTCGCCGGCTGTCTGGCCCAGCAGGAAGGGGAGCGCATCCTCGAGCGCGCGCCGTGGGTCGACTTCGTGATGGGCCCGGGAAACGTCGGCTACATCGACGAGATCCTCAGCGGTGAGCGAGCCATCGCGACCGATTTTCCGGAAGATCGGCGATACGACTATCTGTCGGTCGATCGGCCGTCCGCGACGAAGGCGCAGATCACGATCATCGAAGGCTGCAACAAGAACTGCACGTTCTGCATCGTGCCGACAACGCGCGGCCGCGAGGTCTCCCGTCCGTTCGAGGACGTCGTCGCCGAGGCTCGTGCCGCCGTCGACACCGGTCACGTCGAGCTCGAGCTCCTCGGCCAGACGGTCAACGCCTATCGCTGTCCGGTCTCGCAGCGCGATTTCGGTGCGCTGCTCGGCGCGATCGCCGGGATCCCCGGAGTCGCGCGGCTGCGCTTCATGACTTCGCATCCGGCCGAAGTGAACGACGGCATGATCGCGGCGATGCGCGATCACCAGAACATCTCGCGTTATCTCCACCTGCCGGTGCAGTCGGGATCGTCGGCGGTTCTCCGCCGCATGAAGCGGCTGTACACGCGCGAGAAGTATCTCGATACCATCGCCCGCATTCGCGCCGCGATTCCGGAGATTCACTTCTCGACCGACATCATCGTTGGCTTCCCCGGTGAGACCGAAGAGGATTTCCGGCAGTCGCTCAGCCTGATCGAAGAGGTGAGGTACGGCTCGCTGTTCGCGTTCAAGTACTCGCCGCGGCCCGGGACGCCGTCGTTGAGGATCGGGGCGCCGGTCGACGACGACATGGCATCCGATCGTCTGACGCGACTCTTCGATCTGCACGAGCGGATCAAGCACGAACGGCTGGCTTCGTATCGAGGTCGCGTGCTGCCCGTGCTTTACGACGGTCCGAGCCGCCACGATCCGGCGATGCTGGCCGGCCGCACGGACGATAATTGGGTCGTGAACTTTTCGGGCGATCCGGCGACCCCGCTCGGCACGCTCATTGGAGTACGCATCGAAGAAGCCTTGCATCACACGCTCCGCGGGGAGGCCGTGGCATGACACAACTCGTTCCGATGTCGATCAAAGGTCTGATGCTCGATCCGGTCTCGAACTCGCCGATCGTCGTGCTCAAGGATGAACAGGAGAAGTTCTTTCTCCCGATCTGGGTGGGCATCTTCGAAGCGAACGCAATCGCGCTGCAGCTCGAGAACATCGCCACACCGCGGCCGATGACGCACGACCTGCTGCGCAACATGATCTCGGAGCTCGACGCTCGCGTGGCGCGCATCGTCATCAACGATCTGCGCGACTCGACCTTCTTCGCACAGATCCGTCTGATCATCGGCGACAAGACGCTCGAGGTCGATGCCCGTCCGAGCGACGCGATCGCGCTGGCGCTGCGGACTGAGGCGCCGATTTTCGTGGCGCAGTCGGTGCTCGATCAGGCGCAGACCATCTCGCCGGAAGGCGACGATCAGGACGAGAAGATCAAAAAGTGGTTCGAACAACTCGGACCGGACGATCTCGGGAAGTACAAGATGTGATTCACATGTCATTTCGAGCCGCGAAGACGGCGAGGAATCTGGACCGCCACCGCCCGGATTCCTCGCGCTCTGCGGCGCTCGGAATGACATCGCGTCGAGATTCGCAGCGAAAATCAAGTTGAATTTCGAATCTCGAATCTCTAATCTCGAATCCCGTAAGTGATCATCACCGTCGCCAACCAAAAAGGCGGGGTCGGCAAGACTACGACGACCATCAACCTCGCTGCCGCCGTAGCCAACAAGGGATTCAAAACACTTCTCGTCGATCTCGACCCGCAGTCGAATTCGACGATGAGCTACGTCGACCCGCGCGCCGTCACGAAGTCGATGTACGACGTCCTCGTCAGCGAAGAGTTGAAGTTCGCCGAGGTGATCGTGCCGACCGGTGTCCCGAATCTGTCGCTGGCGCCGTCGCGCATCTCGCTGGCCAAGCTCGAGTCGAAGCTGATCGGGGAGATCGACGGCCCGTTCCGGCTGAAGGACAAGATGAAGGACGTCGTCGACCAGTACGACTACGTCTTCATCGACACGCCCCCGACCCTCGGCATGATCACCGTCAACGCGCTCGTCGCGTCGACGCACGTCCTCGTCCCGATTCAATCGTCGTACTTCGCGCTCGAGGGCACCGACGATCTGCTCGAGACAATCGAGAAGATCAAAGCGCGTCCGAACCCCAACCTGCAACTCCTCGGCGTGGTCATCACGATGCACGACAAGCGCACGACGCTGGCGAAGGACATCCACGACCAGATCGGCCAGGTCTTCGGCGATCGCCTGTTCAACACGGTGATCACGAAGTCCATCCGGCTCGAGGAGAGCCCGGCGTACAAGGAATCGATCTTTACCTTCGCACCCAAGTCGAGCGGGGCGATGGAGTATTACTCGCTGTCTGAGGAGCTCTTGTCTCGTGTTTGAAAGGATGAAGGATGAAGGATGAAGGATGAATCCCACACGCCGATCTTTCTTCATCCTTCATCCCTCATCCTTCATCCTTTGGTGAGGTGCCTATGACCCTGAAACGCGGCTTGCCCGATCGCCCGGCCATGCGCCACGACTCGCACTACGTCGAAGAATTGACGCGGCGATCGGGGCGGCACATCGGCTCGATGATTCCGCTGTCGATGATCGACCCCAACGTCGAGCAGCCCCGCTCGAACCTCGGCAACATCGAGGAGCTCGCCGCATCCATTCGCGAGAAGGGCGTGCTCGAGCCCATCCTCGTCCGCAGTGTCGCGCCGAACCGCTACCAGATCATCTCCGGCGAGCGCCGCTTTCGGGCAGCGTCGCTGGCGGGACTCGACGAGATTCCGGCAATCGAGCTCGAGGCCGACGACAAAGAGACGCTCGAGATCGCGCTCATCGAGAACATCCAGCGCAAGGACCTGACCCCGTTCGAAGAAGCGGAAGGCTTTCAACTGCTGCAGCAGAAGTTCGGCTACACGCACGAGAAGATCTCGCAGGTCCTCGGCAAGTCGCGAACGACCATCACCGAGACGCTGGCGATCAACGACATCCCGGACCGCATCCGCGCCATGTGCCGCGAGGCGGGCATTGCGAACAAGTCGGTGCTCGTCCAGGTCGCGCGCGCCGGAAGCGAAGAGGCGATGAAGAACGTCGTCCGAAAATTCGCGGCAGGGGAGATGTCGCGCGACGACGTGCGCAGGCAGACCGCGAAACCCGAGCCGAAGAAAGCAGGACGGCCGAAGAACTACTCGTTCCAGCTGAAGGACAAGTCGCTTCCGTTCAGCGTCAACATGACGTTCAGGAAGGCGAACGTCACACGCGGCGAGCTCGTCGACGCCGTCCGCGAGCTGCTGCGCCGGCTCGAAAGCGAAGCGTAGCGGGCGTGATCGGCGACGCGGAGCTGGCTCGCCGCCTCGAGAGCTTCCAGGCCGCCGTGGGCGCGGAGATGGCCGACGCACTGAATCGCGTCGATCCGACGGTCAAGGCGGCGACACTTGCGGTCGGGGACGGCGCGGCGGTGTTCGCCGGGGCCGGGTCGCCTCTCACGCAGGCGACCGGCGCCGACCGCGACGTCGAGCTCATGCAGTCGTTCTTCTTCGAGCACCGCGCCGACTCGATCATCCAGGTGAATCCGTGGAGCCCGCCGGTTTTCATGGACGCTCTGACGGCGCGCCAGTACCGCATCCACGAATTCGAGAACGTGTTCGGCCTGGCAATCAAGCCGGTCGAGTACTCCGCGTTCCCGAAGGTCGAGGTCTTCGAGATCGAGGAGAGCGACATTCCCACGTGGGCACGCATCGGAGCCGAGGCGTTTGCGAGCGAGGAGATGAGCGTCGATTTTCTCGTCCGCGTGATGACGCCGTTCGCCTACGTCAAACACGCGCGCTGCTACATCGCCTATGTCGACGGCGAGCCCGCCGGATCGGCGGCGATGTTTGCACTGCAGGACCGCAAAGTCGCCGGACTGTTCGGCGCAGGGACGCGCGAGCGCTTCCGCAAACGCGGCGTGCAGAGCGCGCTTTTGCAGAGGCGGCTCGCCGACGCCGGCAACAGCGGCTGCGATATCGCCATGGTCACGACGCTGCCCGGCAGCGCGTCGCATCGCAACGTGGCCCGCCGCGGATTCGAACTTCTGTACACCAAAATCAGCATGCGACTTCCATTCAGCAGTTGACACGCGGGCGATCGGCGCCTATCTTTCTTCGAACATGTCACGCGTCACCGCCACTCTCATGGGCCGAATGGTGATGCGCCGCCCGGGCGCAGGCGCTTAGTCGAGTAGCGTCGCCGACCCGGGTTCCTCCGATTTTCCTCACACGAAACTCGAGGTTTACACACACGAACTCCGGAGGAGGAGACATGTCATACCGTTTCGATACGCTCGCAATCCACGCCGCACAGCCCGACGATGAGACGACGGGCGCGGTCGTCACTCCGATCTACCAGACTTCCACCTACGCGCAGCTCGAGCCGGGCGTGCACAAGGGCTTCTGTTACTCGCGAACGGGAAACCCGATACGCCAGGCGCTCGAAGACAGCCTCGCCGCACTCGAGGGCGCGCGATACGGGGTCGCGTTTGCCAGCGGGATGGCCGCGATCCATTGCGTTGCGTCGCTGCTGCATCAGGGCGACCACGTCGTCTCGACGCGCGACCTCTACGGCGGCGCGTGGCGTATCTTCACGAAGTATTTCGCCAAGTTCGGCGTCGACTTCACGTTCGTCGACGCGAGCGACATCAGCGCGATCGCGACGGCGATCCGGCCAAACACGAAACTGCTCTGGCTCGAAACGCCGTCGAACCCGCTGCTGCGCATCACCGACATCGCCGCTGCCTCCGCCGTCGCCAAGCACAAGGGCGTGCGCGTCGTCGTCGACAACACCTTCGCGTCGCCGGTGCTGCAGCGCCCGCTCGAGCTCGGCGCCGACATCGTCGTGCACTCGACGACGAAGTACATCAACGGCCACAGCGACGTCATCGGCGGGGCAGTGATCACCAACGACGACACGATCTTCGAAGAGCTGAAGTTCTTCCAGAACGCGATCGGCGCGGTACCCGGCCCGCAGGACTGCTTCCTCGTTCTGCGCGGGATCAAGACGCTCGCGCTGCGCGTCCATCGCCACTGCGACAGCGCCGAGACGCTCGCGGTATGGCTCCGCGAGCAGGAAGGTGTCAAGCGAGTGATCTATCCCGGGTTCAGCGATCATCCGAATCACGCGGTCGCGCGCCGGCAGATGACGCGATTCGGCGCGATCGTCTCGTTCGAGCTCGACGCCGATGTCGAGACGACGCGGCAATTCACCACGAAGCTCAAACTCTGGACGCTCGCCGAATCCCTCGGGTCGGTGCGCAGCCTGTTCTGCCATCCGCCGACGATGACGCACGCGTCGGTCGAACCCGCGGTGCGGCGGCAGGTCGGAATCGGGGATGGACTGATCCGGCTGTCCGTCGGCCTCGAAGACGTACGCGATCTGATCGACGACCTGCAGCAGGCCATCGCGACGACGCGCGAGATCAGCGCAGGAGTTCCCGCATGACCCGCATCGACATCGGACTCCTCGGATGTGGAACAGTCGGGCGCGGCTTCGTGCAGCTGCTCGATCGCGAGCGGGCACGCGTGCGCAATCGCTACGGCATCGATCTGTCGATCAGGAGCATCGCCGTACGCGATCTGACCAAGCCGCGGCCGGGCGTCGACGAGCGCCTCCTGACAACGTCGACGCTCGACACGATTCAGGCCGGCGACCTCGTCGTCGAGGCCATCGGCGGAGTCGAGCTGCCGCGCTCGCTCGTGCGTACTGCGATTGCCCTCGGTCGCGACGTCGTGACCGCGAACAAGGCGCTGCTCGCCGATTCCGGTCCCGAGCTCTTCGCGAAAGCTGCGTCGCGCGGAGTGGCGATCGGATTCGAGGCCAGCGTCTGCGGCGGCATTCCGATCATCCGCGCGCTGCAGCGCGGGCTGGCCGGTGACTCGATCGAGTCGGTCACCGGAATCCTGAACGGTACGTGCAATTTCGTGCTGACACGGATGGAGGACGGCACGCCGTTCGATGCGGCACTGCGCCTGGCGCAGGAGCGCGGATTCGCCGAGGCGGATCCGTCGTTCGATGTGGATGGAATCGATGCGGCGCAGAAGCTGTCGCTGCTGGCGTCGATCGCGTTCGAGGGTCAGCGCCCGTCGACGGTCGACATCAGCGGGATTCGGGATGTGACGACCGAGGACATCGCGGAAGCGCGGAGCCGAGGATCGGTGCTGCGGCAGGTCGCGGTGGCGGAGCAGAGCGGAGGCACGGTGCATCTGCGCGTGGCGCTGCGGGAGATTCCCGATTGCCATCCGCTGGCGCGCGTGCGCGATGAGGCGAACGGGGTGCTGATTCGGGGCCGTTCGGTGGGCGAGGTCTTTCTGAGCGGCCGCGGTGCGGGTGCGCTGCCGACGGCGACGGCGCTGTTGTCAGATGTCATCGAGATCGCGTTGCAGCGGCAGCGGCAGCTGGCGGCGCCGGCGTTGCGGCTGGCGAAGGCTGTTTAGTGTCGGCGCGAGCGTCATCCTGAGCGCCGAAGAGCGCGAAGGATCTGGGCGGAGGAAATGCGCCACCGCCCAGATCCTTCGCCGTCTTCGCGGCTCAGGATGACGCGCTGTATTAACATAATCTATCTTATGAGACTCTGCGGAAATCCCGCCTAAACCTGGCCAACTCTCTGCAACAACGCAATTTCCCCGCGCCCGCGCGCCGTTAGAATATCCGCCGGATGAAAATCCTCACTCGCTACATCCTTCGCGAGATGACCGGCCCGACTCTCCTCGGGTTCATCTTCTACACATTCATCATCCTCATGCGCGAGCTCTTCGATCTCGCCGGAATGATCATCCGCCGCTCGCTCCCCGGCGCCATCGTCGGCAAGATCCTCATGCTCTCCCTCGGCCACATCGTCGTCCTGACCGTCCCGATGTCGCTTCTGTTCGGCATCCTCATCGCGATCGGCCGCATGTCCGCCGACTCCGAGATCATCGCCATCCGGGCCCTCGGCATCTCCACGCGGACGATCTACCGCCCCGTATTCCTCTTCAGCTTCGTCGTCTTCCTGCTGAACCTGTATCTGATCAACGTCGTCATGCCGCGCGGCAACACCCAGCTGCAGAACCTCAGAGCCGAGCTGCTGACGTCGTCTGTCGAGAAAGACATCAAGCCCCGCGTTTTTTACGACGAGTACGAAAACCTCATCATTTACGTGAACGATATCGACCCGCGCACGGGCAAATGGAAGGGCGTATTCGTCTCCGACACGCGCGGCAGCGCCGACGCGGACAAGGCCACCACACCGCAGCAAGTGATCGAGCGCTCGCGCAGCCATGCCGACGAGACGGGCACCGCGTTGTCGGCGAACGGCGGACAGCGAATCATCGTCGCCCAGAGCGGATCGCTCGGCGTCGTCAAGCCGACGAAGCAGGTCTGGATGAACCTCACCGGGGCGGAGACTCATGTCTGGGATCCGCGCAAGCCCGACAAGTACGACCGCAACCGGAACAACGTGCAGCGGATCCTCGTCACCGACACGTCCATGCCTGAGATGACGAGCGGCGCGATTTCGCGCTCGCTCCGCGAAATGAACCTGACCGAGCTGCTGCATCAGGCGCAGCTGACGAAAAACGGCTACGACCGGATGACGTACAACCTCGCCCGCGTCGAGATCCACAAGAAATTCGCGATTCCCTTCGCCTGCCTCGTCTTCGGCATCCTCGGGCTCCCGCTGGGAATCACAAACCGGCGAGGCGGCAAGAGCTCGGGTTTCTCGCTGAGCATCGGCATCATCCTCGTGTACTACGTCATGATGAACAACGGCGAGCACCTGGCAGCGTCGGGTCAGGTATCGCCGGCGGTCGGGATGTGGGCCGCCAACGTCCTGCTGACGATCATCGGCATCTACCTGCTGGTCCGCGCGAATCGCGACACGGGCGCGCAACGGAGCGGGGGCAGCATCCTGCGGCGCGCGATCGGCGCGTTGCTCGCCCGCAAGCGGCAACGCGGTCCGGCGTCGGAGACTACAGCTCCAGTTGAAGAGAGCCTGTCGCTGCTGAACCGGCTGGACATCACGTTCCCCAATATCCTCGACCGCTACGTGCTGCGCGAATTCCTCAAGATTCTCGCGCTGGTGCTGATCTCGGTCATGGCGCTGTTCATCGTCGTCGACTACACGGAGATCGCGCGCGAGGTCCGCGAAAACAACATCGCCTTCCACACGATCTTCACGTACTACCGGTTCTACATCTTCCAGGTCCTGAACCTGACGCTGCCGATCTCCGTCCTTGTGGCGACGCTCGTCGCGTTCGGCATCCTGTCGAAGAACAACGAGGTGACCGCGCTCAAGTCGGGCGGCGTGTCTCTCTATCGCGTTGCGCTGCCGATCGTGGCGATCGCGGCGACGATCAGCGTCGCCGCGTACTTCATCCTCGATTACGTGCTGCCGTACTCGAACGAGCGGGTCGCGACGATCAAGCGAAAGATCGAAGGCAAACGCCCGATCTCCGCGTCGGCGCAGAAGCTTTGGTTCTACGGCAAGGGCCGGTATCTGATCAATTTCCTGTCGTACGACCGCAACGACGAGTCGCTGTCGCAGGTCCAGGTATTCGAGTTTCACCCGACCGAGTTCCGTCTGACGCGCCGCGTGTACGCGAATCGCGCGAAGTGGAACGGCCGCGCGTGGGTGTTCCAGGACGGCTGGATCCGCTCGTTCCTCGAGGACAACACGACGACGTTCGCGCAGATCACGACGCCGCTCGCTCTTTACTACCCCGAGACGCCCGAAGACTTCGAGACCGAGGTGAGGGCGCCGGATCAGATGACGTTCGCGCAGCTGCGGCGGTACATCCAGACGATCCGCAACACCGGTTACGGAGCGGATGACCTCGCGGTCAAGCTGTACACGAAGACGTCGTGGCCCGCGATCAGCCTGGTCATGGCGCTGATCGCGCTCCCCTTTGCGTTCAAGATCGGCAAACGCGGCGCTCTATACGGCGTCGGCATCGCGCTCGTGCTCGGCATCGTCTACTGGATGATCTTCGCGATCTTCACGAAGTTCGGCGAGGTGGGAAACCTGCCGGCGCTACTGAGCGCCTGGAGCGCGAACATTCTGTTTGCGATCGGCGCGGTGTACATGTTTTTGCATGTGGACACGTGAGACGCCGCCTGCTACGCGTTCAACCACCCTCACCCGCCACCTCCCGATCCCGACTTCCGATCACCGCCATCATCGCCGGCACGGTCGTCACCGCGCCGATGGCGACGAGCGTCGCGCCGACGGCGCGGCGCTGTTTGTCGGTCAGGCGGCCGGCCACGAGTAACGCCACGCCTGCTGCGAGCAGAGCGCGCGTGCCCACCACGAACATGAACTCGGGCCACGTCAGCTGCGGATTCCGCATTCGCGCCTCAGATCGCGTTGACGATCTCCGCGGTGAGTCCCGGCCACTTGCGCAGGTACTCGCGGCGATCGTGGTTGTATTTCGCGACGAGCTGGTTGTACTCGTCGATCCTCCCCTGCCGCTGGTACATCTTCTTCGGCTGCAGGTAGTCGTGATCGTCGACGCCCGGCACTTCCGTCGCGACGAGATAGCCGAAGTCGGGATCCTTCTCCCACTTGATCGTCCCCTCGGCGATCGCCTTCACGATCGCCGACGAGTGCTGGATGCGCACCTTCTTCGAGCGCTCGTCCTTGTCGTCGCCGCCGATCCGCCCGGTGTTCATCAGGTAGACGTCCATCGGGCTGCTCTTCATCAGCTCGTTCATCCGGTTGCCCTGATACGAGTGCAGCAGCGGGAAGAAGGGATTCGTCCCCGGCACGCGCAGCGACTTCCCCGCTTCTGAGGCACCGCCGGCGCTGGTGCCCTTGGTCTCGCCGAGCATGAAGTACGCGGCGGCGAGCGGTCCTTCGAGCTTGGCAACGGCGGGGATGATGTTCTCATTGCGATTGAGGATGAGCAGGAAATCGACTTTCGTCATCTCGCGCGCGTCCGCCGCGCCGGCGATGTCCTTCATGCGGATGACCGCGCGGCCGTTCGGCGTGTACGACGTATCGAAGTAGTCGATCTTCCCTGCCGCGCTCTGCGAGACGTTTTCGAGATACGCGTGCGGCGATGCACACGCGTAGTAGATCGTCGGCTCGTCCTGCGCATTCAGACCGAACGTCTTTGCAAAACAGCCGTTCTCGGTCGCGTAGATCTTTCCGCCGGGCATCAGCGCGCAGAAGTCGTCCTGCACCGGCTGTGAGTTGTTCTGCTTCGTGAACGTCGTGGTGGTCTTGCCCGTCCCTGACAGCCCGACGATCAGGCCGACGCGCTTGCGCGATCCGACCGGAATGACCTTGCAGCCGGCGTGAAGGGCCAGCCCGCCGCGCTCGTAGACGATCTTGTTCCACATGCGCAGCCCGCCCTTCTTCGACTCGCCGAAGTAGTCGGAGTCGAACACGCGCGTCGTGTAGTTCTCGAGGTCGACCGCGATGAGGCGGTCTTCCGGATAGCCCTCCGCCTTCAGGTTCGGCGTGTAAATCACGGTCAGCTTCGGCTCGAATGCCGCCATCTCGTCGGGCGGGACCGGGTAGTAGAGGATCTGCTGCATCGCGGCGATGTTGGCGTTCGACTTCTCGATGATCAGCCGCGCCGGCACGCGGAACTCGGGATCGTTGCCGATGTAGCCGTCGACCACGAGCATGTCGCGCGTACGGATGTAATCGTTCTGGATCTTCGCCACGCGTTCGTACTCGGCGCGCGCGATCGTCTGGTCGGAGTGCTCTTCCCTGCGGTCGCTGGCGATGAACGTCGACAGCTTCGATCGGGACACGACGCGCGTGGCGACATTCACGTTGCCGAACTCGGTGAGGCGCGCGTTCGGCATCTCCTGCGCGTACCGGCGCAGATCTTCCGGCGTCGGGTTCCACACCACCGTCTTCGGCTCGACCGGAAGATGTGGCGCGGCCTTACCGTGGCGCTGGACCTTGCGCGCTTCCGCCTCCAGCGGTACCGCGTTCCTGACGGGCAGTTCGCTCATGCAGAGTTCCTTTTCTTCGTTGAAATCCGGGCCGCAGCCGACGCAAGGATTGCGCCGCCGGCTGCCAGTAAGCTCAGCAATTCGAAGGCCAAAATTCTAATATATCGGCGCTTATGGCCGACGAAACATCTGCAGTCGCTTTGGACGCCCTCCGCCTGCGCATCACGAGAATCTTTCCCGAACAGATCCGCGCCTGCCTCGACCAGCTGACGGACGAGGAGATCTGGAGCCGGCCGAACGAGCAATCGAACTCGATCGGCAACCTCGTCCTCCACGTGGCCGGGTCGCTCGATCACTACCTCAACCGCGCGCTCGGCGGTCTCGACTTCAATCGCGACCGGCCCGCGGAATTCGCAGAGCGGCGCCGGATCCCGAAGGACGAGCTGCGGCGCCGGTTCGACACGATGGTCAGCCACGCCGAGAAGACCTTCGCCTCGCTCACGCCGGCCCGCCTCGGCGATCCCTCGCCCGAGCCGAAGATGAACCGCCTCGTGGTCGAGGACCTCATCGGCGTCGCCGTGCACTTCGCGACGCACACCGGGCAGATCGTCTGGATCACGAAGATGATCAAAGGCGGCGGCTCTCTCGACGAAATCTGGATGCGCGCGCACAAACGCGCCGGCGCGTGGCGCGGGTGAGCGCCTATCGGATCGCGGTGGTCGGCGCGGGTGGTGTCGGCGGCTACTTCGGCGGGAAGCTCGCGGCCGGCGGAGTCGACACGACGTTCGTCGTGCGCGGCAAGACGCTCGACGCCCTTCGCGCGCGCGGACTGCGCGTCTCGAGCATCGACGGCGATTTCTCGGTCGGCGCCGTGAACGCGACGGACCGGCCCAGCGAAGCTGTCGATGCGGTCCTCATGACCGTCAAGGCGTGGCAGCTCCGCGAGGCCGCCGCGCACATCAAGCCGATCGTCCGCGACGACACAATCGTCGTGCCGCTGGAGAACGGCATCGATGCAGCGGAAGAGCTGCTGGCGGTGCTTCCGAAGAGGAATGTGGCGGCCGGGCTGTGCGCGATCGTCAGCTTCGTCGTCGAACCGGGCGTCATCCGCCACGCCGGCGGGTCGCCGTTCATCATGTTCGGCGAGCTCGACAATCGCGCCACGGCACGCGCGGAACGGCTGCGCGACGCGCTCCGCTCGGCCGGGATCAAGGCCGATATTTCCGACGACATCCAGAAGTCGTTGTGGTCGAAATTCGTGTTCATCGCGCCCATGAGCGGCGTCGGGGCGAGCACGCGTGTCCCGGTCGGCGTCTGGCGCACCGTGCCGGAGACGCGCCGCCTGGCCGAGCGCGCCATGGAAGAGTTGATCGCCGTCGCTCGTGCGCGCGGCGTGGGATTCGACGACGACACGATCTCGAAGACGATGCACCGCTACGACGCGCTGCCTCCCGATGCCACGTCGTCGCTGCAGCGCGACGTCATGAGCGGCCGCCCCAGCGAGCTCGATGCGCAGCTCGGCGCCGCCGTACGCCTCGGACGAGAATCGAACGTGCCGGTGCCGGTGCTCGAAACGCTGTACGACCTGCTGCTGCCGCAGGAGCTCGTCTCGCGCGGAGAACAGAATCGATGATGCACGCGCCGTCGCTCCAGCAGCTCATTCCGGTGCTGCAGCTCGCCATCGGTCCGGTCATTCTCATCTCCGGCATCGGCCTGCTGATGCTCAGCATGACGAACCGCTACGGCCGCACGATCGACCGCGCGCGCGACCTCGCGCTGAAGCGGCGTCAGGGCACGACGGAGTCGATCGGCAGCATCGACGCGCAGCTGAGGATCATCATGCGCCGCGCCGTGATCATGCGCCGCGCGATCGCGCTCGCGGCAGTGAGCATCCTCCTCGCCGCGATCCTCATCATCGTGCTGTTCACGACCGCACTGGTGAATGTCGACGTGGCGTGGGCGCTCGCCGCGATCTTCATCGCCTGCCTCGCCGCGCTGATCGCGTCGATGATCAACTTCATCCGCGACATCAACGAGTCGCTGTCCGCGCTGAAGATGGAGGTTGGTGCGTCATTCTGAGCCGCGCTCCGAATGACGCTTTGATACCATCCCGCGCATGGCGAAGAGCCTCAAAGCGCCTGCCGCGAAAGATCACCCCGCGATCGCCGAGGCCAGGCGCGTTCTCGAAGTCGAGGCCGCCGCGATCCTCGGTTTGATCAACCATCTCGACGATGCATTCATCGACGTCGTCGAGCTTGTGAACGCCGCCTCCGGCCGGGTCGTCACGATGGGCCTGGGCAAGTCCGGCATCATCTGCAAGAAGATCAGCGCGACGCTGGCCTCGACCGGCACTCCTTCCTTCTTCCTGCATCCGACCGAGGCGTTTCACGGCGATCTGGGGATGATCGTGGGAGGCGACATCGTCCTGGCCATCTCCAACTCCGGTGAGACCGAGGAGCTCGTGCGGCTGCTGCCGAGCATCAAGCGGATCGGCGCGCAGATCGTCGCGATCACCGGCAATCCGGCCTCGACGCTCGCGAAAGGCGCCGACTATCACCTCTCCGCGGCGATCTCGAAGGAAGCCTGTCCGCTCGGTCTCGCACCCACCGCGTCGACGACCGCGACCCTCGCCCTCGGCGACGCTCTGGCCATGGCGCTCCTGCTGCGGAAGGGTTTCAAGGAAGAGGACTTCGCATTTCTTCATCCCGGCGGAAAGCTCGGCAAGCGTTTTCTCCGCGTGCGCGACTTGATGCACAGCGGCGAAGCCGTGCCGGTCGTCCGTCCGTCGACGTCGATGCACGACGTCATCTATGAGATGTCGAAGAAAGGATTCGGCATCACCGCTGTCGCGGACGAGAACGAGAAACTGCAGGGTGTCATCTCCGACGGCGACCTCCGTCGTCTGCTCGAGAAAGACGAGCAGATCCTGCGCAAAACCGCGGGCGACTCGATGAAGAAGAAGCCGGTCACGATCGGCGACGGGGAACTGGCGTCGGCGGCGCTGCAGACCATGGAGCAGCGGAAGATCACATCACTCTTTGTCGCGGACGACGCCGGGCGGCTGCAAGGTATCATTCATATTCACGATCTCTGGGGTCTCGAGCTGTTCTGATGGACAAAGCCGTACTTCGCTACCGCGACGGGCGCACTGAGCGTGTGGAGCTCGGCCCGATCCAGATGGACCGACAGGTGTTCGCCGTCACCCGGGAAGACGGACGGCACGCGGAAGTTCCGTATTCAGAACTGAAAGGCGTGTTCTTCCCGCACCAGGACGACGCGACCCTCGAGCAGCCGGCGGGTAGCCAGATCGCCGTCGAGTTCAGCGATGGCGAGGTCATCCGTGGCATCGCGCATTACAACCCGGAGCGCAACGGATTTTTCCTCTTTCCCCTCGACCGGAGCAAAAACGATCGCGTCTTTGTTGTCAACTCGGCAATCGTGTCGATCGAAGTCGAGCGGCTCTGATCGCTATCTCGCATCACTCCAGAGGGGAACTTGAGACGCATACTCGCCTGCATCACGTTTTTGCTCGTCCTCACCGCGGCCGCGCCGCAAGCTGAGATCGATCGCGCCGCAGCTGCCGTCGCCGGCACTCAGGCGTCGTTCGCACAGAGCTTCACGCCGAAGGGATTCACGAAGGCGCAGATCGAAGAGGGCTCCGTCGTCTTCGGCAAACTTCCGGCAATGCGCTGGACGTACACGCGCCCGGAGGCCAAGACGTTCGTGTTCGACGGATCGCGCTCGTGGTTCTACGTGCCTGCGGACAAGCAGGTGACGATCGCCGACATCGACAACGACCGCAAGCGCGAGCTGCCGTTCCTGCTTGTCGGCGATCCCGCCGCGCGCGAGCGCTACTTCATCGTCCGCGAGGAGTCGCGCGGCGAGTCGGTCATCACTTCGCTGATGCCGCGCGAAGCGAGTGGGCTGATCCGCAGCGTCAGCTTCGTCTCGAACGCATCCACGCATCTGATCAACACGATCGAGTACACGGATCGCGACGGTAACCACACCGTTTTCACCTTCTCCGGATATCATCCCGCCCGCGTGTCGTCCGACACGTTCAACTTCACCGTGCCGGCCGGAGTGCAGGTCGTGCGCGGCGACTAGGAGCCGGGAATGCCACAGGAGTTTTCGTTCGACATCGTCTCCAAGACGGAGATGCAGGAAGTCGCGAACGCGGTGCAGCAGGCACAGAAGGAGCTCGCCCAGCGCTTCGATTTCAAGGGGAGCAAGAGCGAGATCGAGCTGGCGAAGGACGAGCTGGTCCTGGTCAGCGACAACGAGGGAAAGCTGCGCAGCGTGAAGGACATCGTCGAGAGCAAGCTCGTGAAGCGCAAGGTGTCGCTGAAGGCGGTCGACTACGGCAAGATCGAGGAGGCGGCGCTGGGCACGGTTCGCCAGCGCGCGAAGATCGTGCAGGGCATCGAGAGCGAGAAGGCCAAGGCGATCGTTCGCGCGATCAAGGACGCGAAGCTCAAGGTGCAGGCCGCGATTCAGGGCGATCAGGTCCGCGTGACGGGACGGAACAAGGACGATCTGCAGCGCGCGATCGCACTCGTCCGCGAGGGCGACTTCGGTATCCCGTTGCAATTCATCAACTATCGCGGTTGAGCGGCGACAAAACGTCGATTATCCTCTTCAGACCGTGACCGTCCCGAATACAGTCCACGACCCGGCCGCGCGCGCCGAACGGCTCATCGAGCTGATCGCGCCGAAGCTGCAATTGGTCGACGAGGAGCTGCACCGCAATTTCGAGAGCCAGATCAAAACGATCCGCGACGTCGGCGACCACATCCTCGGCGGCGGCGGCAAGCGGCTCCGGCCGGCGCTGCTGCTGCTCGTCTCGAAGATGCTCCGCTACGAGGGATATCGCGACGTCGTCTACGGCGCGGTCGTGGAGTTCATCCACACCGCGACGCTCGTCCACGACGACATCATCGACGAGGCCGAGATCCGCCGCGGCCGCACCTCGATCAACTACCGCTGGGGCAACCAGCTCACCGTGCTCGTCGGCGACTACATCTTCATGCACTCGATGAGCATGGCGCTGAACGAGGGCAATCTCGACGTGCTGCGCCTGCTCTCGAACGTGACGATCCGCATGATCGAGGGCGAGATCCTCGGCCTCGAGCAGATCGGCCGCGCCGACCTTTCGGCCGAGGAGTACTTCGAGATCGTGAGCCGCAAGACTGCCGAGCTGTTCGGCGCCTGCTGCCGCATTCCGGGTTATCTCGTCGATCTGCCCGAGGCCTCGGCCACGGCGCTCTTCAACTACGGCAAGAACCTCGGCATCTGCTTCCAGGTGATCGACGATCTGCTCGACTTCACCTCCAGCACCGAAATCCTCGGCAAGCCGGCGCTGTCGGACCTGAAGGAAGGAAAGCTCACGCTGCCGCTCATCCTGACGATGCCGCGCGCGACGGAGAAAGAGCGCGCCACGATCGAGCGCGTGGCTGCGACGAAGTCGTTCGACGGCATGGACCCGCGAGAGATCATCGACATCGTTCATCGCCACGGAGCGCTCGAGCAGACGCGGGCGATCGCGCGTGACTACGCGCAGCGCGCGCGCGCCGCGCTCGAGCCGTTCCCCGCATCGCCCGCACGCGAAACGCTCGATCTCGCCCTCGACTTCGTGCTGGAACGCGATCGGTGACCGATCCAGTCGCCGCACCGCTTCACTTCGAGAAAATCACGGAGCAGTTCTACGTTCTGCGCGGCGGCGGCCGGATCATTCAGGTCGCCGGCGTCGATCTGCCGACGGCAGGGACCAGCGCCGTATTCATTCGCACGAACGATGTCGTGCTGGTGGACACCAAAGTCGGCGGCTGGGGGACCGCAATCGTCGAGAAGCTGAAGGAAATCACCGACAAGCCCCTGACCACGATCATCAACACGCATACTCATTTCGATCACGTGGGCAGCAATCCCGAGTTCCCGGACGGCGTCGAAGTCATCGCGCACGAGAACACGGCGAACCTGATGCGCGAGATGCGTCCGGTGAGCGGCGGCCCTGTGCAGCCGAACATCTTTGCAGAGGGGCGCGGTCTGCCGACGCAGACGTTCAAGGACCGGCTGACAATCGGCAGCGGCGATGACCGCATTGAGCTCCACTACCTGGGCCCTGCTCACACCAGCGGCGATGCGTGGGTCGTGTTCCCCGCGGCGAGCGCTCTTCACTCCGGCGACGCCTTCGCGCATAAGGGCGTTCCGCCGCTCGACGTCAACAACGGCGCGAACGGCATCGAGTACCCGCGCACGATCGCAAAGGCTGTCGAGGCGTTCAACGGCCTCGAGACCGTGGTAACCGGCCACTATCACGAGACGCTCAGGATCCGTGATCTGCAAACTTATGCGGACTTCACCCGCGACTTCGTCGACGCGGTGCTCTCCGCGAAGAGAAAAGGCATGACGGTCGACGAGTTCGTGAGCGGCTGGCGATTGCGCCGGCGGTACCTCGATGAAGGCTACGTCGACTTCTCGCACCTGCGGTCGATCAAGCCGGATGTGGAAGCGATCTGGAACCAGGCGTCATTCTGAGCCGCGAAGACGGCGAAGAATGACACCTCGCTACGACAGCATCTCCATGATCTCGGCCATGGCCTGACGAGCCCTGTTCCGGATCGGCTCGTGGTCGCGATCGGCGATCCGGATCACTTTGTTGTACTGCTCGATCGCGCTCGTGTAGTCCTTCAGGCAGCGGTGGTAGACCTCGCCCTTGCAGAGCTTCGCCTCGACGTTGGCCGGATCGAGCTCGATGATCTTGTTGAGGAAGATGAGGGCCGTGTCGTACTTCGCCTCCTCCATGGCCATCTTGTAGCGGAGGCGGTACAGCGCGATCAGCTCGCCGCGGCGCGGATCGATCCATGCGCCTGGCAGGTACGTGAGCAGCGTGTTGACGAGGCGATTTTTCGAGGTGGGACCGGAGCGCTTCACCTGCAGTTGCGGCCGCATTCTTCACACCCTCCCGTTTCGGTGTACGCGTTCTGTCAGCATCTTACGAGCATGCGGGCTCATCGTCAATACGTTGACTACCGGCCGAGCAGCCGGTGGAGCACGGAGCTCGGGTACGCCGCGACCTCGCTCTTCTTCATCCGCGCGCAGTCTATCCGCCCTGCTGTACCATTCGCGCGTGCACACCGCCGTCTATCCCGGCTCGTTCGATCCATTGACGAACGGCCATCTCGACATCATCCGCCGCGGCACGCACCTGTTCGACCGCGTTCTGGTGGCGGTGCTGGAGAACGAAGGAAAAGCGCCGCTTTTCTCGGTGGCTGAACGGAAAGAGCTGATCGCGCGATGCATCGAGGACATCCCCGGCGTCGAGGTGCACTCGTTCTCCGGCCTGCTCGTCGACTTCATGCATCGCGTGAAGGCGAACGTCGTCATCCGCGGCATCCGCGCCGTCTCCGACTACGAATACGAGCTGCAGATGGCGCTCATGAATCGCGAGTTGAGCGCAAACGTCGAGACGATCTTCATGCTCCCCGCCGTCGAATACACCTATGTCTCCTCGCGGCTCGTCAAGGAAGTCTTCCGGCTGGGCGGCGATGTCGGGCGACTCGTTCCGCCGCCCGTGCTGGAGTCGCTGCGCGCGCGGCTGCCGGTTGCTGTGACGACCTAGAGAACCGGGTCGCCGCGCGGATCGAGCACATCGCGCAGCCGGTCGCCGATCAGGTTGAACGCGGCGACCGTCAGAAAGATCGCCGTTCCCGGAAAGACGACGAGCCACCACGCGTAACTGACGAACTCCTGCGCCACTGCCAGGATGCTTCCCCACGACGAAGTCGGCAGCGCGACTCCGAATCCGAGGAACGAGAGCGCGGACTCGATGAGAATCGCGGAGGCGACGCCGAAGCTTGCCGAGACGATGACCGGCGCCAGCGCGTTCGGCAGGAGGTGCCGGAAAATGATGCGCGGATCGCGCGCGCCGCTCGCACGCGCCGCCTGCGCGTAGTCGAGCTCGCGGATCCGCAGAAACTCCGCGCGCACGAACCTCGCCTCGGTCGTCCACGACGTCAGCGCGAGCGCGACGAGAATCGAATACAGCGACGGCTTGAACAGCGCGACGATGCCGAGGACAAGGAAGAGGAACGGGAAGCAGAGGACGATCTCGATCAGACGCGAGACGATCCAATCGGCAACGCCGCCGTAGTAGCCGGCGAGCGCTCCAAGAAACGACCCGATGATCAACGAGAGAACTGTCGCCGAGTAGCCCACGACGAGCGAAACGCGCGAGCCGTGGATCATCCGCGCGAGCACGTCGCGGCCGAGATCGTCCGTGCCGAGCAGGTGGCGGGAGCTGGGCGGCTGGAGACGGTCGGTGAGGTTCGCCTCGTTCGGCGCGTATGGCGAAAGGAGCGGCGCCGCGACGGCAACGGCCGTGATGAGCGCGACATAGGCGACGGCGACGATCGCCAGCTTGCTCCGCCGGAAGTTCTGCCAGACCTCGAACCTCACCGCTTCGCCTCAAGACGGACGCGAGGATCGGCCGCGGCATACAGGAGATCGGCGAGAAGCGTCGCCAGCAGCGTCATCATCGCCGTGACGACGGTCAGCGCCATCACGATCGGGTAATCGCGCGCCCGGATCGAGTCGAAGTACAACAGCCCGACTCCATCCCACTGGAAGATGTCTTCGACGATGACGCTGCCCGAGATCAGGTACGGCACGGTCAGTCCGATGAGCGTGATGATCGGCAGCAGCGCGTTGCGGAACGCATGGCGCCACATCACGCCGGCCTCCCCCACCCCCTTTGCCCGAGCCGTTGTCACGAAGTCCTGGCGAATGACTTCGCGAACCGCCGATCGCGAGAATCGCGCGAAAATCGCCAGTTGCCCGTAGGTCAGCACGGCAACCGGCAGCATGAGGTGACGAATGCGATCGACGAGCTGCTGTGCGCGCGTCATCTCCGCGTAGCCGTCCGACGTCAGGCCGAGCACCGGCAGGATCCCCAGCTTCACCGAGAAGAATTGCATCAGCAGGAGCGCGACCCAGAACGTCGGCAGCGAGTACAGCAGGAAGAACGACACCGCCGAGGCGCGGTCGAACGATCTCCCGGCGCGAGCGGCGCTCCAGAGTCCGACCGGAATGCCGATCGCGGCGGCGATCACGAATGCAATCGCGTTGAGCAGGAGCGTGCGCGGCAACTTCTCGAAGATCACGCGAGCGACAGGCTGCCGCTCCACGAGCGACTGTCCGAAGTCGAGCCTCATCACGCCGCCGAGCCAGTGCACGTACTGCCGCGGAAGCGGCTCGTCGAGGTAGTACTCGTGCCGAATGGACGCGAGCACCGATGGCGTGATGTGCGTAAGCGATCCGCGGCTGACGTAGAAAAGCACGGGATCGCCCGGCACGCTGTGAATCAGCGCGAAGGTCGCGACGGTGATTCCCAGAAACGTGAGCAGCGCGTACAGCAGGCGGCGGACGACGTAGACGAGCATTACCCGCTTGCCGGCGGCGGTCCGCTGCTGACCCACCAATCGAGCTCGCCCGGATACCAGAGGAACAGACCGAATCCTTTGCCGTCCCGCACGTTGTGTACGCGCCGGTTCACGGCCCACTTCACCGAAGGCTGATTGACCCACGTGTACGGCTGGTCATCGGCCAGGATCACCTGCAGCCGTCGATACAACGCGGCGCGCTTGCCCGTATCCAGCTCATGCCTCGCCTGCTCCATCAGCTTGTCCGCGTCGGAATTCGAGTAATAGACGACGTTCTGACCGCGGGGCGGAATCTGCGATGAATGGAAAAGCTGGAAAGGATCGGGATCCGGATCGAGATCCCACGACAGATAGGCCGATTCGTAGTTGCCGGCGAGGATGCGCTGAATCGCCGTCGCACCGTCGAGTACGGCGAGCTCGCAGTCGACGCCGACTCCCTTCAGGGCGTTCTGGTAAAGCTGGCCGATGGTCAGCGCCTGCACGCTCCCGGCAGTGATGATGAGATCGAACTTGAACGGCTTGCCATCCTTGTCGATGACGCCGTCGCCGTTCGTGTCCAGCCAGCCGAGGGACGTGAAGATCTGCTTGGCGCCGGCGGGATCGAAAGGCACGACCGGCACTTCCGGGTTGTACGCCCATTGATCGGGCATGAAGTGACCGTTGAGAGCGCGTGCGGTGCCGCCGTAGAGATTCTTGATGATCGACGGCACGTCGAGCGACATCGAGAGAGCGCGGCGCACGCGTTTGTCGCTGAAGAGCGGATTGCGCTCGTTCCAGGCGATGTAGTTGTAACTGAGGCCGTAGAACTGCCGGAAGTCGAGCTTGCGCTGCAGCGACGCGTCGGCGCGGGCGCGCATCCAGATATCGGAGTGAAGCATCGTCTCGTCCACGTCGCCGTGCTGGACCGCGTTCCACGAGGTCGTTTCGTTCGTAATCACCTTGAACACGACTGTGTCGACGTACGGCTGGGTCGACCAGTAATCCATTCGCCGCTGCATCACGACTTCTTTGCCGGGAACACGGCGCACGAGGCGATACGGCCCGCTGCCTGTGGCCTGGAGGTTGTAGTCGTTGCGGAAATTACCGCGCGCGTACACGTGCTCCGGGAGGATCAGAAGGTTGTTGAACTGGCTGAGCTGGGACGCGAGCGCCTCGCGGAAGGCGATGACGATGGTGTGGTCGTCGACGACGCGGCTGCGCGTCATGTCGACCTGATCGAAGCCGCTGGCGATCTGCACGGCTTCCGATTGCGGATCGACGATCTTGCGCAGCGTGAAGAGCACGTCGCTCGCGCGCACGGGCGTGCGATCCGCGAAGGTCGCGTTCTCGTTCAGCTTGAACGTGTAGTCGCGACCGTCGGGCGAGATCGTCCACGAGTCTGCGAGCGCCGGGATGATGCGTAGCTCGTCATCGAAGTTGACGAGCGGCGTGAACAGGTAGTTTGCGACCAGGCGGTCGTAGCGCGTCGTGGCCAGAACGGGATTGACGCTGACGACGTCGACTTCGAGGCGCCGGTACAGCGTGCCGCCGCGGCGTGGATGGGAGTCGTCCTCCACAGCCGCCGGCACCGTCCGCTCCCTCTGAACGCACCCGCCGAGGATGGCAAGCACGGAGAGGGACGCGGCAACCCAGCGCTTCACACTCGCGATTATACGGGCGGGTGGCTGTCGGCCCGTTAACGACTCAACGTGACCGACTCCGTGGCCACGTTGTAGAACGCATCGGTCGCGCGAATGATCACGAACCTGCCTTCGACTTCCGACCGCGGCAGGCGGTAGGTCTCGTCGGGCGAATCGGCGATGCCGTCGACCGGAATGAGACGCGTCCACTTCTGCGCGTCGGCGGAAAATTCGACTTTGCCGACCACCGACATCTTGTCGGTCACGTGGATGATGATCTCGTTCCCCTGCGGCGTGATCGTGATGTTGGGCGCGGTGTTGTCGACCTGGAACTCGACACCTTCGCGAGTCGCGGTCAGAGGCATCTCCGGATTCTCGAGGGCATCGCTGGCGGTCAGACGCAGCTCGTACGTGCCGTCGGGGAGCTGCGAGGTGTCGAAGTTGATCTGCGTGTCTTCGATGTTGTCGCGCAGTCGCAGCCAGCGCTCGGTGCCCTTCATCCGGAACGCAAGCGAGTAGCGGAGCGCGTCGCCGTTGTCGTCGTGGGCGCGCCAGACGATCGTGCGATAGCCCTTTCGGAAGACTTTCTTTCCCTGATCGCCCTGAGCACGTTCGCGCGGATTCTCGAGGCTCGTGAAGATGCCGTACTCGTCGGGATTTGTCGCTTCCACGACCTGCGGCGATGCCGGATACGAGGAGCTGATGAAGACGACTGCCGGATCCTGCACGGCGAGTGCGTCGATCACCGGCGCCACGTTGCGGTTGACGAAGGCGATCGTCACGTTGTCGACGACGACGTCCGGCGCGGGCTTCGGCAGCGAGAGCTTCCATTGAATGTAACGGCCCGGCGGAGCGGCGATGTTGCCGTCCGGCAGCGGTGAGGCCAGCGTCCAGGAGCTCCACGTCGCGTCGGGATTGCGCGTGTTGCCGGTGCGGAAGGCGATTGCGATCGCGCCGTTGTCGACGTGATTGCCTTCGATGCGGTAGTGGCCGAAGCGCGAGAAGCGCTCGACGTCTTTCGCGGCCGAGCGGAACTCCGCACGGTTCGTCGGCGCGCTGTCGAGCCGGTAGACCGCGCCGCTGTTCGTCGTGGTCACCAGTGTCGTCCCGTTCGTCGCCGAGATCGACACGACCTGCTTCTCCGGCACGTCCGCGATCAACGCAACCTCGCCATCCTTGAACTGATAGATGCGGCCTTGCGGCCCGGTCGAGAGCAGGATCGAGCCCTTCGGACCACCGTTGATCGCGTAGATCATCTCGCGGTCGAACTTGCGCACCGTCTCGACGAAGTCGTCGGGATTGATTCGATAGAGCTCACCGGCGCCCACCTGTGGCGCCTGGCCGCCGCCACTCTGCGACTCGTCGAACGAGAAGCTGACTTCGACCGACGGATTCGAGTCGTCCTTCTTCTGTTCCGTGGTCGTGGACGTGTTCGTCTGCTGCTGTTGCTGCTGCTGCGGTTTCTGTTGCTGCTGCGGCTTCGGCGCGGTGGCCGGCAGCACGTTGCTGACGCCTGCCGCCCAGCCGACGCCGTTCGGGTCGACGTAGATCGAAGTGATCTCGTTCAGAGGCGAGTCGTACAGCGCGTGCGCGGAACCGTCAGGCGCGACCGCGTAGATCCGCCCTTTGCCGGACGCGCCGACGAGAACGGTGCCGCCCGGCCGCACAGCCAGGGACCGCAGATGCGTCTCGGCCGAATCGAACCACACCTTCCCTTCGCCGTTCGGCGGCACGCGGAAGAGCTTTCCGTCGACGCCCGTCGCGACAGCGAGGTCGTTGCCGACGAAGTCAATCGCCCAGATGTACGCCTGCTTCGGATCGTAGAAGACGGTCGCTTTGCCGGTTTCGGGATCGACGCGATAGATCTTTCCATTCGGCGACGTGCCGGCATAGAGCGTGCCGTCGTGATACGCGACTGCGTAGATCTCCGGCTCGGGCGCCGTGTAGATCGCCTTCAACTCGGTTCCGCGAAGGCGGTACAGCTTTCCTTCGTTCCCGGTGCCGAAGAAGTGATCGCCATTCGGTGCGGCGATTTGAGCGAGCACGAACGGGTCGTTGAACGACGCGATCTTGCGCGCCGTCGGTCCGGGACGAAGCTCGCCGCGCGAGGTGACGGCGAACCCTTCGATGTCGCCGCCCAGGAAGTCTTCCGCCGAGCGGATGCGCCAGAACTGCGGCGCGACGGCAAATACGTTGGAAGCCGCGAGCAACGCGGCCAGGAGAACCGCAACGCGATGCATGGAGTTACCTCTCTCGCCGCCGACCTGCGATCGGCGATCTGCGACCTGCGAATTGAATTTAGATCGCGGGCTTGACGTCAATGTCGATCTTCACCGCTCCGTCGACGATGTAGCCGAGCGACTTGGCCTGCCGTCCGCTGGCGTGATACCGCACCAGCGCCTGCGCTCCGTTCGACGTGTCGTCGGTGACGACCGCGCGGATCGACGGCGGAAGGTTCGGCAGATACACACCCGCGGTGACCGCGCCGTCGCCTGACGAGTACAGGCCAACGGTCAGGTCGGTCGACGGACGGAGACGGCGCAGAACGCCGACGACCTGCTCGAGCGTCCGCGGGTCGGGCGGCACGAGCGAGAAGTCGATCTGATTTGCGACCGTGCCGCTTCCAATGAGCAGATACGCCTGTCCCGGCGGCTGATCGTCCGGGATCTTCACGTCGAAGCTCTCGACGAACGAGTCGCCTCTGAACGGCTTCAGAACGGTGCGGACCGTGACGGTGGCGCCCGGCGAGATGCGGCCGTTCTCGGGCCGCTGCACCGTGGCTTCGAGGATGTGCGCCGTCTTCACGAGGTCGTCGTGACGCAGATGGAGTTTCACGCTCTCGATGTCGGCAGTCTTGAACTCGTTCGACATCAGGTACCCGGAAATGACCGCGAGATATGTCGGAATGGCCTGCCGGGCCTGAGCGCCCGCCCAACCTTCGTGAAGCACGATCGGGTCGAAGCCTTTGAGCTTGATCTCGGATTCGAGGACGACCGTGCGCTCGCCGGCCGCGCGCTGCGCGTTCGCGACGACGCTGTCCGCCGCCATCGCCAGCATCAGCGGCGACAGCTGCGGGTGCCGCACCAGGTTCACGTGGTACGTCTGCGTGCCGCCTGCGGCGTCGACCGTGAGATCCACGGGAATCATCGGCGCTTTCTCGCCCACGACTCCCATGATGCCGGCCGAACGATCCTGGCGCAGCGCGCCGATGATCTCGCCGGTGTTCGCGAACTTGAACGACGTCGCGACGCTCGGCATGAAGCCGACGATCTCGGCTCGCGCCATCGGGAAGCTGATCTCGCCCATGTCGAGGAACGGATGGCCGAACGCGTACACGCGATCGCCTTCGATGTGCGTCACGGTGCCGGTCGCGGCCACGCTGAAATCACCGTTCAGCAGGACAGCGCCGATCGGGTCGCCGGGCGCGAAGTGCTTCGCCGCGCTTCCGGAAACGGTGGTCGATGACGACGTGGAGCCGCTCGGAACGGCGACCATGCCCATGTCGTCGAGGTAGTGCGAGAAGCGCGCGATCGTCTCCGGCGCGAAGCTCGACAGCGACACCGGAAGCGCGATCCGCTTCGCCGCGCCGAGCGTGCTCACCTGCTTCGCCGCGAAGTCACCCAGGAGCTTGTTGAAGACGTCTTCCGTTTTCCCGTTCGCCAGCGCGTTCAGGAACTCGGGAGCGGTCATGCGCGGCGCGGCGGCCGCGGGAAGGATCGCGTTCGACGCGGGCCCGCTGACCTGCGCGATGCGGAGCATCTCGGCGATCGGGGTGATCCCCGCCACCGGCTCCTTCGCGAACTGCCACGCGTAGGCGAGCGCGCCGATGACCTTTCCGTCGATGTAGATCGGAGAGCCGCTCATCCCGGCGAGAACGCCCGCCCGGCGGATCACCGGCGAGTCGACGCGGGCGAGGATCAGGTCCTGTCCGGGGCCGATCTGGTTCAGCACGCCGATGATCTCGACGTCGAACTTCTCGACCTTCGATCCTTCGAAGACGGTCAGGCCGTAGCCCTTCATCCCCGCTTTGACCTGGGACAGCGGCATCGTCTCGGCGAAGGCCGAAACACCAACGAGCGCGATGAATAGAAAGGCGGCGAATGGGCGGAGGTTTCGCACGTCTGGAAGTAACACCCTTTCCCGAGAGCGCATTTCGCGTCCGCCCTGCGATTCCTTATTCGTAACGGAGCGCTTCGATCGGATCGAGTTTCGACGCTTTGGCCGCCGGATAGATCCCGAACAGGATCCCGAGGAACGCGCAGAACCCGAAGGCGATGGCGACCGCCCAGAACGGCGTGTGAACGGCCGGCAGATCGACCCACTTCTTCAGAATCACGCGGATGAGGTTCGCCAGGCCGACGCCCCCGAGGATCCCGACGATTCCGCCGAAACCGGACAGCGCGATCGCTTCGATCAGAAACTGCAGGAGGACGTCCTGACGCCGCGCGCCCATCGACTTGCGGATGCCGATCTCGCGCGTCCGCTCCGTGACCGAGACGAGCATGATGTTCATGATCCCGATCCCGCCGACGATCAGCGCGATCCCGACGATTCCAGCCATGCTCCCGGAGACGCCGAGCAGGACGCCCGAGACGGTCTTGAGCAGTTCCTCCTGCGTCGTGATCTGGAAGTCGTCGGGCTTGCCCTTCTTCAGGTGATGCCGCGCCCGGAGGACCTCGCGCACCTGATCCTTGGCCAGATCCATCTCATCGCGGTTCCGGACCTGCAGCGCCAGCGGCAGGTGTTTCATCTGATCCTGGCCGTAGATGACTGCCGCCGTCGCGAACGGGATGTAGATGAGGTCGTCGGAGTCGCCCGTGATCGAGCTGCCGCGCATCTCCATCACTCCGACGACGGTGAACGGCTGATCGCTGATCTGGATCTCCTTCCCGATGGGCTCGCTGCCGAGCGCGAGCTTGCGCGCCACCTGCGCTCCCACGACGGCAACGCGCTTCTTTGCCTCCTCGTCGAGCGAAGTGAAGAAGCGGCCGCGATCGACCCAGTTGTTCACGACATCCTGATAGAACTGATTGACGCCGAGGAGCGTCGTGGAGTGGCGTGCGTCACCACGCTTGAGCTCGACGGAGTTGAGGAAGATCGGCGTGAACTGCCGGATCGCCGGCGCGCCTTTTCTGATCGCCAGCGCGTCGTCGTACGTCAGCTCCGGGAGTTTCTGCAGAAACGGGTTCCGCTGCACACCGAGGTCGGGGATGACGCGGATGAAGGTCGAGCCGACGTTTTCGAGATCGGCGGAGATCTTGTGCTGCAGCCCCTGAACGAGCGAAACGACCGCGATGACGGCCGCGACGCCGATCATCACGCCGAGGACCGTGAGGATCGAGCGCATTTTGTTCGCGCTGATGGCGCGCAGGGCGATGCGGACGTTTTCGAAAAACATGGTCAGGTAGCCGGAGATTCGGGATTCGGGATTCGGGATTCGGGAAAGTCAGGGAGCAGAATTCTTCGTCCTCCGAATCGCGAACAGCGAATCCCGAATCCCGAATTACACATGAATCCGCCCGTCGCGAATGTGAATGACCCTCTTCGCCTCGCGCGCGACGTCGTCCTCATGCGTAACCATGATGATGGAGTTGCCGCGCCCATACAGGTCGCGGAACAGGTCGAGGATCTCGCGGCCGGTCTGCGAGTCCAGATTGCCGGTCGGCTCGTCGGCGAGCAGGAGCGACGGCCGGTTGACGAGCGCACGGGCGATGGCGACGCGCTGCCGCTGGCCGCCGGAGAGCTCGTTCGGCTGGTGATTCATCCGATCCTGCAGCCCGACCGCAGCCAGGGCCTCTTCGGCGAGCTGGCGACGCTCGGCGCGCGGGATCTTCGCGTAGATGAGCGGCAGTTCGACGTTCTGCAGCGCGGTCGTGCGCGCGAGCAGGTTGAACGTCTGGAAGACGAATCCGATCTTCTTGTTGCGCACCGCTGCGAGCTCGTCGTCGTTCATCGACTCGACCGGGATGCCGTCGAGCAGATAGCGGCCGGATGTCGGCGTGTCGAG
>DASWBH010000322.1:0-2575 GCA_036390755.1 Thermoanaerobaculia bacterium
CCGCCAGACTCGAGGTACGAAGAGTCGGCCGTCGCGGAAAGCGCCGAGAAGGTTGACCAGCCGCCTCTCTATAAAGTGCTGCTGCACAATGACGATTACACGACCATGGACTTCGTGGTCTGGGTGCTGCAGTCCGTCTTCGGAATGCCGGAGGAGCAGGCCGTTCAGGTGATGCTGAACGTTCACGTCAAAGGAGTTGGCGTGGCCGGCATCTACACGTTCGAGATCGCGGAGATGAAGGTCGACAAGACCACCACAATCGCCCGCGAGCACGAGTTCCCGCTTCTCGCTACTATGGAACAGATTTGACATGATCGGGAAAGACCTCCAGGAAGCATTCGAATTTGCCGTCAACGAGGCGCTGAAGCGGCGCCACGAGTACGTGACGCTCGAGCACCTGCTCTACGCGCTCGTGCACGACCGTGAAGTTGCCGGCGTGATCCGCGCCTGTGGCGGCGACGTCGACGTGCTGAAGAAGCAGCTCGACGATTTCATGAAGAAGACGTTCGACGCCGCGCCGGACGACGTCACGCTGCAGCCTGTGCTCACGACGATGCTGCAGCGCGTCGTCCAGTACGCGCAGCTTCACGCGCAGAGCTCGGGCCGCAAGGAAGTCGACACCGGCCAGATGCTCGCCGCGCTCTACCAGGCCGAGCGGTCGCAGGCCGTCTATCTGCTGCGCAGCCAGGGCGTCAACAAACTCGATGTCCTGAACTACATCTCACACGGCATCGCCCGGAGCGGCGCAGCATCTGGAAACGAGCCTGCTTTCGTCGCGCCGGAAGAAGAAGGCGGGCAGCGCGGCGACCCGCTGTCGTCGTTCGCCGTCAATCTCCTCGAGCGAGCGAAGAAGGGCGAGATCGATCCCCTGATCGGCCGCACGCTCGAAGTCGAGCGGACCATCCAGATCCTCTGCCGCCGCCGCAAGAACAATCCGTTGTTCGTCGGCGAGCCGGGCGTCGGCAAAACCGCCATCGCCGAAGGTCTCGCCCTCATGATCCACGACGGCAACGTGCCGGCGGTGCTGAAGGACGCCGAAGTGTGGGCGCTCGACATGGGCGCGCTTCTCGCCGGCACGAAATACCGCGGCGAGTTCGAGCAGCGGCTCAAAGCCGTCATGAGCTCGCTCATGGAGAAGAAGGATGCCATCCTCTTCATCGACGAGATCCACACGATCGTCGGCGCCGGCGCGGTCAGCGGCGGGACGATGGACGCGTCGAACATCCTGAAGCCGGCCATCGCGTCCGGAAAACTGCGCTGCATCGGCTCGACGACGTACGCCGAATACAAGGCGTCCTTCGAGCGCGATCGCGCGCTGGCGCGCCGCTTCCAGAAAATCGAAGTCGGCGAGCCGACGATCGAAGAGACCATCGAGATTCTTCGCGGCCTGAAGACGTACTACGAGCAGCACCACAACGTGCGCTTCAGTGAAGAGGCGCTGCGCCTCGCCGCCGAGCTCTCCGCGAAGTACATCCACGACAAGCACCTTCCCGACAAGGCCATCGACGTCCTCGACGAAGCGGGAGCGCGCGTGCGGATGCTCGCGCCTGCTGCATCACCGATCACGACACCGGCAGAGCCGAGCGCGCAGCCGATGGTCGTTCCCGAGCCCACAGTGATCGGCGAAGCGGAAGTCGAACAGGTCGTGGCGCGCATGGCGAAAATCCCGCCGCGCACCATCGCCGTCAGCGAGAAGGCGCGCCTGCAGCATCTCGAAGGCGAGCTTCGCAAGGTGATTTACGGCCAGGATCACGCCATCAAACAGCTCGTCAGCGCGATCAAGGTCTCCCGCTCCGGCCTCGGACATCCCGAGAAGCCCATCGGCTCGTTCCTCTTCTCCGGCCCGACCGGCGTCGGCAAGACCGAGCTCGCCAAGCAGCTCGCCGTCGCCCTCGGCGTCGAGTTCATCCGCTTCGACATGAGCGAATACATGGAGCCGCACACGGTGTCGCGTCTCATCGGCGCGCCGCCGGGATACGTCGGATTCGATCAGGGCGGCCTGCTCACGGACGCAATCATCCGCACGCCGTACGCCGTGCTCGTCCTCGACGAGATCGAGAAGGCCCATCCGAATCTCTTCTCGATCCTGCTGCAGGTGATGGATCACGCCACGCTGACGGACAACAACGGCAAGAAGGCCGACTTCCGCAACGTCATCATGATCATGACCACGAACGCCGGCGCGCGCGAGATGAGCGAAGGTGGCATGGGCTTCCGCAACAATCCGGCCAGCGGCCGAGGACGGGGAGCGATCGAAAGGACGTTCGCGCCGGAGTTCCGCAACCGGCTCGACGCGTGGATCGCATTCGACCCGCTCAGCTTCGAAGTCACCGAGCAGGTCGTCGACAAATTCATCAACGAACTGCGAGCGCAGCTCGCGCCGAAGAACGTGACGCTCGAGCTGCGCGAAGGTGGGCGCGCCTGGCTGGCGACAAACGGCTACGACCGCGCGTTCGGCGCCCGCCCGATGGCGCGGCTCATCCACTCGAAGATCAAGGAGCCGCTCGTCGAGGAGATGTTGTTCGGCAGACTTTCCGAAGGCGGCAACGCCGTCGTTGACGCCGCGGACGGCCAA
>DASWBH010000323.1:0-17363 GCA_036390755.1 Thermoanaerobaculia bacterium
CGTTGCGGGAAGCGCTGTTTGCAGGGCATCCGTATGACGTTCCTGAATTTGTTGTGCTCCGGATTGATGAGCTGTCAGGGCCTTACCGCGACTGGCTGATCGCGAGCACTTCCCTCCACGTCGAGTAGACCGGGAACACCGCCCGCGCCGCTCGCGTTAATATCCGCCACGCCCAACCATGGACTCCATCGTCATTCGCGGTGCCCGCGAGCACAACCTCAAAAACATCGACGTCGTAGTTCCCCGCAACAAGTTTGTTGTCATCACCGGCGTGTCCGGTTCGGGGAAGTCATCCCTGGCCTTCGACACGATCTTTGCCGAGGGCCAGCGGCGGTACGTCGAATCGCTGTCGGCGTACGCACGGCAGTTCCTCGAACAGATGGAGAAGCCCGACGTCGACTCGATCGAAGGGCTTTCGCCGGCGATCTCGATCGAACAGCGCACGACGTCGCGCAACCCGCGCTCGACGGTGGGTACGGTCACGGAGATCTACGACTACCTGCGCCTGCTCTACGCGTCGATCGGCGTGCCGCACTGCACGAACTGCGGCCAGGAGATCCGGCCGCAGACGATCCAGCAGATGGTCGATCGCCTGCTGAAGCTGCCCGCCGGAACGAAGTTCACGATCCTCGCGCCGTACGTCCGCGGCAAGAAGGGCGAGTACCGCAAGCAGATGCTGCAGATGGTGAAGGAAGGCTTCACCCGCGCGATCGTCGACGGACAGATGGTGGAGCTCGCGGAGCCGCCGCTGCTCGACAAGCAGAAGAAGCACACGATCGATGTCGTGATCGACCGACTCGTCGTGAAGGAAGGAATCGCGCAGAGGCTCGCCGACTCGCTCGAGACTGCGACGCGCGTGACCAAAGGTCTCCTGAAGATCCTGTACGCGGACAAGCCCGGTGTCATTCCGAGCGCCGAAGAGCGCGAGGAATCCGGGCGGCGGCACGACGAGGACGCCCACCGCCCGGATTCCTCGCCGTCTGCGCGGCTCGGAATGACACCGAACGAAGAAATCCTCTCCCAGAACTACGCCTGTCCCGACTGCGGCATCTCCGTCGGCGAGATCACGCCGCGGCTGTTCTCGTTCAACTCGCCGTACGGCGCCTGCCCGCGCTGCTCGGGACTCGGCGTTCTGCTCGAAGTCGACGAGCGGAAGATCGTTCCCGACGAATCGAAGTCGATCAACGACGGCGCGATCGCGATCTGGAAGGAAGGCGCCGACAACTGGCGCATCAAGCAGATCCACACGGTCGCGAAGCACTACAAATTTTCGCTCGACACACCTTGGGAGAAGCTGCCGGAGAAGGGGCGCCACTGCATCCTTTACGGCTCCGAGGACAAGATCAAGTTCCGGTTCGAAGGATCGGAGTCGTCGTATCACTACACCGGCACGTACGAAGGTCTCGTGACGATGCTGCAGCGTCGCTACCGCGAGTCGGACAACGACGACATCCGCGAAGAGATCGAGCGCTTCATGACGCAGAAGAAGTGTCCCGACTGCAAGGGACGCCGTCTGAAGCCGGAAGCGCTCGCGGTCACGGTGGCCGGGCGCCCCATCGACAAAGTCGTCGCACAGCAACTGAAGGACGCGGAAGGATTCTTCAGGACGATTGCGCTTTCGGAACGCGAAGAAGCGATCGCCGGCAAGATCCTCAAGGAAGTCCGCGATCGCCTCGGGTTCCTGAACGCGGTCGGCGTCGGTTACCTGATGCTCGACCGCAACGCTGCGACGCTATCCGGCGGTGAGGCGCAGCGCATTCGTCTGGCCACGCAGATCGGATCGAAGCTGATGGGCGTGCTTTACGTGCTCGACGAGCCGTCGATCGGACTGCATCAGCGCGACAACCGCAAGCTCATCGACTCGCTCCTCGAGCTCCGCGACCTCGGCAATACGGTGATCGTGGTCGAGCACGACGAGGAGACGATCGAATCCGCCGACCATGTCATCGACCTCGGCCCCCGCGCCGGAGTGCACGGCGGCGAAGTCGTTGCCGAAGGACCCCTCGACCAGGTGAAGACGTTCCCGTCATCGCTGACGGCGAAATACCTGCGCGGCGACGCGCGCATCGAAGTGCCTGCGCAACGGCGGCCGATCGGCGAGAACGTGCTCGTCATCCGCGGCGCGCGGCAGAACAACCTGAAGAACCTCGACGTCACGATTCCGCTCGGCATCTTCATCGCCGTGACCGGCGTGTCGGGCTCCGGCAAATCGACACTCGTCAACGACATTCTCTACAAGGCGCTGTCGCGGCACTTCTATGAGTCGAGCGACACGCCGGGCGAGTACGACCTCATCGAAGGTCTCGACCAGCTCGACAAAGTCATCGACATCGATCAGTCGCCCATCGGCCGCACGCCGCGCTCGAACCCGGCGACGTACACGCAGCTCTTCACCGAGATCCGCAATCTCATGGCCCAGACGCCCGAGGCGCGCATGCGCGGCTACGGGCCGGGGCGCTTCTCGTTCAATGTGAAAGGCGGGCGCTGCGAAGCGTGCAAAGGCGACGGGCAGATCAAGATCGAGATGCACTTCCTGCCGGACATTTACGTCACGTGCGACGTCTGCGGCGGCCGCCGCTACAACCGTGAGACGCTGCAGGTCACGTACAAAGGCGCGTCCATCGCCGACATCCTCGACATGACGGTGGAGCAGGGCCTGGAGATGTTCCGCAACATCCCGAAGATCGCCAACATCCTCCGCACGCTCGACGAAGTCGGCCTCGGCTACATCAAGCTAGGACAATCGTCGACGACGCTCTCCGGCGGCGAAGCGCAGCGCGTGAAGCTCGCGAAAGAATTGGCGAAGCGTGCGACGGGGAAGACGCTGTACATCCTCGACGAGCCGACGACCGGGCTGCACTTCGACGACGTGTCGAAGCTTCTGCACCTGATGCACGGTCTCGTCGATCGCGGCAACACGGTCGTCGTGATCGAGCACAACCTCGACGTCATCAAGACCGCCGATCAGATCATCGACCTCGGTCCGGAGGGCGGCGACGAGGGCGGCCGCGTCATCGGCCTCGGCACACCCGAAGAGATCGCCGCGATCCCCGACAGTGCCACGGGCCAGTATCTGCGCAAAGTGCTCGACCTCAAGCCGAGGACCGGGGACCGGGGACCGAGGACGAAGAATGCGAGCGGTATGGCTCGAGGATCGGCAGCTCCGCCTTCGCGATGACGTGCCGCAGGCGGCGCGCGACGGCGAGGTGCTCGTCCGCGTGCTGCTCGCCGGCATCTGTAACACCGACATCGAGCTGACGCGCGGCTACTACCCGTTCACCGGCGTGCCCGGCCATGAATTCGTCGGAGCGCTCGAAGACGGCACGCGCGTCGTCGGCGAGATCAACGCGTCGTGCGGCGCGTGCGAGGCCTGCCGCGCCGGACGCCGCACGCATTGCGAGAAGCGCAGCGTCCTCGGCATCGTGAACCGCAACGGCGCGTTCGCGGAGTACCTCTCGCTGCCGCGCGAGAACCTGCACGTCGTTCCCGACGAGCTGTCGAATGAAGAAGCGGTCTTCACCGAGCCGCTCGCGGCGGCGCTCGAAATTCAGGAGCAGGTGCACATCGAGCCCGAAGATCGCGTGCTCGTCGTCGGCGACGGAAAGCTCGGGCAGTTGATCGCGCAGACGCTCGCGTTGACCGGTTGCCGGTTGGCGGTGATCGGACGGCATCGCGACAAGCTCGAGTTGCTCGCGAGGCGCGGCATCGAAACGAGCACTGAGCCGTTCGGCCGCAAGTTCGACGTCGCCGTCGACTGCACCGGCAGCGCAGACGGATTCGCGATCGCGCGCAATGCTCTGCGTCCGCGCGGCACGCTCGTCATGAAGAGCACGTATGCGGGCAACCTCACGGTCAATGCGTCGTCGCTCGTCGTCGACGAGATCACGCTGGTCGGCTCGCGCTGCGGTCCGTTCGCGCCGGCGCTGCGGCTCCTGCAGTCGCGCAGCGTCGACGTCGAGCCCCTGATCCACGCCGAGTTCGCGATCGACGACGCCATCACGGCGTTCGAGCAGGCACAGCGCCCAGGCGCGTTGAAGGTGCTGATCCGGGTGGCATAATCAGGTCATGAAGCGACCTGTGCTGTTGTTCTCGCTCGCACTCATCGCCGTCCCGCTCTTCGCCATCGACCGCAACGACTGCAGCGCCCAGCTCACGCACCTCGGTACGCTCTACCAGATCCGCTCGATGATGATGCGCAGATACACGTCGTCGGACGACGTGCGCCGCTTCATCGACCGCCGCGTCGACGAGCTGCGCGAGCCGCTGCCGAGCGGCGGCTATCGCTGGGTGCGATGGATGCGCCCGAGCGGCAGCGGCCCGATCGACAAGAACGTGCATTCGGTCAGCGCGGTGCACGACGCAGGTGATCCCGATCAGTTCGAGGCCACCGGCGAGCATGTGTACGGTGTGAAGGTGGTCGTCCCGAGCAAGCGCTCGCTGTTCAAAGGCAACAATCCCGTTTACGTCGGCGACGTCCGCATCAGCTACGACGACGATGGACGGCAGAAGAGCGACGTCAAGCACATCAACAAGTGGATGAGCCCCGACACGTCGCAGACGTTCGACCTCGGCGGCATCTACGACCGCGTGCTCGCGAGTGCGCAGGTGTCGGTCGATCAACGCGACGCGAAGGAAGCCGTCGCCGAGATCCACTTCCAGAAAGCCGTGATGCAGGACGATCCGGCGAATCCGGCGTACTCGACGATCAACGCGCTCGGGCGCGTCCGCGAGGATCCGGATGCGGCAACCGTCGACTCCGAGATCGGCGCGCTCGAGTCCACGCTCTTTCCCGGCTCTGAGTCGGTTCCGCTCCTCACCGTCCTCCACGATCTGCGGCGCGCGGACGAGTTGATGCGCAGCGACAAGGCCGACGATCAGGAGAAGGGGAACAAGCTGTTGAAAGAGGCGCTGCGCCGGCTGCGCTGATGCGCATCGCCGCAGTGGTGTTCCCGCGGCTCACGCAGCTCGATCTCGCCGGCCCGTACGAAGTCTTCAGCCGCGTCGCCGGTGAGGAGGTCATGCTCGTCGCGCGATCGCTCGAAGCGGTGCGGAGCGAGTTCGGGTTGGCGATCGCGCCGACGAACACGTTTCATGACGCGCCACAGGCCGACGTGCTGTTCTGTCCCGGCGGACCGGGCGCGAACGAGGCGATGCTCGACGACGAGTTGCTGTCGTTCGTTCGCAACCAGGCACAGGCGGCCCGTTACGTCACTTCGGTCTGCACCGGCGCGCTGATCCTCGGCGCCGCCGGGCTGCTCGACGGCTATCGCGCGGCGACGCACTGGACGGCGATGGAGTTTCTCGCCGAGTTCGGCGCGACGGCCGTCGACGAGCGCGTCGTGCGCGATCGCAATCGCATCACTGCCGGAGGAGTCACCGCCGGGATCGACTTCGCGCTCGCCGTCGTCGCGGAGTTGCACGGATCCGAGCTGGCGAAGCAGATCCAGCTCACGATCGAGTACGACCCGCATCCGCCGTTCGACTCAGGCCATCCCAGCCGCGCCGCTGCCTGGACGCTCGCGACCGTGAAAGCAGCGCGGGCAGACGCGCAGGAACGCCGCCGCGCGGCCGTTCGCGAAGCGGTGCAGCGGCTCGGGAAGTTGCGCTGATCGCGACCTGTTGCGCGTGCGAATGCCCGTGACCAGGGTTTTTCTGCTGTCGCCCGCGAATGTCTCCGGCCTGCGCGCGAAGCAGCTCACCTCGCCGCGCGCGAAGTTCGAGGCTGCGCGGATGTACCAGTCCGAACAGGGCGTCCCGATCGCGCTGGCGTTCGCGTTCATGAGCGCGTTGTACTTCCGCGGCAAGATCACGTACGCGCTGCATTTCGCGGAGGCCGGGAACGTGCACGTCATCGCGCCCGGTTTCGGACTCGTTCCGCCGCAGTGGCCGATCACGCCGGAGCGCATGAAGGTGCTGAGCAGGACCGAAGTCGACGTGCGGAAGCGCAACTACCGCAAGCCGCTCGAGCGCGACGCACGCGTGCTCGCCAAGTCGCTCCCGGGCGACGCCGAAGTCGTTCTCCTCGGCAGCGTCGCCAGCGGCAAGTACGTCGACGTCCTGTGGCCGCTCCTGGGCGATCGGCTGCTCTTTCCCTCGATGTTCGCCGGCCTCGGCGACATGAGCCGCGGCGGACTGCTGCTGCGCGCCGCCCGCGCGAATCGGGAGCTCGAGTACACGCGCCTGAGCGCTCCGCGGCACAAGCTGGCGACCGATCCCGTCCAGCGAGCGCGCGAGTGGGCGCGCGAGCACTCGTATCCGATGGGCCCGAAGAAGTGAATGTATTCTTGGCGGCATGCCCGTTGCCGCCGGATCGAGACTCGGCCCGTACGAGGTGATCGCGCCTCTCGGCGCCGGCGGAATGGGCGAGGTTTACCGCGCCCGCGATCCGCGCATAGGCCGCGAAGTCGCGGTCAAGATCCTGCCGGCCTCGTTCATCTCGAATGACGCGCGGATGAGCCGCTTCACGCAGGAGGCGCGCGCCGCCGGCGTGCTGAATCATCCGAACCTGCTGACGATCTTCGATGTCGGCACTCACGAGCAGACGCCGTTCATCGTCAGCGAGCTGCTCGACGGCACGACGCTGCGCGAACGGCTGCCCCTCACACAGCGCAAAGCGATCGAGTACGCGCTGCAGATCGCGCGCGGACTGGCCGCCGCTCACGAGCGCGGCATCATCCATCGCGACCTCAAGCCCGAGAACGTGTTCGTCACGAGCGACGATCGCATCAAGCTTCTCGATTTCGGCCTGGCGAAGCTTCTCGACGAGCAGGTCGACGGCTCGCGAACGATCGAGCGGCTCACCGACCCGGGCATGGTCATGGGCACGGCGGCGTACATGTCGCCCGAGCAGGTACGCGGACATGCGATCGATCACCGCTCCGACATCTTCTCGTTCGGCACGCTGCTGTTCGAGACGCTCACCGGTGCGCCGCCGTTCCGGCGTGGGTCGCAAGTCGAGACGATGAATGCGATCCTGAACGACGATCCGCCATTCCGCTCCGGCGCGCTCAATCCGGCGCTCGAGCGCATCGTCGCGCACGCGCTCGAGAAGAATCCGTCGCAACGGTTCCAGTCGATGAAAGACGTCGCGTTCGCGCTCGAGACGTTCTCCGGAAGCGGCGAGACGGGCGTCGTCGCTCCGTCGCGCGCGCGGCGCGAGAAGAAGGCCGCCGAGAAGAAACCGGTGCACTTCACGGCCGTCACCTTCCGCCGCGGCTTCGTGATGACTGCGCGGTTCGCGCGCGATGGCTCGGTCGTCTACGGCGCAGCCTGGGAAGACAAGCCGCTGGAGTTGTTCGCGTCCGTGCCGGGCGATCCGCACGCGCGATCGCTTCGCGTCCAGAGTGCCGACGTACTCGCGGTTTCACCCACCACCGGCGAGCTCGCGATCTCGCTCGGACGCCGCTTCCATCGCGGATGGGTCTCCACCGGCACGCTGGCGCGACTGTCGCTCGGCGGAGGTGCGCCGCGCGAGCTCGTCGAAGAGATGCAGGACGCCGACTGGAGTCCCGATGGGAAGCAGCTCGCGATCATCCGCATGTCGCAGGACCTTTTTCAAATCGAATATCCGATCGGGAAAATCATCTACTCGACGCCGCATTGGATCAGCAACGTGCGGCTCTCGCCGAAGGGCGATCTCGTTGCATTCCTCGATCACAAGCTCTGGGGCGATGACGGCGCGAGCGTCGCCGTGATCGATCTGAACGGCGAGAAGAAGCTTCAAAGCACGTACTGGAAGAGCACCTTCGGGATCGCGTGGGCGCCGAAAGGCGACGAGGTCTGGACCTCCGCGATCGGCGACGGCTCGGGCCGGGATCTCGTCAGCGTTTCGCTGACCGGAAAAGAAAAGATCGTACTGGCGATGCCAGGGCGCGTCAGCCTTCACGACATCGCGAAGAACGGCGACGTGCTCATCTCCGGGGACCAGGGCCGCCGCGAGATCCTCGCCGGCAGGCACGGCGGGGGCGAGGAGAGGAACCTGTCGTGGTGCGACTGGTCCTTCCTGACCGACATTTCCGCGGACGGCTCGCGCATCGTCTTCAACGAGCAGGGATCGGCAGCACCCCCAGGCACCGAGGCCATCTACATCCGCAACGTCGACGGCAGCCCGGCCGTGCACCTCGGCGACGGCGCTGCGCGAACGATCTCGCCGGACGGAAAATGGATCGCTGCGATGACCGGCGCGCCGGATCACCTCGACCTGCTGCCGGTCGGCGCGGGCGATCCGCGGACGGTGCCGGTGCGCGGTCTCGAGATGATGGTGTGGTGGGAGTGGTTCCCCGACGCAAAGCGTCTGCTGATCTGGGGCAACGAGCCGAACCGCGGCTACCGGCTGTTCGAGCTCGCGCTCGACGGCGACGGCACGGTGCGCCCGATCGGTCCGGAAGGCGTGAAGTGGCCCATCGCGCTCGCGCCCGACGGTCAGAACGTGATCGTCGCCGGGCCCGATGACGAGCTCCACATCTATTCGACGACGATCGACGACGACCGTCGCGTCCCGGGCTCACGAACCGGCGATCAGCCGCTGCTCTGGGGCAAGGACGGCGCGCTGTACGCCTACCAGTTCGCGCGAGTGCGCGCCGTCATCGACCGCATCGACCTCGCCACCGGCGAGCGAAAGGCCTGGCAGGAACTGAAGCCGCCCGATCCTGCCGGCGTGATGAACATCCAACCGGTCGTCATCGCCGCGAACCTCGAGTCGTACGCGTACAGCTATCGCCGCTTTCTATCCGAGCTTCATGTCGTCAAGGGCCTGCTCTGAATGGCGGCCAGGCGTCTCGTCATTCCAGAGGGTCCCGAGGATGTCGTGCTGCGCTTCGGCGATCGGGATGTGCGCCTCACGAATCTGAAGAAGCTCTTCTGGAAGAACCTGAAGCTGACCAAGCGCGACCTCCTTCAGTACTACGCCGACATCTCGCCGTGGCTGCTTCCGCATCTCGTCGATCGGGCGATGGTGATGAAGAGATATCCGAACGGGGCGGAAGGCGATTTCTTCTACATGAAGCGCGCGCCGGATCCGCGGCCGGAGTGGATCGAGATCTGTAACATCGGCCACGGCAGCGCGGGCGTCATCAATTTCCCGATCGTGCAGGACCTTCCCGCACTTCTCTGGCTCATCAACCTCGGATGCATCGATCTGAATCCGTGGTACGCGCGCTGCGATGACACGGATCGCCCCGACTTCCTGCACTTCGACCTCGATCCCGGTCCGGGCGCCGACATCAGGAAAGTGCGCGAGGTCGCGCTGCGCGTACGCGACATCCTCGCGAAGCTGAAGATTGCCACGTACCCGAAGACGACCGGATCGAAAGGCATCCACGTCTACATCCCGATCGTGCGCGGCCCCACGCAGAAGGACGTGTGGGCGTTCGCGAAGGCGATCGCGATCGAGCTCGAGACGCGCTATCCCGAGATCGTCACGGCGGAGTACCGCAAGGTGAAGCGTCCGCACGGCCGCGTGCTCGTCGATTACAACCAGAACGCGTGGGGCCGCACGCTCGCCTCGATCTACTCGGTGCGCCCGACGCCGGTCGCGTCCGTGTCGACTCCCGTGACGTGGGACGAGGTCGAGCGCGGCGTGAAGATCGAAGACTTCCGCGTCGACAACGTTCGCGAGCGCGTCGCGAAACTCGGCGATCTGTGGAAGCCGGTCCTCGGAAAAAAAAGAGTGGATCTCGCGAATCTCTTCTCTCGTCCTTCTCCCCGCAAGCGCGGGGAGAAGGTGGCCCGGAATGCCGGATGAGGGGCGGCTTCCCGAAACTCGATCTGCCGATCCGGCCGCCTTATCCGCCGATGGAAGCGAAGCGCGTCGAGAAGATTCCGGCCGGCGATCACTGGCAGTTCGAGCCGAAGTGGGACGGCTTTCGCGCGATCGTGTTCCGCGACGGCGACACGGTCGCGATTCAGTCGAAAGCGGGGCAGCCTCTCACGCGCTACTTCCCGGAGATCGTCGATGCGTTGCTATCGCTCAAGCCGAAGCAGTTCATCCTCGACGGCGAGATCGTCGTGCCGGTGCACGGAACTCTCTCGTTCGACGATCTGCTGTTGCGCATTCATCCCGCGGAGTCGCGCGTCCGCAAACTCGCGGCCGAGACGCCGGCCAATTACTTCGCGTTCGACATGCTGTGCGCAAAAGGAAAGGCGCTGAATCAACTGCCGATCGAAAAGCGGCGCGAACGTCTGGACGCATTCTTCGACACTTCCGGCGGACATGAGCTGATTCACCTTTCGCCGGCAACGACCGATCGCGCCATCGCCGCTCAGTGGTTCAACAAATTCGGACCGGCCGGTCTCGACGGCGTCATGGCCAAGCGCCTCGGCGAGCCGTACCACTCCGGCGATCGCGAAGGCATGGTGAAGGTCAAGCATCTGAAGACTGCCGATTGCGTCGTCGGCGGCTTCCGCTACGGCGAAGGCACGAAGACCGTCAGCTCACTCCTCCTCGGCCTGTACGACGAGAAGAAGCGGCTCGTGCACATCGGCCACACGTCGTCGATTAAGAAAGCCGATCGGCGCGATCTGACGAAGCAACTCGAGTCGATGCGCGACGAGAACCCGTTCGAGGTCCGCGTTCCCGGAGGCCCGAGCCGCTGGGCAAGCGGGCGCAGCGGCGACTGGGAACCCCTCCGCCCGGAGCTCGTCTGTGAAGTCGAGTACGACTACTTCTCGCAGGGCCGCTTTCGCCACGGCTCGAAGTTTCTGAGATGGCGGCCGGAGAAGGATCCGCGCACGTGCACGATGGAGCAGGTCATGCCACCGCGGCGAGGCGGCAAAGGTATTGCCCGAATTTTCAAAGGATGAAGGATGAAGGATGACGGATGAATGCGTTGAAGCGGGTGTGAGGCGCTTCATCCTTCATCCTTCATCCTTCATCCTTCTCGTGTTCGTCCTCTGCTCGACCACGTTTGCCCAATCGCTCCACATCACGGAAAAGCCAACGTCCCTGGTCCACGGCATCCTCTACGTGCCGATCGTCGCGAGCGCGGACGTCGATCACATCCAGTTCTTCATCAACGGCGTGAAGTACAGCGAAGGGAAGGGGCACACGCTCGTCGTCCAGGTCAATGTCGGCCAGTACATCCGGCGGTTGCGGATGCATGCGGTCGGCTATGACGCGAGCGGGAACGCGATTGCGGATGACGAGATGGTCGTGAACGATCCGCGGCCGCCGTTCCGCGTGCGGCTGCAGGCGCCGCGGCAATTCCCGGCGGCAGGCTCGCTGGCGATGTCAGCGAACATCGTCAAGCCCGACGACCTGAGCGTGGCGAGCGTGGAGTTCTACATCGGCGAGCAGAAAGTCGGCAGCGCATCGGCTCCGCCCTTCGCGACTTCCGTCGACGTGAAGACAGCGCCGCAGGCGGTGTACGCACGCGTGGTCGCGCACGGGAGCAACGGGGCGGAGGCGAACGATGTCGTCTTCTTCGGCGACCGGGCGCGCGATCAGGTCGACGTGACGCTGCAGCAGGTTCCGATGTCGGTCGCGTCGGGCAACGGCCCTGTCTCGATCGATCAGCTCAAGCTTCTCGACGAGGGTCAGCCGCGGAAGATCGAGGCGCTCGTTCCGGCGGCGGATCAGCCGATCAACGTGATCCTGCTGATCGACTACTCCGAGAGCATGCTCGAAGAGCTGCCGGTCGTGAAAGATGCGGCGAAGCAGTTCGCGAAGACGCTGCTCCGGCCGCAGGACCGGATCGCGGTCGTAGGCTTCAATCAGCGGGCGTTCTGGCTGACGGGTTTCACGAATGACTTCGAAGCCGCGGCCGCATCGGTCGATCGCGTGAAGCCGGCCGGCGAGACGCATCTCTACGACACGGTCATCGAGATGCTTTACGAATTGCAGAAGCATCCCGGCCGCCGCGCGCTCGTCGTGCTCACCGACGGGGTCGATCAGGGCAGCACGTTTACGCTCGACAACCTCGCGCATTACGCGCGGTACGCCGGCGTGCCGGTTTACCCGATCATCAAAAACAAGATGCTGTCGCGGCTGATGCGTTTCGGCATCGGACGGCTGCAATCGTGGCGGCTCGCCTCGCTTGCGCGCGACACGGGCGCGACGTACTTCATCATCCAGAAAGAGAGCGAGCTGCCGGCGGTCTACAACCGCATCTCGGCCGAGCTGCGCCAGCAGTACCAGATCGCGTTCTACTCCGACGCGTCCGGCGCCGATGCATGGCACTCGCTGGCGATCGAGGATCGCGGCGGCCACCAGCTCCGCATTCCACGCGGCTATTTCCCGTGATGGCCGGCTGACGCGGCACAATCCGTGAACCGTCGCCCGCGGGATGAACCGAGGGGCGCCTCTGTTTCCGCAGGCGGCGAGGCGGCACCGCGTGTATCGCGGGCTGAACGAGCGGCAGGAGCACATCTTCACGTGGATCGCCGTCGTGGTGATCCTGCTGTTCGTGGCCGGCTGGGTCGGCGCGATCACCGAGACGCGCCAGCAGGAAGAAGCTGAAGCGAAAGTGGAAGCGCAGGTTCGCGGGCCGCGCCCGTCCGGACCACCACCGCCGCCCACAAACCAGGTCACGAACGCGATCCTGGCGCCGAGCGCGCCGAAGATGGCGTACATCAACGACGCCATGCTCGCGTTTCTCGACCCGTTGCGCGGCCAGTCAGGGAAGGTCCGCTTCACGACGCAGACGCCGGGCGCGCCGATCGTCGGCGCAAAGCCGACCGGCGCGAAGGCCGTGCTCTCACAAGGCGGCAGCACCGAAGTGTCGTCGACGTTCACCGCGCCGGCGAATCCGGGCGTGTACAACCTGGCGGTGCAGATCGATCAGGCCACGCGCGCGATCAACGACTTCAGCGTGATCACGCTCGTCCCGTTCTCCGAGAAGCACGCCGGCCGCATCGGCCTCTATTACCTCGGCAGCTGGCCGTTCGAGAAAGGCGGCAGGCCGAAAACGCCGGAATACGCGAACCCTTCCGGCTTCATCATGGTCACGCCGGAGAACGCCGACACGTACGTCTCCGCGCATTTCAAGCTGCGCGACTTCGTCACCAAGGACCAGCCGAACGTCTGGCCGAAGTACCTGCTGCTGAATCCGAAGCTTCTGGACAAACTGGAACTGACGATTCAGGAGCTCGAGCGCTCGGGCATTCCCGTCAGGCACATGACGGTCATGAGCGGTTTCCGGACTCCGAATTACAACTACACCGGCGGCAACACGCAGGGCCGCGCGAATCTCAGCCGGCATATGTACGGCGACGCGTCGGATGTCTTCGTCGACAACGACGGCAACGGAATCGAGGACGATCTCAATCACGACGGGCGCGTCGACTGGCGGGACGCGCAGGTGGTCGCCGATGCCGCCGATCGCGTCGAGCGCAAGTACCCATCGCTCGTCGGAGGAATTGGCGTCTATGTCGCATCCCCCGGCCACGGACCGTTCACGCATATCGACGTGCGCGGTTACCGCGCCCGCTGGCGCGGCATGGGCAACGGATGACACGAGGAGAGAAGTAAGGAGGTTGCAGTGGCGAACGAACCAGTGAAGTGCCCCGAGTGCGGGAGCGTGCGAACGGATCCGTCGACGACGTGCCCGACGTGCGGAGCACCGCCGATCCGTCCCGACGAGCACCGCACCACCGAGGAGGAGGTGCGGACCGACGATCTCGAGCCCTACGTCACGCTGCGCTACATCGCGCGCCTGTTCAAGATCCTCGCAATCCTGATGATCCTGATGATGATCGGCGAGGTCGTGACCGGACTCCTGACCGACGCGCGCGCGGCCCTGCCGACGCTGATCGCTGAAGTGACGCAGATGCTCGTGCTGGCAGGAGTCATGTGGGCCGGCGGCGACGTCACCATCCTCCTCATCGACCTCGGCCACGACATCCGCGTTTCGCGCATTCTCCTCGGCAGGATCAATGCGGAGCTGCACCGGCGCGGCGGCGAGACCGATTTGCCTACGAAGTCGTGACGATCGCCCGCGTCATCATCTCGCGGAACTCGGCGAAGACGTTCTCGGGAGGAATGCCCATCTCGCGGAATCCCGCCGCGCGCTTGAAGAGATTCTCGGCGCTCTTCTCGTCGAGCACACGCCCGTCGATCGTCTTGTTGTTCAGCTCGCAGAACGCAAACATCGACGCGAGCGCCAGCCGGCGGTTGCCGCCGTGGAACGGGTGCGACTGGAGCAGCGCGAACACGAACGCCGCGACCTTGTCGGGGAATGACGGATAGGCTTCGCGGCCGAGCGTGGTGACCTGCGGACGCTGAACGGCGTTGAGCAGACCGAATTGCGATTCGACCACGCCCGGCTGCGCCAGCGTTCCGCCGAACTCGGTGCTGACCGCGCGGTGCAGCTCGACGAGGTCCTGCACGGTCAGGTAGCGGATGCCGCCGGAATCAGTCGGTGAGGCGGCGGAAGGCGTTCGGGTATTTCTTGACAGCGCGTTTGAAGGCTGCGGCGATGACTGGATTCGAGAAGGTGGCTGGCTCGCCCGAGACGTGGGGACGGGGCTTGCCGTTGCCGCCGGACGCCGCGGACTTGCTGCTGCTGCTGGTGCTTTTGCTCGAGGCTTGCTGCTTACCTTTGACGACCGGGGCTGCTTTGCTGCTTTTCGCGCCGGCTTTGCGGCTTTGGCTGGCTTTGCTGCCTTGGCTGGCTTTGCTGCTTTTCTTGCCGGAGGCTTTGCTGGCTGCTTTGCTTTTTGCTTTGTCGCCATGCTTCATTTCAGCCCTCAGCCTGTTATCGTAAGGCTGTTAACTCCTTGAGTCAATGAGCTTTATTGGTTCCACCGAGGGCCACGCCGGATTATGGAAGACCGACTTGGCACGTAAGTGCTTCGCCAGTCAGCTATTTACGGCCGCGGCAAACTGCACCGGATCATGTGCAGCTACTCGGCGGGCGCGTCGTCGCCGCCCGCACCTTCGAACTCCGGCTTCACATCAAGGGCAAGGAAGTCCTTTCCTTTCTGCGTCAGCGTGAAGTTGTCTGGCGAACCGTTCATTGTCAGATAACCCTTCTGGACGAGCGATGCGGCTGGCGCCTCACCGCCGCCCACCGGATGTTTGATCGCCTTGATCGCGTCAACCGGCATCGTTTCCGTGTTGATGCGCCGAAACTCCTGGAGAACTCGCATCTCCTGTGGAGTCATCGCGTGCGACATGATGATGGCCATGCGCCGCAGATTCTAACCGGCGGCCTGACATTTCGGGCACCAGTACGTCAGCCGTGCGTCGAGTCCCTGCTTTCGCGACTCGATCGCCGTCCTGCATCGACGGCACGGTTTGCCGCCGCGGCTGTAGACGGACAGATCATTCGGCGATGTCGCGTTCGCGCTGTGGGTCATCAGCTTGCGCGCGTTCTTCAACAGGCAATCGATTTGCGCGTCCGTCAGCGCACCGACGCGCACGAACGGATTCACGCGGCACGCGAAGAGCGTCTCCGACTTCCAGATGTTGCCGATGCCCGCGATCACGCGTTGGTTGAGCAGGACATCGGCGATCTCGGCGTCGGGCCGTTCACGAATTCGGCGGAAGGCCTCGGCCTCGTCGAACGTGTCGCCGAGGATGTCGGGACCGATGGCGCGGAGGTCGGGCTGACGAGTGAGTGCGCGATCGTCGAGAAGCTCTGCGACCGGAATGTTGAACCCGACGGCGACGTAGTCGTCGGTCTCGATCACGATCCGCATCTCGTCGCGCCGGCGCTTCCACCGCTCGCCGGGACGGTAGATGTGCCAGCTCCCGTTCATGCGCATGTGCGTGCGCAGGTGCAGACCGCCTGAGAAGTTCACGATCAGATGTTTGCCGGCGGCGACGACCTGCTCGACCGTGCGGCCGGCGATTTTGTTCTGGTCGTCGACGCGCGCGAGCTTCGGCAGCACGGTCTCGAACCTGCGAACGACGCGTCCTGCGAGCGCCGCGTTCAACGTGCGCGCGGAGCGAAGGATGGTGTCGCCTTCAGGCAAGGGACTGCTCCGCCGTCATTCTGAGCCGCGAAGACGGCGAAGAATCTGGGCGGTGGCACGAGTCCACCGCCCAGATTCTTCGCGCTCTGCGGCGCTCAGAATGACGGTTACCCACGCACCGATGCCCTCAGCTGATATCCCATCGCTGTCGGCACAAACCCCGCCTCGGCCAGGAACGGCGCGACGGGTGTTCTCGCCACCGGCTCGCCGTTCACTTCGGCGACGAGCAACGCCCGCCGCTGACCGGTGGTCACCGTCGACGCGAGCGCATTGGCGATCTCGCGCGCCACTATGCCGCGCGCCGGCTCGTCATCCGGCAGAAAGACGGAGATCTGCTTTTCGCCGCGAGAGATGTACGCGGCGAGCGCGCCGTTGACGAGGATCACGCTCGCTCCGACGCTGCGGGTGAGCCCCTCGCGCGCCCACTTCACGATCGTGCCGTACGGATTCGCCGGATCGGTCGCGGCGATCATCACCGTCTCCGGTTGTTCGGGCTCGTCGCGCAACGAGCGGAGCAGGTCGAGCGCCCCGCCGGATGCGAACTGCGTCGCGCCGAGTCCGGCGACGAAGTAACCGCGGCGCACGCGCCCTTTCTCTTCCATCGCCTTCAGCACGGGGTAGACCGCGCTGAAGCCGCCGGCGATGTTCTCCGCGCCGGGAGCCTCGCGCGTCACGACGCCGTAGCGCGTCATGAGTTGTTGCGCGAGCGCGGTGGCGCGCTGCGTCGCGTTCGGGCCCGGCGGCGCGACGAGCGACCAGCGGCCCTGCGTCGACGGCGACGCAACGCGGCGCGAGCGGAAGCCGCGCGTGTTCACTTTCGCCGGACGCGTGAATGCGCGCAGCGCGTGGAACGTGTCATTCGTGGTGAGACCTTTCCAGACGAGGTCCCACATGGCATCGACGAGATCGTTGCCGAATCCGCCGGCCGCTTCGTGGATTTGTGCGAAGAAGGAGGCGCCGTGCGTGCGCAAGTAATCGAGGATTTTCTCTTCGACGTCGGAGGGTGCCGCCGGAGCCGCCGGCGCCCCGCGCAGGACTGGCGCATGATCGGTCAGGTAGACCGCGATGCGGCCGTCGCGCCCGCCGAGCGGTTCCACGCCCATCCAGACGATCTCGCCGGCGGCGCTGAGCGTGTCGAGATCGGACGGTTTGTAGTCTTCGATGCGCGCGCTCAGGATCTCCGTTTCGAAAATCGACGCAGCCATCGGATAACCCTGCAGCGTCTCGATCACGTCGAGCAGCGCCTCGAGACCGCGCCGCTTTTTCGTGACTCCCTGCCACGAGGTCAAGAGCCGCGCGAGCACCGGCTGATCGACAGGCTCCACTTCTTTGCGAAGCTTCGCGAGCGAGCGGCGGCGGATCGAGCGAAGCACGTCGGCGTCGCACCACTCGCGCTGCGTGCCTTCGGGGCGGAATTCACCTTCGACGAGCCGGCCGCGCTCCACGAAGCG
>DASWBH010000324.1:0-13804 GCA_036390755.1 Thermoanaerobaculia bacterium
CGCGGCAACTTCAGCTTCTACTTCCCGCTGATGACTTCGCTGCTGCTGTCGATCCTGCTGACGCTGGTATGGTGGCTCTTCCGGCGGTAACCGGCGCGAAACCTATCCTTCGCTGGTTCGTAACGTCTTTATACGCGTGAGGCGATCATGAGACGGACAGTGCTGCTCGTTGCGGCGGTCATGCTCTGCGCATTCGGTGTGCGAGGCGCGACGCAGCGGCCGCTGATCGTGACGCAGCAGGACCACTCGTTCGTCGACAGCGACGACTGTTCGTCGTTCTACACGCAGAACACGACGTCGTTCCGCGCGCAGGCGCATGCGCAGGAGCAGCGCCGCATCAGCCTCGCCGGCATCGACGTGCTTCGCGTACAGACCAAGAACGCCGGCGGCGTGTCGGTGCGTGGATGGGATCGTCCGTTCGCGCGACTGACCGTCTGCAAGTACGCCGCTGCGCTCACGGAAACGCAGGCGGATCGTGCATTGAGTGACGTCATGGTGGCCGTCGGCCCCGGCGAGATCGTCGCGCTCGGACCGGCGCTGAATCAGACGCAGACGTGGTGGGTGCACATGATCCTGCGCGTGCCGAAGAGCGCGAACGTCGACGTTGCCGCCGCTGACGGCGGAATCGCCATTCGCAATATGACCGGACGGATCACGGCGCGCGCAACGAACGGCGGGATCTCGCTCGCGTCATGCACCGGCGACAACCGGGTGACGACAGAGAACGGCGGCATCTCGCTCGACAAGATTTCCGGGCGTATCGATGCCACGACTCAGAACGGTCCGATCTCGCTGCGCCTGCGCGACGAGGCGGTGCCCGCGCTCGAAGCGACGACAGATGACGAGATCGTCTGCAGGTTGAGAGTCTGCACCGTTTCTCCGCTGACCGACCGCAAGCGCCTGCACCTCGGAGGCGGCGGTGCTCCGCAGATCCGCCTCACCACGACCTCCGCGCCGATCTGGATCGAGCGAGTACGATGACGCGGATCGATGTCGACTTACATCCACGGCACATCGCCTGAAGAACAGCGCCGCCTCTCGCTGATGAACGACGTGCTGCTCAACGCGGCCGAGCTGCGCGAGCTCAATCTCCGCGGCGACGAATCGATCCTCGACTTCGGCTCCGGCCTCGGACAGTTCACGCGAGCGATGGCGCGCACGGTTCCGCGCGGGCGCGTCGTCGGCATCGAGCGCGACGAGCAGCAGCTCGCCGGCGCAAAACGGATCGCCGTCGACGAAAACGAGCGCGACCTCGTCGAGTTTCGCGGCGGCGACGTGATGAGCCTCGACCTCCCGCAAAGCGAGTGGGGAACGTTCGATGTCGCGCACGCGCGATTCGTGCTCGAGCACGTGCCCGATCCGCTGCGCGTCGTGCGCAACATGCTTCGCGCCGTGCGTCCCGGCGGACGCGTCGTCCTCGCCGACGACGATCACGATGTCCTGCGCCTCTGGCCCGAGCCGCCCGGAGTGGGCGAGCTCTGGCGCGCATACATGCGGACATACGACCGCAACGGCAACGACCCCCTCATCGGCCGCCGCCTCGTCGCGCTGCTGCACGCGGCAGGAGCCAGGCCGGCGCGGAATACGTGGATCTTCTTCGGTGCCTGTTCGGGGATGGACATCTTCGACGTCATCAGCGCGAACATGCTCGGAGTCGTCATGACCGCGCGCGATCGGATCGTCGGCGGCGATCTGCTCGACGAGCGCGCCTTCGACGCCGCCGTGCGCAGCTACCGCGAGTGGGCCGCGCGCCCGGATGCCGCGATGTGGTTTGCCATGTGCTGGGCGGAGGGACGGAAATAGGGCCCGGAGCGCAGAAGAAGCGCCTGTGACCGGCGTTCCGCCCCTGCGCAACCGCGCTCTGCATTGGTACTGGCCGTGCAGTTGTTGGGGTCGACATGGCTTCAGCTGCAACCGCCATCGACCCGAAGGCCCGGGATTTCTATGTCCGCGCGCTCGGAAAGCTCGATGAGAACAAGATCGCGTACCTCGTCGGCGGCGCGTATGCCTTCGCGCGCTACACCGGGATCGAGCGGTACACCAAAGACTTCGACATCTTCATGAAACGCTCCGATTTCGAGAAAGCGTGCGACGTGCTGGCGAAGGCCGGTTACAAGAGCGAGCTGACGTTCCCGCACTGGATCGGCAAGGCGTACGACGGCGACGACTTCATCGATCTGATCTTCAGCGCCGGCAATGCCGTCGCCGAAGTCGACGACCTCTGGTTCCAATACTCGGTGCCCGAAAAAGTCCTCGGCATGGACGTCCGGCTCATTCCGGCCGAGGAGATGTTGTGGTCGAAGGGGCTGATCATGGAGCGGGAGCGGTTCGACGGCGCGGACGTCAATCACGTCATTCACGCGGTCGGACCGAAGCTCGACTGGCGTCGTCTCATCGACCGGTACGGAGCGTACTGGCGCGCTCTCTACGCGCATCTGATTCTGTTCGGATTCGTCTACCCGTCCGATCGCGATCGTGTCCCGAAGTGGGTGATGGACGAGCTCGCAGCGCGACTCGCGAACGAGACGAAGCAGCCGCCGCCGAGGGAGAAGATCTGCTACGGTACGATCCTGTCGCGACAGCAATACCTGACCGACGTGACCAGGTGGGGTTACAAGGATGCCCGGCTCCAACCTCTCGGCAACATGAGCGCTGACGAGATCGCGCACTGGACGAAAGGCATCGAGATCGACGGGGCCAAGTGATGTCCGGCCCGCACGACACGCTTCGGATCGCAGCCGTCGGCGACCTCCACGCGCGCAAGACCTCGCGCGGCGCGTTCCAATCGCTCTTCACCGCGATGACCAACGCGGCCGACGTCGCGCTGCTCTGCGGTGACCTCACCGACTACGGCACACCGGAAGAGGCGGAGATCCTCGCTCAGGAAATTCAGAGCGCGCTGAGAATCCCGATCCTCGGCGTCCTCGGCAATCACGATTTCGAGACGGGACAGCAGGACGAGGTCGCCAAGATCGTGACCGCGGCGGGCGTGGTGGTGCTCGATGGCGGAACCCACGAGATTCACGGCGTCGGCTTCGCCGGCGCCAAGGGCTTCGTCGGCGGCTTCGGCCGGAGGCAGCTCGGCAACTGGGGCGAGGCCAGCATCAAAGCGATCGTCCACGAGACGGTCGAAGAGGTGCTGAAGCTCGAAGGCGCGCTGGCGAAACTGCGCACGCCGCAGAAGATCGCCATCATCCATTACGCGCCGATCCAGGCCACAGTCGAGGGCGAGCCGCCGGAGATCGTCCCGTTTTGCGGATCGAGCAGGCTCGAAGAGCCGCTCGATCGCTATCGCGTCACGGCCGTGTTCCACGGCCACGCGCACCACGGCAGTCCGGAAGGGAAAACGCGCGGCAACGTTCCCGTGTTCAACGTGGCCATGCCGCTTCTCAAACGCGTGTTCCCCGACCGACAGCCGTTCAAACTGCTGGAGATCCCGGTCATCGTAGAATCCGCAGTTTGATGAGGCATCCCGCTTTCGCGGAGCCGGTCAGCCGCGAGCAGCTTGTCGACTGGTACCGCTCCACGCGCGCGCGTTCACAGCGCATCTTCTCGATCCCGCTACCGGAGTGTTACTACGAGCGGCCGATCTCGCTCCGCAATCCGATCGTGTTCTACGAAGGGCACATCCCCGCGTTCGCCGTGAATACGTTCGTGAAGCGCGCCTTCGGAAAGAGCGGCATCAACGCCGAGTACGAGGTTCTCTTCGAGCGCGGCATCGATCCCGACGACGAGAAGGCCGTGAGGAACAAGGCCGCGATGTGGCCGTCGCGCGAGGCCGTTCAGAGCTACGGCGCTGCAGCAAACACCCTCATCGAGCGCATGCTGCTCGAGACCGATCTGGCGCAGATCTCCGAACCTGCGTTCACGATAATCGAACACGAATTAATGCATCAAGAAACATTGCTATACATGATGCATAACTTGCCGTACGACAAAAAGAAACGACAAAGCACAACAGTAACAACCGGCGGCCAGCAACCAGCAAACAGCAACCAGATCAAGATTCCCGCCGGAACCGCCACCCTCGGCGCAACGCACGATCAGCTGCCCTTCGGCTGGGACAACGAGTTCCCGTCACAGACAGCCGAGGTCGGTGACTTCGCGATCGGCCGGTACAAGGTCACGAACGGCCAGTACCTCGACTATATGAATTCGACGGACGCCTCGCCGCCGCACTTCTGGTTGCGCCGGGGTGGACAGTGGTTCTGGCGCGGCATGTTCGAGCTCGTTCCGCTTCCGCTCGACTGGCCGGTCTACGCGACGCACGACGAAGCCGAGGCGTACGCGCGCTGGCTCGGTCAGCGGCTGCCGAGCGAAGCGGAGTATCACCGGGCCGCATTCGGAACCCCGGCCGGCGAAGAGCGCCTGCATCCATGGGGCGACGCGCCAGCCGATAAGACGCGCGGCAACTTCGATTTCGCGCACTGGGATCCTGTGCCGGCCGGCTCGTATCCAGCGGGCGCGAGCGCGTGGGGCGTGCACGACCTCGTCGGCAACGGATGGGAGTGGACGTCGAGTCACTTCGACGGCTTCCCCGGATTCCAGCCGATGCCGCTGTATCCGGTGTACTCCACGGACTTCTTCGACAACCAGCACTTCGTCATGAAAGGCGCATCGCCGGCAACCGCTCGCGAGCTCGTCCGCCGCACCTTCCGGAACTGGTTCCGTCCGAACTATCCGTACGTCTACGCGACCTTCCGCTGCGTCTCGTAGTGGAGCGCGTTATGCAGGCCCTGGAGTGTATGGAAACAAAAATATACAAACCAAAAACGTTCAATCTGTCCGGACTGACGGGCATCTCAGACAAGACGCTGGAGATGCACTTCAAACTCTACGAAGGCTACGTCACCAACACCAACACGCTCACCGCGCGCATCGCGTCGATTCTCGCTGACGGCAAAGTCGATCAGGAAGAAATGCCCGCGTACTCCGAGCTCACCCGCAGGATGGGCTTCGAATACAACGGCATGGTCCTGCACGAGTACTACTTCGGAAACATGAAGATGCGCGGCGGAGGTGAGGCTCCGCGCGGCGACTTCCGCTCAGCCGTCGAGCGCACCTTCCCGAGCTACGAGATCTGGAAGGCCGACTTCGTGAGCGTCGGAAAGATGCGCGGCGTCGGCTGGTCGATCTGCTACCTCGATCCGGCAAACGGGAACGTCTCGAACCACTGGATCGAGATGCACCAGACCGGCAACGTTGCCGGCTTCGTTCCGCTGCTCGTCATGGACGTGTGGGAGCACGCGTTCCTGCTCGACTACAAACCATCCGATCGCCCGAAGTACATCGAGGCATTCATGGCGAACGTCGACTGGAGCGTGGTCGAGAGACGGATGGAAGCGGTGCACGTCACCGCCACGGCCAGATAAGAGCGCAGAGCGCGAAGGGCGGAGCGCAGAAAGGAAGACGCGCGGGTTCACCTGCGCTCCGCGCTCTGCCCTCTTTACGGCAGCGTCGGCGTAGGCCGCCCGTTGAGCGTCGTGTCGCCGACCGGCACGTGCGCGGCCAGATCGACGGTTCCCTTCCTCTCCAGCTTGCCCCATCCGGCGCGCATGCCGGAGGCGGCCGTCTTGATCGACTTGATCAGCACGGCGTACATCAGCTGGCGATAGAGGAAGCGCTGCCAGAACAGCCAGAGCAGCATCCGGCCGTCCTCGTGGTCGAGCTTGAACGCGATCGCGGCGCCCACCAGCTCGACGACGAAGAAGAACGCGTACATGAACGCGATCAGGTACAGCGACGTCATCGCCGCAGGCAATGGTTGCCAGTCGTGCGTCAGGCGGCCGCGCAGGAACGCCTGCGCGACTGTCCCGAGCGTCCACACGATTTCTAAGTCGACGATCGGCGAGAGCGCCTGATAGACGACCTGGAACAGCCACAGCGTCGGCAGCATCACGCGGCCGAACCAGCCGTAACGGCCCACGGCGCCGCGATGCTTCCACAGCGACTGGAGTGTTCCGAACGCCCAGCGGAACCGCTGCTGGAACAGCATCCTGAACGTATCCGGCGCCTCGGTGAAGCCGATCGCCTCGGAGTCGGTCTCGATCTGCCACCCCGCGCGGCGAATCCGCCACGTCAGGTCCATGTCCTCGGCCATCGTGTCGGTCGTATAGCCGCCGGCCTGCACAATCGCCGAGCGTCTCCATGCGCCGACAGCGCCGGGCACGACCGAGACCGAGTTGATCGCCGCGTACGCACGGCGATCGAGATTCTGGCTGGTCACGTACTCGATGGCCTGCCAGTACGTCAGCGGATTGATGCGATTGCCGACCTTCACGTTGCCGGCGACGGCGCCGACATCAGCATTCTCGAAGCGGCGCACGAGCTTCTCGATCGTGTCGGGCAGGAACAGCGTATCGGCGTCGAGCGCCACGATGATGTCGCCCTTCGCGACGCTGATTCCGTTGTTCAACGCGGACGCTTTGCCGCCGTTCTCCTGCCGCAGCAGTTGCACGTCGCCGCGATCAGCGAAGCGGCGCATCACCTCGCCGGACGTGTCGTCTTTCGAACCGTCGTCGACGACGATGATTTCGAGCGCCGGATAGTGACTGGCGAGCACGGCTTCGATCGTTCGCGCGATCACTTTCTCTTCGTTGTACGCGGCGATCACGACGCTGACCGGCGGCCGGAAATCGGGATCGAACTTCGCGCGCCGCTCGCGATAGCGGGCCAGGAGGGCGAGGATCGTCACGAAGAGCACGCGCGCGGCGCCGAGTCCGATTGCGGAGACGAAGGCGATCGTCAGGAACAGCTCGCCGAGGTACATGACTTCGAAGACGATGCGGTCGCTGGCCATCATGACCGCGCCGGTGTTGTTGACCGGAGGATTGACCTGATCGCGCGTCGCGCCGACGAGCGCCGAGACCGTGACGAACCTGTAGCCGCGCGCCTTCAGCTCGTGAATCACGATCGGCAGCAGCTTCACGCTCTCGCTGCGGTCGCCGCCGCCGTCGTGGAGCAGAATGCAGCTGCCCTTCTCCGTCTGGATCTGCGTCATGAGAGAGGCCAGCATGTCTGTCGCCGTGCGAATGTGCCGCTGGCCGTTCACGACTTCGTCGGTGTTCCAGTCCTGCGGATCGATGTACTCGAGGACGACGATGTATTTCTGCTGCGACGCGATCCGCACCGGGTTGACTTCTTCGAGCGTGGTCGGTTCCGCGTCGGCGTTGTAGGGCGGTCGGAACAGCAGCGTGGAGCGGCCGATGAGGCTCTGGATCACCCGCTGCGTCGCGTTCATCTCCGCGCGCGCCCGCGACTCCGGAATCGCTCCGATGTTCGGATGGGTGTACGAGTGATTGCCGATCTCGTGACCCTCGCGCCAGATGCGGCGCACCACGCCCGGATAGCGCTCGGCGTTCTGCCCGATCAGGAAGAACGTCGCCTTGACGTTCTCCTTCTTGAGGACGTCGAGCATCTGCTCGGTGTAGGGCTCGGCCGGTCCGTCGTCGATGGTCAGCGCGACGAGCTTCGGCTGATAGCCCTTGCGCTCGATGACCACGGACGAGGGGAACTTCCGGTACGACTCGTCGACGATGAGGCCCGTCTGCGGATCGACTTCGATCTCGCGCCGCCCGGGCGTCGGTTCGGACTTCACATGCTCGATCTCGCCGTCGCCGATGAATTCGACGTCGTACGGGAAACTCACGTCGCGCAGCAGGCCCGGATTGGGCGCTGGCATCTTGCGATTGAGGAACTTCCAGATCGACGGATCGGTCGATCCGAGGACCCAGACGGCGACGCCGCGGGGAGCGTAGCCTTCGGCGATGAGCCACTGGTTCGCCATCGTGACCGCGTCGAGCATCCAGACTTCGTGGTTCTTGCCGGCCTCGTCGACGTACCAGAACGTCGGATTCAGCTCGTTCGGGTCGAAGTCGATGAGCTTGTCGACGGGATCGTCGGGACGGTTGTCGCGGGCGCGGACCAGCGCTTCCTGATACGTGAGCGGCTCCGCCTCGGTCTCTCCCTGCGTCCAGTCGTAGGCGTAGTTCGCGAGGCCGATGACGAGCTTCTCGCGCGGTATCGCCAGCGCCGCTTTCTGGACGATGTCGCGATACCACTCGATCGATGAGATCGGGCCCGCCGGCGTCGACGACGAGTGCTCGTCGTAGGCCATCATGATGACGAAGTCGCAGATCGACGAGACGCGCTGCAGGTTGTACGGCGCGCTGGCCTCGAGGTCGATCGAGACGAGCAGATGGTTCGGCGCGAAGGCATCGTGCACCTTCTGCAGGAACGGAAGCATCAGGCGGTAGTCGCCCTCTTCGAGGTTCTCGAAGTCGATGTTGATGCCCTGGAAGCGGTTCACGAGGATCCACTTCCGCAGTTGCAGGATGAGGCTGTCCTGCAGGTCTGGATGCGTGAGCAGCACGTGCACGCGCTTCGGATCGAAGTCGGCGAGCTGGGCGTTGCTGAAGACGGGGATGATGGTCAGGTTGTTCGTGCGCGCGACGTCGAGCACTTCGAGGTTGTGCGGCGTCAGCTCGGGATCCCAGTCGTGGAAGTCGAGCGTGGCGCCGTCAGGGTTGAGGTGCACCCAGGCCGGCAGCAGGTGGGTCATGCGCGCGGCGTTCGCGCGCAGGGCGTGAACACCGGTCTCCTGCCACGGCGCGTAGAACGCGGCCACGATGTTGGGACCCTTGTTCGCCGTGCGCGCTTTCTGCAGCGATTTCAGCTTCTTTTCGCGGGCCAGCTCGGCGAAGAAACGGTCGCGCGCGCGCTTTGCGAGATACTGGCTCAGTCTCGTCTGACGGCGCGGCAGGTGCGCGGTCTTGACCACGCGCCGGATGACGCTGGTGATGCCCGGCATGTCCGGGAGCAGCGGCGCCGAGAAGATGCTGAGCAGGAAGACACTGACGACGATGACCGACAGCAATCCGAGGACCGTGCTGATCCGCTTGATCCAGGACCATCGTTTTCGCGATGGATCAAAAAAAACTGCGTACTCGGACATGACTCTGGCGCCGTTGAGAACGTCTGCGGAGTCGATTCCATTCTGCGGCGCAACCTGCAGGGGCCGCCGGCCGTAAACGTACATCATCATGGACCCCTTGATTCAAGTTGCCGGCCTGAGAAAGACTTACCGCTCCACGCTCGGCGCGCAGCGGATTGTCGCCCTCGACGGCATCGACCTCGCCGTGCGTCCGGGCGAGCTTTTCGGCCTCCTCGGGCCGAACGGCGCCGGCAAAACCACGACGGTCAAAATCCTCCTGGGCCTGACCCGCGCGACTGCCGGAGAGGCCATGGTCGGCGGACTGCCGGTCTCCGATCCCGAATCGCGGCGCCGCGTCGGCTATCTGCCGGAGGGCCACAAAATCCCGGGGTACCTCACGGCGCGGCAGGCGCTGTCGATCTTCGGCCGGATGTCGGAGATGGGCAGCGCCGCGATCCGGCAGAAGACGACGGAACTGCTCGAGAAGGTGCGCCTGACGCCGTGGGCCGACATTCGCGTGAAGAAGTTCTCGAAAGGCATGACCCAGCGCCTCGGACTCGCGGCGGCGCTGATCCATTCGCCGAACATCCTGCTGCTGGACGAGCCGACCGACGGAGTCGATCCGGTCGGCCGCCGCGAGATTCGCGACCTGCTGCGCGATGAGGCGAAGAACGGGACGGCCGTTCTGCTGAACTCGCATCTGCTCTCCGAAATCGAGCTGACGTGCGATCGCGTGGCCGTGCTGCGCAATGGCAAGGTCGCCGCGCAGGGAACCATCGACGAGCTGACGCGGAAGTCGGCGAAGTACAAGATGGTTGCCGCGCCGCTCGATGATGCGCTGCTCGCGGCGTTTCGCGAGAGCGGAGCCGGAGTGGAGCGCGTCAACGGCCACGTCGTGCTTTCGGTTGCCGACCTCCAGCACCTCAACGCGCTCGTCGACGCGGCGCGCTCGCGCGGCGCGGTCCTCTCGGAGCTCGCGCCGGTTCGCTCGACTCTCGAAGACGTGTTCGTCGACCTCGTCCGCGCCGCCGACGTGCAGGTCGGAGCGGTCCCGGAGGTGCACCCGTGAAGGTGCTCATCGCCAACATCGAAGACGTGATGCGCGAGGCGGCCGCACGCTGGACGTTGATCGCTTACTTTTTCTTATCGTCTATATTCATCATCATATTCGCCTCAGCAATTAACCTCGATATTGTGAACGGCACGCTGGCCGGCGCGCAGCTCTTCGGCCGCGACGTCCACATGCGCGCCGACAGCGGCATCAACATCGAACGCCTGGTCCTCGGCTTCGAGTCGGGCTTCTCGGCCGTGCTGTACTTCCTTTGCACCTTCCTGGCGATCTTCGCGACCGCGCACCTCGTGCCGCGGCTGCAGGAAAAGGGAACGATCGATCTGTACCTGTCGCGGCCGGTGAGCCGCACGAAGCTGCTCTTGTCGCGCTACGTGGCCGGACTGCTGCTCGCGGCGAGCAACATCGTCTATCTGCTCGGGTCGATCTGGCTGATCGTGATGTGGAAGACGCACGTCGTCCACCCGCGATTCTTCCTCGGCGGCGCGATCATCCTGTTCGTCATCGCGACGCTGCTCGCCTTCGCGTTCCTTGTCGGGGTGATCACCTCGTCGACCGCGGTGTCGATCATGACCACCTACGGTCTGTTCTTCTTCGCGGTCATGCTCGTCGCACACGACCGCATCGCCGCGGCGGTCTCGAAGGAGTGGCAGGCCTGGCTGATCAACACTCTGTATTGGATTGTGCCGAAAACGGCCGAGCTCGGTCGAGCGGTCGTCACGTATGTTGCCGGCGACCAGATGCCGGCACAGTTCCGGGCAGTCTCACCCATGCTTTACTTGTCCACCGCGGCGTTCGCCGTGGGATGCCTTGCCCTCGCTTCATGGTTGTTCCAGCGAAAGGAGTTCTAATGAAGAAGATTCTGATTGCAGCAGCGTTGACGTTCGCAGCGGCCGCGGCGTTCGCGAAAACCGATGCGCTGTCGCTGATCCCGAACGATGCGGTGACCGTCGGCGTCGTGCACCTCAATCACATTCGCAGCAGCCCGCTCGCCGCGACGCTGTTCGAGAACACTGACCACGTGAGCGCGAACGGCGAGGCCGATCGCTTCCTCACCGAAGCGGGACTCGACCCGAAGAAGGACATCGACGTCGTCGTCGTCGCAACGGCGGCGCGTACGAGCCTCGGGCATGACGCTGACGTGGTCGTGCTCGCCGACGGACGCTTCAACGTCGAGCGGCTGACGAACGCTCTGATCTCACGCGGGGCCACTCGCAAGAGCAGCGCGAACGGCAACTACCTTCTGCTGCCGGAATCGGAGAGCAGAAATGCGATCGCGTTCCCCGACCCGCACCTCGTGATCATGGGAAACGAGTCAGCCGTGACGCAGGCGCTCGCAACGCGCGCAGCGGGCGGAAGCTCGTTCGCGACGACAGGGCTGCTCGGTGCCAATTTGTCGCGGCTCGATCCGAACGCGACGGCATGGGCGCTCGTCGACATCACTCGCGCCTCACGCCTGGGCGGCGCGCCGCATCTGCCGCGCGGCGGCGACGTGACGCATGAAGCGCTCGCCTCGGCGGTCCGCAACGTGTCGACCGTCGGGCTGTGGGCGACGGACACCGGCGACTCGCTGAAGCTCGGCGGATTCGGTCTCTCCAACGATACCGAGACCCTCCAGCTCCTCGAAGACACGGTGCGCGGCGCGCTTTCAGCGATGCGCCTCGCCGTGAAAGACTCGCAGCCGGACCTCGTCTCCGTGCTGCGCCGCTTCGACGTCGAGCGCACCGGCGACTCGATCAAGATCAGCGGAACGATTCCCGGCGACGCGTTAAAGAAGATGGTCGCGAAGCATCAAGCGGAATTGAAATAGTCATTCCGAGCCGCGGAGACGGCGAGGAATCCGGGCGGCGGCGCGATCCCGCCGCCCGGATTCGTCGCGCTCCGCGACGCTCAGAATGACAGTCACACGAACCGCCGCAGGTTCTCCTTCCACCACGGCCAGTCGTGTCCGAACACGCCAGGCCAGATCTCGTTGTGGTTCGGAATTCCCTTCGACCACAGCAGCGCGGAGAAATCGCGATTCTCCTGCACGAGCGAGTCGTGCTCGCCGGTCGCGATCACCCATCCCACGCGCGAGAGCTTCTTCACCCAGTCGCCGTCCATGTTCGCGATGTAGGACGCCGGTGAGTGGAAGTAGCAGTTGTCGTCCCAGTAACCATCCGTGAACGAGTGGATGTCGTAGACGCCCGAGAAGCAGATCGCGCGGCTCACGACGTCGGGATAACGGCCCGCAAAATTCGAAGCGTGGTACGCGCCGAAGCTCGCGCCGTAGACTGCGAGATCACCGCGCTGCGCGCGATTGAAGATGTACGGCACGAGCTCGTTTCGCAGGTACCCGTCGTACTGCACGTGACGGGCTGCGCGAACCGCCGGGTGGACCGACTTGTTGTACCAGCTCTCGTTGTTCACCGAGTCGACGAGCACGAGCTGGATCTCGCCCCCGTCGACTTTGTCGGCGAGTGACCCCGCCAGTCCCATCTCTTCGATCTCGAAAAAGCGGCCGCCCGAAGTGGGAAAAAGCATCGCGGGGCGCCCGAATTTGCCGAACCAGAGCAACTCCATCGGACGGCCGAGCGACGGGCTCCACCACTGGACGTATTCGCGATACATGGATGCGTTGCCGCGGGCGCGCGCGATTCTATACGATGCCCCACCTTCGGAGAGGTCGCTCATGCGCAAGAAAAGAATCGGTTTGCTGTTCGGGATGGAAGACACGTTTCCGTGGGCGCTCATCAACGCGATCAACTCGCGGGGCGGCGATCAGGTCGAAGCGGGCCAGGTCGAGATTTCGTACGTGATGGACGACGGACTCTTTCCGTACGACCTGATTCTCGATCGCATCAGCCATGAAGTGCCGTTCTACCGGACGTACCTGAAGTGCGCCGCGGCGTCGGGCGTGAAGGTCGTGAACAATCCGATCTGGTGGTCGGCCGACGACAAGTTCTTCGACAACCTCGTGGCAAAAGCCGTCGGCGTCGCGGTGCCGCGCACCGTTCTGCTTCCGCACAAGCAGTACCCGCCGAACACCGAGGCGAAGTCGTTCCGCAATATGAAGTGGGTCAACTGGGAAGAAGTCTTCGAGTACCTCGGCTGGCCGATCTTCATGAAACCCGCGTACGGCGGCGGCTGGAAGGACGTGTACAAGGTCCACGACCGGACGGAGTTTTTCGCCGCGTATGATCAGACGCGCGATCTCACGATGATGGCGCAGGAGGCGATCGAGTTCGACGCCTACTTCCGCTGCTACGTCCTCGGCCGCAAGCGCGTGCGGATCATGCAGTACGACCCGAAGCAGCCGCACCACCTCCGCTATGTCGCGAACTACAAGACCGCGCCGGAGCTCGATCAGCGGATGCACCGCGACGCGCTCGCGCTGTGTGAAGGACTCGGCTACGACATGAACACGGTCGAGTTCGCGGTGCGCGGCGGCATCCCGTATGCGATCGACTTCATGAACGCCGCGCCCGACGCGGACCTCTACTCAGTCGGGAAAGAGAACTTCGACTGGATGGTCTCGAACATGGCCGAAGTGCTGATCGAGATCGTGACGGGGGGAAAGCCGCTGGAGCTGACTGGCAACTGGCCGCAGGTGATGAGCGCCGCGCGCTGATCGGGAGCGCGGTCGCCATGCGACCGCTTCCAACGATGAATTGCACCGAAGTCCGGAAACAACTCGAGCGCTACGGTCTTCTGCTGTTGCAGGACAAGAAGCTCCCCAGCGTCGCGACGATTTTCGCGGGCGAGCCGATGTCGGGATCGTGGTGGGGTCATCCGCGGAGTCATGACATGTTCCGCTGCCTCGC
>DASWBH010000325.1:0-7081 GCA_036390755.1 Thermoanaerobaculia bacterium
GCGATCGCGATCACGGGCGACCTGGTCGACGGTTACCTCGACGACCTGCGCGATCAGGTGCAGCCGCTCGCCGCTCTGCGCGCGCGCGACGGCGTCTTCTACGTGACCGGGAATCACGAGTACTACTGGCGCGCCAGCGAATGGGTCCAGGAAGTGGGGCGCCTCGGCCTCGTGTTCCTGAAGAACGAGCACCGCGTGATCGAGCGCGGTGACGCGAAGCTGGTGATCGCCGGCGTGACCGATCCGGCCGGCCGCGACACGCACAAGCAGAACCTCGGCGCTGCACTCGATGACGCGCCGGATCGTTCGACGAAGATTCTGCTGTCGCATCGACCGCAGACCGCGACGGCGGCGAGCAAGCTCGGCGTCGACATTCAGCTCTCCGGCCACACGCACGGCGGACAGTTCTTCCCGTTCAATCTGCTGATCCGGTTCTTTCAGCCGATTGTGGCCGGACTGCATCGCGTCGGCCGCACCTGGCTCTACGTCAGCCGAGGCACCGGCTATTGGGGCCCACCGTTGCGCCTCGGCGTGCAGGGCGAGATCACGCTGATCACGCTGAAGTCGTCATTCTGAGCGCCGCAGAGCGCGAAGAATCTGGGCGAGCGCGCGACACCCCCGCCCAGATTCTTCGCCGTCTTCGCGGCTCAGAATGACGCTACGCCATCGCCGCCGACCTCGAGGACGTGACGCGTGCCGTCGACGTTGATGCGCATGCCCAGCTCGCGCTTCACCATCAGGTCGTAGATCGCGGCGAGGTGGTAGATCTCGACGATGTCGTGATTCGCGACCGCGAGCGGCTGGGTGATGTCGCCCTCCACGATCTCGATACGCGGATTGCCCGCCGCGCGCTGCCGCGCCAGCGCGGCGAACTTCGGCTGCACGAGGCACCGCGCGCGAAGCTCTGGAGAGCGCGCCAGCAGCCGCGGCAGTAACTCCGATCCGAGGAAGCCGGGGTAGCCGGTGAAAAAGATGACGGACACGACTCTTGAGAACTATCTCACGCTGACACGGCCGGTGAACAGCTGACCAGCATGAGACTCTTGATTGGAATGCTCGCGCTGATCGAAGAGATGAAGGGTCACGGGAAGAAAATCACGTCGACCGACAACAACGCAGCCGATATGTTGAGGCAGTAGACTCCCGCGCATGCAAAGCATGAAAGTGGGCGTCCTCGGATCCGGCGACGTCGGAAAAGTTCTCGCGGCCGGATTCCTCTCCCTCGGGCACGAAGTGAAGATCGGCTCGCGCGAGCCCGAGAAGCTTGCCGCATGGCTCAACGCCGCCGGTCCCGGCGCATCGTCCGGCAGTTTTGAAGACGCGGCGCGCTTTGGCGACGTGATCGTGCTGGCGACCCTCGGCGCGGCCGCCGAAAACGCGATCCACCTCGCCGGCGCGAACAACTTCGTCGGCAAAGTCGTGATCGACGCCACCAATCCTCTGGACTTCTCGACGGGCGCGCCGCGGCTCTCCATCGGGCACACCGATTCGCTCGGCGAACGCGTCCAGCGGGCCACTCCCGGCTCGCGCGTCGTCAAGGCGTTCAACACGGTCGGCAACCCGCTCATGATCCAACCGCAGCTTCCGGACGGGCCGCCGGACATGTTCATCTGCGGCAACGACGAGGAGGCGAAGAAGCTCGTCGCGCAGATCTGCGAGCAATTCGGCTGGGGAGTGATCGACATCGGCGGCATCGAAGGATCGCGTTATCTCGAGCCGATGTGCCTCGTGTGGGTCCTGCACGGACTCCGGTCGAAGTCGTGGAACCACGCATTCAAGATGCTGCACAGATGACGCGAACGTCATGGGCGCGATCCACGTCACCACCGCGATTCGCGCGCCGCGCGAGGTCTGCTTCGATGCGGCGCGCGACGTCGGCCTGCACGTCGAGAGCGCCTCGTTCTCGCATGAGCGCCTCGTCGCGCCGGGAAGACTCACGGGGCTGCTCAAGGTCGGAGATCTGGTCTGCTTTGAAGGGCGGCACTTCGGCCTGAGGCAGCGCTTCTGTGCGCGCATCGTGGAATTCGACCGGCCGAGGCGATTCGTCGACGAGATGGTCGAGGGGACGTTTCAATGGATGCGTCACGTGCATGACTTCGAAGAAGCCGGCGAGCGCACGCTCATGCACGACACGGTCACGTGGCGAGCGCCTCTGGGAATCCTTGGCCGGATCGCCGACCGGATCTTCCTCGAACGCCACATGCGCTGGTTCGTCGAGACGAAGCAGAACGCGCTGAGCCGGATGATCGAGCGGCGCATGACCGATGTCATAAAGCCCTGAGTCCAGGCGCAGCATGATCGCGACATGACTGCGCTCAAGGTCACTCCGCTCGCCCTCAGCTCGATCGTTCTTGCCGCGCACTTTTACCGGAGCGGAAACCCTTATCTGGCCGCGATCGCCCTGATCGCGCCGCTGCTGCTCGTCACGCGGAGAGCCTGGGCAGTGGCGGCCGTGCAGGTGGCGCTCTTCGCCGCCGCTGCGGAGTGGGTCCGGACGGCGCTGAGCATCGCTGCGATGCGTAAAGCCGTCGGAGCGCCGTCGGCGCGCATGTTATTCATCCTGGCGGCGGTTGCTTTGTTTACCGTTTTGTCCGCCCTCCCCCTCACGCGAATAAACGCGCGGTAAGCGATCCCGGCGGTAAGATCGTCAACTCCAGGGCAGCAAAATTGCAGCCGGGCACGGCTTGGCGTTCATCGACGTTCATTGATTCTCTCGAGGTCAAACATGCGCATTGCGGCAAGAATCGTCATCGCGATCCTTCTGGTTCTTCCCTTCACCGCGAGTCCGGCACACGCGCAGTATTTCGGACGGAACAAGGTGCAGTGGGAGAACTTCCACTTCAAAACGCTCCGCACCGAGCATTTCGACATCTACTACTACGATCAGGAAGCGGATGTCGTGAATGACGTTGGCCGCATGGCTGAACGGTGGTACGCGCGCCTCTCCCGCACGTTCAACCACACCTTCAACCGGAAGCCGATCGTTCTCTACGCGAACTCGGCGGACTTCCATCAGACGACGACCACCGGCGGTCTCATTGGCGAAGGAACCGGCGGATTCACCGACGAGTTCATGAACCGCGTCGTCCTTCCGCTCACCGGCGACTACGCCGAGAACGACCACGTGCTCGGCCACGAGATCGTGCACGTCTTCCAGTACGACATCGCTTCGTCGGCCTCGAATCAGCGCCGCCGCTTCAACCTCGAGCAGCTTCCGCTGTGGCTCGTCGAAGGCATGGCGGAGTACTTCTCGAAGGGCCGCGTCGATCCGCTGACGTCGATGTGGATCCGCGACGCGACGATCAACGACCGCCTGCCCGACCTCAAGAAGCTGTCGCGCGATCCGCGCTACTTCCCGTACCGCTACGGCCAGGCGCTGCTCGCGTACATCGGCGGCCGCTTCGGCGACGACACGGTCGTCCGCTACTTCCTCGCCGCGGGCATGGTCGGCATCGACGCAGCGTTCGATCGCGCGGTCGGCATCTCGTCGAAGCAGCTCTTCATCGACTGGCAGGAGTCCGCTCGCGAGCTGTACAACCCGGTCGTGCAGGCGCGTCTCAATCCGGCGCAGCCGCTCATCGGCCGCAAGCCGATTCCGGGAAAGAAGGGCGAGAAGCGCGCGGAGGAGCTGAACGTCGGTCCGGCACTGAGCCCCGATGGCCGCTACGTCGCGTTCCTCTCCTCGCGTGAGCTCTTCGACATCGACCTCTTCCTCGCCGATGCACACACGGGCAAAGTGGTCAGCCATCTCGTATCGACCGACCGCGACGCACACTACGAGTCGCTGCGATTCATCGAGAGCGGCGGAGCGTGGTCGCCGGACGGCAAGCAGCTCGCCTTCATCACCTTCGAGAAAGGCGACAACTACCTCGGCATCATCAACGTCGACAGCCAGCGCATCAAGAACATCCGCGTACCGGGCCTTGACGCGATCAACAACGTGGCCTGGTCACCCGACGGCCACACGATCGCGATTTCCGGACAGATCACCGGCGTCTCCGATCTGTTCCTGTACGACATGGACAGCAACACGGTGCGCCAGCTGACGAACGACAAGTTCGCCGACCTGCAGCCGGCGTTCTCGCCCGACGGAAAAACGATCGCGTTCGTCAGCGACCGCGGCGCAGCCGGCAGCATCGAGCAGCTCAGCTACAGCCAGATGGGCATCTCGACCATCAACATCGACGACGGCGTGATCCGCAACCTGCCGCTCTTCACCAACACGAAGCACATCAACCCGCAGTGGGGGCCGGACGGGAGCCTGTACTTCATCGCCAATCCGGAAGGCATTCCCGACATCTATCGCTACAAGTTCACGGACGGGTCGATCACTCGCATTACGGCCGTGCAGACCGGCGTCTCCGGCATCACCGATCTTTCGCCGGCGATCAGCGTCGCGTCGCGCAGCGGCGACATCGCGTACTCGCTGTTCGAAGACGACAGCTACAACATCTACACGTTGCCGGCGACTGCGCCGGGAACGACCGTCACCGCGACGGCGATGCCTGCCGATCAGGTGCCGCGCGGCGCAGTGCTGCCGCCGTTCCGCGCGCAGGGCTCGGCGATCACCGCGTACCTGCAGCATCCCGATCAGGGGCTGCTGCCGGCAACGACGCGATTCGACGAGCGTCCGTACAGCTCCGACCTCCATCTCGCCTACCTCGGGCCTCCGACGATCGGCGTCGGCGGCGACCAGTTCGGCTACGGCGTCGCCGGAAGCGTCAGCGCCTACTTCACCGACATCCTCGGTCAGCAGAACGTCGGCTTCACGTTCCAGGGAACCGGCCAGAGCACGACCAGCTTCGCCGACCAGCTCGGCGGCGAGCTCTTCTACCTGAACCAGAAGAGCCGCTTCAACTGGGGCATCGACACGCTGCACGTCCCGTACGTGACCTCGTTCTGGAGCACCGGCGTCGGCAACGCCCCCGGCACGAACACTCTCACCAACGTCTTTCAGAACACGCGCATCGTCCAGACGATTACCGATATCTCTCCGATGGCGCAGTACCCGTTCGGGCCGACGCGCCGCATCGAGGGCCAGGCCGGCTTCGAGCGCTACGACTTCAAGGCGGAAGTCGAGACCTGGTACACGATCGGTGATCAGGTCATCGATCGCACGCGCGAGCGGCTGCCGGGCTCCTTCGCCATCAATCTGTTCAAAGCATCGACGGCGTTCGTCGGCGACAGCTCGCTCTTTGGATTCGTGTCGCCGGTTCGCGGCACGCGCTATCGCTACGAGGTCGAGGCGCTCCACGGATCGATCGACTTCCAGACCGCGCTCGCCGATTGGCGCAAGTACTTCTACCACCGCCCGTTCACGTTGGCCATTCGCGCGTTCCACTACGGCCGCTACGGCAGCGGCGCCGAGGATCCGCGACTGTCGCCGCTGTACCTCGGCGCTGGTGATCTCGTGCGCGGCTACGATCCGTATGGGATCAATCCGGCGCTCGAGTGCGGCACCGGAACAGCGTGCCCGGTGTTCGATCGTCTGATCGGATCGCGCATCGCCGCCGGCAGTCTCGAGCTCCGCGCGCCGCTGTTCGGGACGCCGGAGTTCGGCCTGATCACCGCGAGCTTCATCCCGACCGAGATCTTCGCATTCGGCGATATCGGCGCGGCGTGGAACCAGGGTGACAAGGTGAAGCTCCGGTTCGCGACTCAGTCGACCGAGCGCGTTCCTGTGGCCAGCGTCGGCGCCGGACTGCGCGTGCTGCTCAGCTACATTCCGATCGAGTTCTACGTCTCGAAGCCGTTCCAGCGCCCGAACCAGAGTCTCGTGTACGGCTTCAACATCGTTCCCGGCTGGTAAAGTCATTCTGAGCGCCGCAGAGCGCGAAGAATCTGGGCGGGCGGAATCAAGCCCCCTCCCAGATTCTTCGCCGTCTCCGCGGCTCAGAATGAGAACGGCATGATCTCCCCGCCGGAGTTCGATTCGCTCGTCGAAGAAGCGCTCGAGCAATTGCCCGGGCGCTTCTCCGATCTCCTCGAGAACATCGTCGTGGTCGTCGAGGAAGAGCCGAGCGAAGACGACCTCGAGCTCCTCGACGACGACGATGACGATGAGCTCCTCGGCATCTACCGCGGCGTGGCGCTGACCGAGCGCACCCACGACATGCTGCCGGGCTTACCCGATCAGATCGCGATCTTCCGAGGGCCGATCCTGCGCGTCGCGCGGAACCGCCGCGACGCCTTGCGCGAGATCCGCGAGACGGTCATCCACGAGCTCGGCCACTACTTCGGCCTCGACGACGACGAGATGGTCTACTGAGGGGTCAGTGATCGCTGCCGCTATGCGTCACCTGCACGCCGTCGCGCCGGATCGCCGTCAGCCGCTGGATCTCGTGCATCGTCGACGGGAAGAGGCGCTTCTCGTTCGCGATGAATGACGCGCACGACTCGCTCGAGTCGAACCGGCGCAGCAGCAGCATCGCCGCGTATTCGTTGAGCGACGCGCGCACGTCGTCGATGTGCTCCATCTCATGCCGCAGGATCGCGCGGCTCGTCGTGTAGATGAACGGGCTGACGATGAACCGCGGCTGCAGTGCCCAGTCGTCATCGCGTTGAACGCAGTTGCAGAAGAACTCCGTGTCCATCCGGGTGCAGGCTCGCTTCAGCGGCTGCAGGCAGGCGAGGCCGGCGCTCGCCTCGGGCAGGTAAACCAGGCGAGGCCTCTGGACCTCCACGTTGCCTGCGAACAGCGACAGTGAGATGAGAGCCGCGAGCGACGAGACCAGCGCAACCTTTCGCATACCAGTGAGAGACGAAATCCGCGAGCGGAAGTCGTCTCAGCACGGTCAGCAATCGGTGCGGTCGTGAACCAGAGTTGTGACGTCGTAACAAACGGGAGCTCAGTCCCGGGGGATGTGGAACGGCACGTCGTCGTCGGTGTCCACACCGAGCTCCCACTCCATGGGGTTCTCGCTCTCACGGCCGTTCCATTCCTTCTCTTCGTCGTGATCGCGATACGGGCGGATGTCTTCCATGTCGATCTCCTTCAGAACTGGGCCGCTTCTGTTGAACCTTCGAGTGCAATCGTCGACGCTTCGCCGGAACTGATCACCTTCGCGACTTCGTCGAAGTA
>DASWBH010000326.1:0-5819 GCA_036390755.1 Thermoanaerobaculia bacterium
TACTTCTTCAGCGTGCGGAGGAACTTCACGACCGACTTCGCGTCGGCTTCACTCGTCACCTTCGACTTGTGAATCGCGTTGGTCGTCAGGAACTTCACCAGCTCGTCATCCGAGAGCTTCTGCACGGCATCAGACGTGAGGTCCTTCTTCACGTTCTTCTTGCCGTCAGCGCCGTGGCAGCTGACGCATTTTGCCTTGAAGATCGCCTCGTCGGCGAAGGAAGAAATCGGGAGAAGGAGCACACAGACTGCCAGCAGGAGTGCGACTTTTTTCATCTTTCAAAACCTCCGCTGCGGAGTCTGGTCTTCGAGGCGCTCTACGGTATGTGATGCGTTGCACGGTTGACGCGTGAGCGGAGAGGGCTTTGTTTGTGACCGGTTATCCGAGGATGGCTTCGAGCAGCGGCGCCAGGTCGGTGGCGTTCTGAAAGAAGTGTCGCGGGTTCTCGGCGCGTAATGTTTCTGCGGATGTTTTGCCCGAGGCGATCGCGATCGTCGTCGCATCGTACGGGGCGCCGCAGCGCACGTCGTAAATCGAGTCGCCGATGATGACCACGTCCGCGCCGGTGAACCGATAGCCGTCGATGCGCGATGCGCGCTCCACCGCGATCGGCGGCAGGTCCTCGCGTCGCGCCGAGTCGCTGCCGAACGCGCCGAACGGGAAATAGTCGTTGAGTGCCGGCGGCGCGAGCTTCAGCCGCGCGCCGGGCTCGATGTTGCCGGTCAGCAGGGCGAGGGTCACGCGGGAGTCGTGGCGCAGCACGTCGAGCAGCTCGGGAATTCCGGCGAGCGCGTGAACGCGATCGGCCGTGGCGTTGCGCTCCAGCGTCGCGATGTACGCACGCCACAGCTCGTCGAATCGCTTCACGATCCCCGCTTCGTTCCAGCCTGCATCGAGCAGGACCATCGTCGCGATCTGCGGATCGGTGCGGCCGGAAAAGTCATAGCGAGCCAGGTCGCCGTCGTAGCCGAACACTTTGCCGAGGGCGTCGGAAAATGCTGCGCGCGCCGCTCCGCCATCGCTGACGAGCGTTCCGTCAATGTCGAAAAGAACGAGCCGGCGGCGCATCGGGCCGGTCATTGTAGACTGCGCCGGCGAATGAAGAAGACGTCGCTCCTCGTGCTCTTTCTCACGGTGTTCATCGACCTCATCGGCTTCGGCATGGTCATCCCGTTTCTCTCGTTTTACGCGCGCGAATACGGCGCGAGCGGCGTCGTGGTCGGAGCGGTCGTCGGCGTCTACTCGATCATGCAGTTCTTCTTCGCGCCGGTCTGGGGACGCTTGTCGGATCGGATCGGACGACGACCTGTCATCCTGATCAGCCTCACCGCCAGCTGCATCGGCTACCTGCTGTTCGGATTCGCACGGCACCTCTGGGTCCTTTTTGCATCGCGCATCATTGCGGGCGCAGGCGGCGCGAACATCGGCACGGCGCAGGCCTACATCACCGACGTGACTTCGCCCGCCGAGCGCGCGCGCGGCATGGGCCTCATCGGTGCCGCCTTCGGGATGGGCTTCATCCTCGGCCCTCCGCTGAGCGGGTTTCTATCGGCGATCGGAACGAGCCACGGCATGCACGGCAACACGCTGCCCGGACTGGTCGCCGCCGGTCTGTCGTTCACCGCGCTCACTCTTGCGTTCGCGATCCTCGCCGAATCGAAGCCGCCGAACCTCGCGCCGCGCAGCGCCGTGCCGCCGCAGTTCGACGCGCGCATCTGGCGCGACATGATGCATTACGGCTTGTTGCTCACGGCGATGAGCACACTGTTCCTGACGCTGCTCGCGGTCTCGGGCATGGAGACGAGCGTGACGCTCCACGCGCGCGATCGCTTCAACTTCCGCCAGATCGATCTCGCGTACTTCTTTCTGTTCATGGGGGTGATCGTCGCGGTCATCCAGGGCGGCTTGATCGGGCGCCTGGCGAAGAGGGTCGGCGAGAAGGCGCTCGTGCTGATCGGCGCACTCGCGTTCACGATCGGTTTCGCCGCCGTGCCCGCGATCTGGCGCGTACCACTGCTCTACGTCGTCGCGTTTTTCTTCGCGGTCGGTCAGGGGCTGACGTACCCCTCGCTGACGTCGCTCATCTCGAAGGCTGCGCCGGAGAGCGAGCGGGGAAGCATGCTCGGACTCGCGACCGCGGTCGGATCGCTGGCTCGCTTCCTGGGACCGATCATCTCCGGATTTTTCTACGATCTCGCCGGCGCGAGCGGCGCGTTCTTCTTCGCCGCCGTTCTGACGCTGGTGTCGTTCTTGATCGCGAGCGCAATGCGGACCAGCGGGCTGAACGCCGCTGCTCCGGTCAGTGGAGTGGAGTGATGGCGATTCTGAAAGTGGCGAGGCTCGGTCATCCCGTGTTGCGGCAGACCGCGAGTGACGTCGAAATCAAGGACATCAAAGCCGGCAAGTTCCGGCCGCTGATCGACGACATGATCGAGACGATGCACGCCTACGAAGGCGTCGGCCTCGCCGGTCCGCAGATCCATTTGCCTTTGCGTGTCTTCGTCTTCGAGGTGCAGGAGCGCGTGGCCAAGCGCCGCGGCGTGAAGTCGCTCGGCGTGGGGGTGTTCTTCAACGCGACATACGAGCCGGTGGGTGCGGACAAGATCACCGACTGGGAGGGATGTCTGAGCGTCCCGTTCCTGGGCGGCGAAGTGTCGCGGCACAAGACGATCCGGATCCGCGGAATCGATCATGAAGGCGAGGAAGCGGAGGTCGAGGTCGAGGACTTCACTGCGCGGATCTTCCAGCACGAAATCGACCACACCGACGGTCACGTTTACCTCGACCGCATGTCCGACCTCACCACCCTCGGCTACACGATCGTGCTGTAGAAAAACGCGCAAAAACCGTCAGGCGGATGAATCGCCACGCGCGACCATCCGCCTGCCGTCTCTCTCTCATACAACGCTGCCGGTTCCGCTAGGAGGGGCTTCGTGTATGACGAGATGAATATAGGCGGTCGTTGTGACGGCGTCGTACGAGTGAGCGTGAGATCCGCGTGAATCACATATCGAGCAGGAACTGATCGGGGCGGTCGGAGACGGTGCGGTCGTACTCCGCCTGTAGATCGGTCTTGTGCTTCCACTCCGTCTCGGCGAGCTCCCAGAAGAGCTTGCCCAGATCGCTCTCCGGCGGCACGCGCTCGGCCATGAACCGGAAGTAACTCTCGGAATCGCGCTCGCGCTCGAGAGCGTGCTTCAGAGCGTGGGCCATGTCGAGGTTCACGAGCTCCGGCGGCAGATCGATCCTGACCTCTTCCGGCTCGGGTGCGGGCTTGCCGATCCGGTCGCGATATCTCCGCTCGAGTTTGGCCCGATGCACGAGCTCCGCGTCGGCGAGCTGCTGCATCCGGTTGCGCACCTCCGGCGATCCGGCGCGCTCGGCCATCTTCTGGAAGTAGACGCGCGTCTCGATCTCCGACTGGATGGCTTTCCGGAGAACTTCTTCGACGGTGGTCTCGAGAGGCTTCATTTCCGTTAACCGTTAACCGTTAACTGTTAACCGGGATTCTCACCCGGTTTGCGGTTAACGGTTAACGGTTAACGACGAGGCTTACCCGCGATACACGTCGGGGTTGGGAATGGCCGTATCCGTCTCGAAGGGCGTTTCCCCGATCGGCTGTCCGATGCCCGTGCCGCCGGCCGTACCGCGCTTCTCCATCGAGCCGTAATAGGGACGCCAGCCCATCGGCTCGACCGGAAAGTTCGGCGGCACGACGAGGTCGCGTAATCCGACGACCGACCGCGCGCGCGTGTCAATCGCCATCTCGTAATCACGGGTCATGTAGATCGCGTCTTCCGGACACGCGTCGACGCAGTAGCCGCAGAAGATGCAGCGCAGCAGATCGATGTCGTAGCGGACCGGGAACTTCTCACGCGTGCGCGCGTCCTCGCCCGCCTCGATCGTGATGCACTCGGCCGGACACGCCGTCGAGCACATGTAGCAGGCGACGCAGCGCGTCGTCCCGTCCTGGCGAGTGGTGAGGATGTGCCGCCCGCGGAAGCGTTCGGAGTAGACGCGTTTCACCTCCGGGTACGAGATGATCGGCAGACCTTTCATGTTGAACAGATTCTTCAGCAGGTGCCGCAGCGTGACGACCATGCCTGAGAGGATCTGCGGCAGGTACGTCCGTTGTGCCGCCGTCAGCGGATCCGCTTCGACTCTCACGACGCCAGGTGCGACTCGAACGATCGACATCAGTGGTCCAACTCTCCGGCGATGATGTTCAGCGAGCCCAGCGTCGCGATGGCGTCGGGGATGGTCTGTCCCGTGATCATGTGACCGTAAGCTTCGAAGATCGGGAAGCAGGGCGGGCGGCAGCGAACGCGATACGGATTCTTCGTGCCGTCGGAGACGACGTAGAACCCGAGCTCGCCGTTGCCGCCTTCGACCTGGAAGTACGCCTCACCGACCGGAGGCTGAATGCCGTGCATGATCAGCTTGAAGTGGTAGATGAGCGACTCCATTTCGTTGTAGACCTTCGCCTTCGGCGGAAGGGCGACGTACGGGTTGTCGACGATCACCGGCCCATCCGGCAGACCGCGCTTGATCGCCTGCTGCAGGATGCGCAGCGACTGACGCATCTCTTCCATGCGGACGAGGTAGCGCGCGTACGTGTCGCCGGCGTCGGCGATCGGCACGTCGAACTCGTAGGTCTCGTATCCGAGGTACGGGTTTGCTTTGCGGACGTCGTAGGGGATTCCGGTCGCGCGGAGACAGGGCCCTGTGAATCCGTACTGCAGCGCGTCGGCCTGCGAGATCGCGCCGACACCTTCGGCGCGGTCGCGGAAGATTCGATTCGTGCGCACGAGCTTGTCGACGTCATCGAGGAAATGCGGGATCGAGTCGACCCAGCGCTGTGAGTTCGCCAGGAAGTCGGGCGGCACGTCGACCGCGAGTCCGCCAACGCGCAGATAACTCGGTAGCAGTCGCGCGCCGCAGCACGCTTCGATGATGCCGTACATCTCTTCGCGCGGTTGGAAGAGGTACCAGAAGTTCGTCAGCGCGCCCAGGTCGACGAGGTTGGCGCCGATGCAGATGAGATGGTCGCCGAGGCGCATCATCTCCGACAGCATCAGCCGCACGTGCTGGGCGCGCGGCGGAGCCTCGATGCCGAGGAGCTTCTCGACGGTCATGCAGTAGCCGACGTTGTTGATGATGGCCGAGCAGTAGTTGAGCCGGTCGGTGTAGGGGATGGCCTGCTGGTACGTGTGCGTCTCGCACATCTTCTCGAAGCAGCGGTGCAGGTAGCCGATCTCCTGTTCGGTGCCGATGATCGTCTCGCCGTCGAGCGTGACGACCGCGCGCAGCGTGCCGTGCATCGCCGGATGCGAAGGGCCGATGTTGAGCGTGACGCGCTCGAAGTCGCTGTGCTCGACATCGAATCGCGGATCGATCTTCGGCGTGAGCGCGGCGATGTTCTTCTCGGTCAGCAGCCAGCGCTGCGCCGGGTCGTAGTCCTTCCGCAGCGCGTGCCCCTGGAACATGTCGTGGGTGAGGATGCGGCGCAGGTTCGGGTGCCCGTCGAACTTCACGCCGTACATGTCGAAGACTTCACGCTCGAACCAGTCGAACGCTTTGAACACGTTGACGGATGTCGGAACGTTCTCGTCTTCGCCGACGCGGACTTTCAGGCGAACGCGCTCGTTGTTCTGCAGCGAATAGAGCTGGTAGAGAACATCGAAGCGCTTTTCGCGGCGCGGGTAGTCGGCTCCCCAGAGATCGAGCGGCAGCGAGAACTGCAGGTCGGGATGATCGCGAAGCACCTGCAGAACCGGCACGATCTGTTCGCGATCGACGATGAACGTCGGCAGGTCCTG
>DASWBH010000327.1:0-2308 GCA_036390755.1 Thermoanaerobaculia bacterium
CTGCATCGTTCATGAGCTCTTCTCCTGCTCTGTGTCCTCGGTCCTCGGTCCTCGGTCCTCGGTCCCACCCACCCGGGCGGGAGCGGGGGCAGCCGAGGACCGAGGACCGAGGACCGAGGCCGATTCCGTCGTATCGCGAAAGAGAATGCACGTCGCCGTTCCGTGCGCGTACAGCTTGCCGGCGTCATCGACGATTCGACCCTCGGCAGTGGCCGTGGTGCGGCCGGCGTGCACGACGTCGGCCGCGCAGGTCAGCGTCCCGGTGTTCCGCGTGACTGCATGCGTGAAGTTGATCTTCATCTCGAGCGTCGTGAAGATTTTCCCGGCCGGCATGACCGAGTTGACCGCGCAGCCCAGCGCCGTGTCGAGCAGCGCCGCGGCGAATCCGCCGTGCGCGATCTGCAATCCGTTCTCGAATTCACGCGCCGGCTCGCCGGTCACGGTCACGTGACCTTCTTCGACGGCGGTAATCCTGATGTTGAGCAGACGCGCCATCGGCGCAGCCTCGATCTCGCCCGCAGCGATCTTGCGCATGTAATCGAGGCCGCTCATCGTGTCGCGCTTCATTCAGTTTCTCAGTGCCTTTCCTGTCTCCAGCATGTACTCGATGCGCTCGCGGGTCTTCGGCTCGCGCACGAGCGCGACGAACGTCTCGCGCTCGCGATCGAGGAAGAACTGCTCCTCGACCCACTGTCCAACCGATAGATCGCCGCCCGTCAGAATCGAAGCGAGCCTCGACGTAAGAAACGCATCGTAGTCGCTGATGTAGCCGCCCTGCTGAAGGATGTAAATGCCCGCGCGCAAAGCGGCGCCGACGTCGCGTCCGGACGCGTAGCAACTTTTCTCGCGAACCGGCGCCGCATACCCGTCCGCCGCCAGCTCCAGAACTTCCTGCTTCGCCTCCGCGATCAGGTGATCGCGATTCATCACCACGCGATCGGCGGGTCCGAGGAACCCGATTGCGCGAGCGTCTTCGCCGCTGGTCGACACGCGCGCCGTGCCGATCGTCTGCAGCACGTTCTGAACAATCGGGGCAGGATCGGCATTCGGCGTGCGCTTCATCGCCGGCGAGACCACGCGCCGGACGAGCTCCTTGCAGCCGCCGGCGCCGGGGATCAGTCCGACTCCGACTTCGACCAGGCCCATGTACGTTTCCGACGCGGCGACGATGCGCGCCGCGGCCATCGAGATTTCCGCACCGCCGCCGAGGACGCGGCCGAACGGCGCGGCGACGATCGGCTTCGCGCAGTAGCGGATACCCATCAGCGCGTCCTGCGTCGTCTTCACACGCGCGGCGAGCGCGTCGCTGCCGTTCACCGACAACAGTCCGCGGAGATTCGCGCCGACGCAGAAATCAGTCCCTTCGTTGCCGATGACCATGCCGGCCCAGTTGCCGCGCTCGAGCTCTTCGATCGACTCGCGGGTCATCGCGCGCACGTCGTCGTCGATCGTGTTCATCTTCGTGTGGAACTCGAGGCAGAGCACGCCATCGCCGAGGTCGCGGAGGCTGACGCCTTTGTTCTCGCGGACGACGGGCATTTCAGCGAGCCGGATCGCACGCGGGTCGCGTTCGATCGCAACGTACGCGCGGCGTTGCGGATCGTAGTAAGCGCCGTCGCGATAGAACGTCTCGTGGCCGGCGGCGAGCATCTCGCTGACCCACGGCGCTGCCTCGACGCCGTTCTTCTTCATCGCCTCGAGCGTCGAGCGCACGCCGAGCGCGTCCCACAATTCGAACGGACCGAGCTCGTGTGAGAAGCCCCAACGCATCGCCCGATCGACGTTCAGGATCGCGTCTGTAATCTCCGGAATCCGCCGCGACGCGTAGCCGAGCGTGTTGTAGATGACGTGGCGCGCAAGGGCGCCAGCCTTGTCGTCCTGCTGCAGCACGAACTGCAATCGCTTCGGCGTACTACGAATCTTCATCGCCTCGGCAATCGATGCGATGTCCGGCTCACGGCGCTCGCGATATTCACCCGTCTCGATATCGAGCGACTGAATCGCCTTGCCGGTTTTCTTGTAGAAGCCCTGCCCGGTCTTGTCGCCGAGGCGGCCGCGCTCCAATTGTGTTTTGCGGAGCGTTTCGACGCGCGGCGAGCGCAGCACCTCGCGCGATTCGTCGTCTTGGATCAGTCCATAGAGATTCGTTCCGACCGACACCGCGACGTCGAGTCCGACGAGATCCTGCAGACGGAACGCGGCAGTTTTCGGGCGGCCGATCAGCGGACCGGCGATCGCATCCGTCTCTTCGATCGTGTACTTGTTGGCGAGAACGAAATCGACCAGCGAGGCGCCGCCGATCGACGCC
>DASWBH010000328.1:0-21481 GCA_036390755.1 Thermoanaerobaculia bacterium
GCGAGCAGCGCGACGATGCCGAGGATCGCGGCGATCGCGATGCACGTGAACGCCGCGACGCGCGGCCGCAGGCGGTCGATTGCGAGCGCTGCAAGCATCGCCAGCGCAAACGGCACCGCAGTCGAGAGGCGATCGTTGAACGCTTCGCGAAACACCGGAATGCGATGCAGCAGCTGCGCGAGCGGCCAGGCGTTCGCGCCGACCAGCGCGCAAACGACCGCGAGCACGACGAAGAACCACGTCCGCCTCGCGCGCACGAAAATCGCCGAGTACAGCGCGAGTGCCAGGACGATACTGCCCGCAATCGCATCACCCGGCAGATTCCATCGCTCGGGCCGAAGCCACGGAACGAGATCGCCGAGGAGAATGTCGGTGACCGATCCCGGCGCGACACGCAGAGGTGATCGTCCCCACAAATAGCGAAGGCCGCGCTCGCTCGTCTGCTGCAATGCATCGAGCCACGGCCACAAGTGGATGGCGCTCAGCCCGATCGCGATCGCGCCGCTGATCAGCGCGGCGAGGAGCACACGCGACTTGCGCGGCTGCTGACGCAGTTCCAGGAGCGCGTAAATACTCGAGATCGTCACGACGTGCAGCACGGTCTCGGGATGGCCGGCGAGAATCTCCAGTGCGAGCGCGACAGCGAGCAGCACCACCGACCCGACCGCCGGCGCGTGCACGAGACGGTGCGTGGCCGCGAGCACGAGCGGAAACAACGTCCACGCAAATCCGAGGGGCCAGAGGACCTGCAGCGCGACGGGCGTGCAGAGCATCCAGGCCGCTGCGGCAAAGGACGACGCGACTTCGCTGCATCCGATCTCGCGCGCGAACAGAAAGCAGCCGAGGCCCGCGACGAAAAAGGCGATGACGCCGGTGAACGTGAAGCTGAGCGGAGCGGGAAGAACGCAGGCGATCAGCGTGAACGGGCTGAACGCAGCGGGCTGTCCTCCTGCCGCGAGCACGTCGCCGCACAACTCATACGGGTTGAAGAGCGGCCACTCTCTGGCCGCCAGCGCGCGACGTGTGACTTCGCGCCACGGCACCATTTGAAACGCGACATCCGCGAGTCTTCCGTTGTGCGGTGGACCGACATGCAGAGCCGCAGCGTGATCGCTCAGCGGCTGCGCGATGTACGGCATCTCGACAGGCCCGTAGATGCGGCCGGTGAGCACCGCGCGGGCGGTAAAGCAGAGGGGCAGGAGCAGCAACGCCAGCGCCACACGCGAGCTCAGCCGCGTGAAGAAAACGTGAGCGACCCCGATCAGGCCGCCGGCTGTGGCGAAATAGAGAAGCGCGACCATGCGTGACAGCGGTCGCAGTTTATCGGCTCGGGAACGGTAAAATTGCCGCTGCTCCCGACATGATCATCCTTCCGATCGGCCGTGACGAATCGACCATCCAGCGGCACGCCTGGGTGTCGTATTCGATCATCGCGATGAACGTGCTGATGTTCCTCGCCTCGCTCGTGATGTTCAGCGCCACGAAGAACGAGACCGAGCGCGTTGTCACGACTGCCCTCACGTACATTTCAGAGCATCCGTACCTGACGATTCCCGCGCCGCTCGCGCAGATCATTCCGCGGGATATGCAGCTGCGCCTCAAGAGCGGTCAGGCGCAAGTGCCGGCCCGCTTCGTGATGAGGCAGGAGCAGGAGGAGCTCGACTCCCTCGGCGACGCGGCCGTCGCCGCGTTTCGGAAACTCCCGATAATCCGGTTCGGCTACATTCCCGCCGAGAACCGCCTTTCGCGCGTGATCACCTCGATGTTCTTCCACGGCGGCCTCATGCACCTCCTCGGCAACATGCTGTTTTTCTTCCTGTCGGGACCCTTTGTCGAGGACGTGTTCGGCCGGCCGCTATTCACTGCGCTGTACTTCAGCGGCGGCTTCGCGGCGACGCTCACCTACTGGGCGCAGCATCCAACCAGCACGCTGCCGCTGGTCGGCGCGTCGGGCGCGATCGCAGCGGTGATGGGCGCGTACCTCGTGCGCTTTGCGAAATCGAAAGTCGAGTTCATCTTCATTCCGTTATGGTTCCGGCCCACCGTGAATTTCCGCTTCTTCCTGCCTGCCTTCGTCGTGCTGCCGCTCTGGTTTGTTCAGCAGTACTTCGAGATGCAGTTCGCGGAAGCCGGATCGGGCGTCGCGTTTTCCGCGCACGTCGGAGGGTTCATCTTCGGTGCGGCGTTCGCCCTGATCGTGAAGGTCACCGCATTCGAGGAGAAGCACGTCGCGCCGCAGATCAAGAAGGCGATCTCGTGGGAGATCGATCCGCGCATCGCTGCGGCGATGATCGCACGCGACAACTTCGACTTCGAAGGCGCGCGCCGGGCGATCGAGCCGGTGCTCCGCGAGAAGCCGAACGACATCGACGCGCTCCGCACCGCCGTCGACATCGCCCGCGCGTCGGAAGATGCGGCGACGCTCGACACGTACGGCACTCGCCTGCTCACGCGCGTGATCGAGACGAAAGACGAAAGCGCGGCAACCGACCTGATTCACGACCTCACCGTGCAGGTCGATCCCGAGCGCATGCCCCGCTTCACCGCGCGCGCGGCGGCGTTCGCCGACCGCAAAGGCGATCGCGACTGGGCGATGGTGCTCTATGAGAAAGCGCTGAAGGCCGATCCGCTCGCGGCGTCAGCCGTGCCGGCGCTCGTGAAGCTCGGCGGATTGCGGAGAGCCACCGGCGACGTCGACGGCGCGCGCACCGCGTTCGAGCAGGCCCGGGCGCATCCGGCGTGCAGCCCGGAGTGGGCGAGCTCGATCGACGCGAAGCTACACGAGCTGTCATTCTGAGCGCCGCAGAGCGCGAAGAATCGGGCGGGGAATCGCGCTGGCAACCAGATCCTTCGCCGTCTTCGCGGCTCAGGATGACACTAGGAGCGCGCGATCCAGCCGCCGCCGAGGCAGAGGTCGTCGGCGTACAAGACGACAGCCTGACCGGGAGCGATCGCGCGCAGCTTGTGCGCGAACGTCACGCGCGCGCGATCTCCGCCGAGCGGCGTCACCGTCGCAGCGACATCGGCCTGGCGCGAGCGCACGCGCGCAGCAACCTCGATCGGACTTGGCGGCGCCTCACCCGAGATCCAGTGGACGCGCTCGGCAACGAGCTCGGTTTTCTCGAGAGCTGAGCCGGGACCCACGGTCACGCGTTTCGTGAACGGATTCACGTCGATGACGTACGTCCGGTCGGGCGTGCCGCCGATCGACAGGCCGCGACGCTGGCCGATGGTGAAGTGGTAGTAGCCGTCATGCCGTCCGACGATGTTGCCCGCGACGTCGACGATTTCGCCGGCTCCTTCGCCGGGCGTCAGGCCTGCTTCGCGCTCGACGATCGCCGCGTATCCATCCTTCTGCGGGACGAAGCAGATCTCGTACGACTCCTTCTTCCTCGCCACCAACAGTCCGCCCTCTTCGGCAATCGCGCGCACCTGTGGCTTCGTCAGTTCGCCGAGGGGGAAGAGCGCGTCGCGGAGCTGATCCTGTGTCAGCTCGAAGAGAAAGTACGACTGATCCTTGGCGCGATCGTGAGCCTTGCGCAACTCGAACCTGCCGTCGTTCTGCGTGATTCGCGCGTAGTGACCTGTGGCGATTCTTTCCGCGCCGATCGCGACGGCTTTCTGATGAAAGAGATCGAATTTCACGTGCGTGTTGCACAGCACGCACGGACTCGGTGTCGTACCGCCGAGATACGACTGGACGAACGGCCCGATCACCTTCTCGTGAAAGTTCGACTCGAGGTTCAGCGTGAAGTGCGGGATGCCGAGCTTCCACGCGACGCGCTTCGCGTCCGTGAGGTCGTCGATCGTGCAGCATCCGCCGTAGGTCGAATCGGCGTTCGAGAGGTTGTCGTACATCTGCATCGACAGACCGATGACGTCATGACCCGCGGACTTGAGCATGTACGCGGCCGTCGAGGAGTCGACGCCGCCGGACATCGCAACTGCAATTTTCACCAGCAGTTATGAAGGGCGTTCCGTACGGCCGGAATTCCCAAGGCACCTGATGTGCATGTTTGCGTGGCGGTGGTCCAACAGGTAGAAACGACAGTCCGTACCACGCGTGTGCTCGTCGTCGACGACGATCCGGCGATCCGCCGCCTGATCACCGCCACGCTGAGGCGCGAAGGCTACGAGTTCATCGAGGCCGCCAACGGGCGGGAAGCGCTCGACCGGATGCACGACGATCATCCGGACTGCGTCGTGCTCGATCTGATGATGCCCGTGCTCTCCGGCTGGGACGTGCTCCGGCAACGGCTCAATGACCCCGAGCTGACGAAGATTCCGGTGATCATCGTCAGCGCGAACCGCGAGCCCGACCTCCTCAAGGTCATGGACCAGGGGATCTGCGCGTTCCTGCCGAAGCCCTTCGACATCAGCGCGCTGAGCGCACTGGTGAAATCCTGCGTGACGCGGTAGCCGTCGACGCCTCCTGCGCGTCGAGTACGGCAATCGCCGCCATGTTCACGATGTCATTCACATCCACACCGCGCTGCAGCACGTGCACCGGCTTCGCCACTCCCTGCAGGATCGGACCGATGACCTCCGCGCCGCCGGCGCGCCAGAGCAGCTTGTACGCGGCGTTCGCGGCGTCGAGGTTCGCGAAGACGAGCACGTTCGCGTCGCCCTGAATCGCGCTCCACGGATACTCGCTGTGCGCGATCTCCGGATACACGGCTGTGTCGGCCTGCATCTCGCCCTCGACGACGAGGTCCGGGCGGCGCTCCTTCAGGATCTGGACGGCCTTCGCGACCTTTTCGGCCTCTGGATCTTTCGTCGATCCGAAATTCGAGAACGACACCATGGCGATGCGCGGCTCGAGGTTGAACCTCTTCGCCGTCTCCGCAGTGAGCCCGGCGATCTCGGCCAGATCTTCCGCCGTCGGATTGATGTTCACGGTCGTGTCGGCGAGCACGAGCATCCGGTTCTTGAACATCAGCACATACGCGCCCGAGACTCTCTTCACGCCCGGCCGCGTCTTCAGGATCTGCAGCGCCGGACGGATCGTGGCCGGGTAATACGCGCGCAGACCGGCGATCACGCCGTCGGCGTCGCCGCTCTCGAGCATCATCATCGCGAAGTAATTGCGGCTGTTCAGGACGCGCTTGGCGTCCGGCACCGTGATTCCCTGACGGCAGCGCAGCTCGGCGAACCGCGCGGCGTACTCGCCGAATTTTTCCGACTTGTTGATGTCGATCGTGGTCACGCGCTTCGGATCGATGTTGTACTTCTCGAGCAGTCCGGCGATCTCGTCGCTGCGGACGAGAAGAATCGGATGCGCGATTCCTTCTTCGATGAGGATCTTCGCCGCACGGATGATCTTCTCCTGATCGCCTTCGGGAAAGACGATGCGCTTCGGCTCTGTCCGCGCGCGCGAGTAGATGTCGTGCATGAGACCGCGCGCACGGCCCAGCATCTGCTCGAGCCGGTAGCGATAGGCCTCGTAGTCGGCGATCGGCTGCTGCGCGACGCCCGTTTCCGCTGCCGCCTTCGCCACCGCGACCGGGACCGTCAGCAGGACGCGATAGTCGAACGGCTTCGGGATCAGGTACTCGCGCCCGAAGGTGAAGCGATCGGTCGAGTACGCGCGCAGCACGGAGTCGGGCACGTCTTCCTTCGCCAGATCGGCGAGCGCCTTCGACGCCGCGAGCTTCATCTCCTCGTTGATCGTCGTGGCCCGGCAGTCGAGTGCGCCGCGGAAGATGAACGGAAATCCGAGGACGTTGTTGACCTGGTTCGGGTAGTCGGAGCGGCCCGTGGCCATGATCACGTCAGGCCGCGCGTTCACCGCGTCATCGTAGGTGATCTCCGGATCAGGGTTCGCCATCGCGAACACGATCGGATCCTTCGCCATCGACCGGACCATGTCCTGCGTCACGATGCCGCCGACCGAAAGGCCGATCAGAACATCGGCGCCTTTCACCGCGTCGGCGAGAGTGCGCTTCTTCGTGTCGACCGCGAACTCTTCCTTGTACGGCGTCATGTCCTCGGCCCGGCCTTTGTAGACGACGCCTTTGCGGTCCGTCAGGATCGCGTTCTCCTTCTTCAGACCGAGTTTGATGTAGAGGCGGAGACACGCCATCGCGGCCGCACCTGCGCCGGAGAGGACCAGCTTCACCTTGCCGATGTCCTTCCCGGCGATCTCGAGCGCGTTCACGAGCGCGGCGGCGGAGATGATGGCGGTCCCGTGCTGATCGTCGTGAAAGACGGGGATCTTCATCATCTTCTTCAGCCGATCTTCGATCTCGAAGCACGCTGGAGACGCGATGTCCTCGAGGTTGATCCCGCCGAATGTCGGCTCGAGGAGCTTGACGCAGCGGATGATCTCTTCGGTGTCGTGCGAGTCGATCTCGATGTCGAACACATCGATGTCGGCGAAGCGCTTGAAGAGAACGCCTTTGCCTTCCATCACCGGCTTGCCGGCCGCCGGACCGATGTCGCCGAGGCCGAGGACGGCCGTGCCATTGCTGATGACGGCGACGAGGTTGCCCTTGGCCGTGTACTTGTAGACGTCAGCGGGGTTCTTCGCGATCTCCAGACACGGCGTGGCGACGCCGGGCGTGTAAGCGAGGGAGAGGTCGCGCTGCGTCGCCGTCGGCTTGGTCGGGACGACTTCGACTTTTCCGGGACGGCCTTTGGAGTGATATTCGAGTGCCTCGAGACCTAAGTTGTCCGTCATGGCGGCGAATCGTATAGCAAATGAAACGGCACCCCTGCGGGTGCCGTTGATCACTTTCCGGAGTGCGGCGCACGCTCGCCGCCGCTTTGGATTTAACTCGCTTTCCGTTTCCGAGCGGGCTGCGTCTGTTCGCGAGCCACATCCGTCCGGAGCGGCGATGTCGCGACAGCAGTGCGGCGCTTGCCGGTCAGCTGCTCCCACCACAGCGCAACCGCCGGAACGATCGAGATCGTCGAGTACGTACCGGAAACGACGCCGATCATGAGGATCCATGCGAATCCGCGGATGACGTTGCCGCCGAACGCGATCAGCGCGACGAGCACGAGGAACACCGAGCCGCTCGTCAGGATCGTTCGCGACAGCGTCTGGTTCATCGCCAGGTTCAGCTCTTCGGCGAGCGTCATCGGCTTCTTGATCTTCCGGCGATTCTCGCGGACGCGGTCGTACATGACGACAGTATCGTTGATCGAGTAGCCGACGATCGTGAGCAGTGCGGCCACGACGTTCAGCGAGAACTCGAGCCGCATCATCAGCAGGAACGCCATCGAGACCAGGACGTCGTGGATGATGCACGCCACCGCGCTGACGCCGAACATGAGGTCGAAGCGAAGGCTGATGTAGACGCCCATCGCGATCGCCGAAAGGATGATCGCCCAGAGCGCCTTCTGCTGGAGTTCGCGGCCTACCTGCGGGCCGACCGTCTCCTGGCTCAGCACGTTGAAGCTGCCGAGGAACGCGCGCTCGTTGAGGAGAGCGGCGTCGCGCGGGGAGACGCCGGGCACGTTCCTCACCTGATCCATGCTCGTGAAGATGCCGATCTCGGAGCGCTTCACGATGATGCGCTCGGCGAGCTCGTTGTAGTAGCGCTGCGCGTCGACGTTCGTTCCCTTCGCATCCGGGTCGAGCTGCTTGAACAGGTTCGCCAGACGCTCGCTGCCGAAATAGTTCAGGTCGTGCTTCGTCGCGGACTCCGCATTCAGCGTGCGGTTCAGCCGCGCCACGACGTTGCCGGCGTAGTCGCCTTCGCGGTGGAGCTGCGGAAGGCGAATCAGGACCGATCGGTCTTCCGGCTTGCCGTACTGCTGAATCGTCGCGTCAGGAAGCTGCGAGCGGAGTGTCGAGATCGGGACCTGGTCGCGGAACTTCAGGATGACGTTCGCGCCGCCGGAGAAGTCGATGCCGAGGTCGATGCCCTTGGTGAAGTAGATGACGGCGCCGACGGCGATGAACAGGACCGAGAAGGCGAACCAGTAGAGGCGCCAGCGTACGAAGTTGTAATTCGGATTGACGAAAATCTGCATTGCTCTCTCTCCTCGCCGCTAGATGCTGATCGCCCTCGGCCGCTCCTGGGCGCTGTAGACGACATCGAAGATCATCCGCGACACGAAGAACGCGGTGAAGACGGACGCGCCCAAACCGATGAGCAGCGTCACGGCGAAACCCTTGATCGGACCGGTTCCGAACTGAAACAGGAACAGCGCCGAAATGATGGTGGTGAGGTGCGTGTCGATGATCGTGGCGAAGGCGCGGGAGAAGCCGTTCTCGATCGCGGCGCGCACGGTCTTGCCGTCGCGCAACTCTTCACGGATGCGCTCGAACACGAGCACGTTCGTGTCTACGGCCATGCCGAGCGTCAGGATGATGCCGGCGATACCGGGCAGCGTCAGCGTGGCATGGAAGTACGCCATCATGCCGAGCAGGATGACGAGGTTCAGCAACAGCGCGAGAACCGCGTTGAGGCCGGCGCCCTTGTAGTAGACGACCATCGCTGCGACGAGCAGCAGGAAGCCGATCACCGACGCGAGCACGCCCTGCCGGATCGAGTCGCGTCCGAGCGACGGTCCGACCGTGCGCTCTTCGAGGGTCGTCAGCGAAGCGGGCAGCGAGCCGCTGCGGAGGATCAGGGCGAGATCGCTGGCCTGCTGGTTCGTGAAGCTCCCTTCGATGACGCCCTGGTCGTTGATCTGGCTGTTGATCACGGGGGCGGAGACGACGCGGTTGTCGAGGACGATCGCCAGGCGGCGTCCGACGTTCGCGCCGGTCAGCTGGCCGAATTTCGGCGCACCGTCCGGAGTCAGCGAGAAGCCGATGACGGGCTCGCCCAGACGGCCCTTCTGCACGCGTGCAGTCTTGAGATCGCGGCCGCTGACGGGTACGGTCTTGCGGACGGCGTAGAACTCGGTGCCGGCCGCGCGGCCCAGCTGGTCTTCGTGAGTTCCCGGAAGAATGTCGACTTCGTTTTTCAGATTCGCCGGGAGCGCTGTCTCGACCGACTTCGCGTCCGATGCGGGGGTGCCCTCGACCATGCGGAACTGAAGCTGCGCGGTCGTCTTGATGATGTCCTTCACGCGCGCCGGATCATCGACGCCGGGAAGCTGGATGACGATGCGATCCTCGCCCTGCGGCGCGATGATCGGCTCGGTGACGCCGAGCGCGTTCACGCGGTTGTCGATGGTCTCGACGGCCTGGCTGATCGTGTCGCGGCGAAGCTGCGTCAGCGCGGACGGCTTCATCTTGAAGACGACCGAGCCGTCTGCGCCGCGCGACTGGTCGAATGTAACGAGGTAATCCTTGCCGATCCGCTCGTAGTCGGCGGTGGTGACGCCGGCGGGCGCGGCGGCCGCGAACGAGGAGTCGCCCAGACGGCGGACGACGGGAGTGGGCAGGCTGTTCTTCGCCGCCTGCGTCTTGAGCATCTCCATCGCCTGATCGACTTCGAGGCGCACCGCATCGACGACGTTCACGCGCATCACGAGATGCGTTCCGCCCTTGAGGTCGAGACCGCGGCGAATGGGCTCGGGATTGTTCTTCGTCGGGATGAGCGCGACGCCGAAAATGGCGAGCACGGCCACGATCAGCCCTACCTTCCAGATGACACTTCTTTCCAAGATTTCCTCCGGACTGAAACGAGCGTCCTACTCCGCTTCGCTGGTAATCACACCGGAAACGGCAGAACGCGCGACTTTGACCTTTACATTCTCGGCAATCTTCAGATAGACGACTTCCGGGTCAACACCCTGAATCGTCCCGTAAATCCCGCCGGAAGTGACGACGCGATCGCCCTTCTTCAGCGAGTTCAACATTTCCTGTGTCTTGCGGCGCTGCTTGGTCGCAGGCGCGATCACGATGAAGTAGAAAACGAGGCCGATGGCAAGGATCGGCAGAACCTGGGCGATGATCGCGCCCGTGCCGGCGCCGGCCTGAAGCAGAGCAATCATGTTGGTTGTCAGTTGTCGGTTGTCAGTTGCTGGTTGCCAAAACCGCGAGCCGTTTACTCACTGCCACGAAATCGCGACAGGAAAGCTTCGCGAAACGACGCGAACGAATTGGACGCAATAGCCTGCCGGATACCCAGCAGTAAGTCAAGGTAAAACGACAGGTTATGGATCGTGTTGTACACCGAAGCGGCGATCTCGTCGTTGACGTAGAGGTGCCGCAGATACGCTCGGGAAACCGTGCGGCAGGTCATGCAGGAGCACATCGGATCGAGCGGCCGGTCGTCCGCCGCGTACTTCGCGTTCTTGATGGCCACTTTCCCCGCGCTCGTGAAGAGCGATCCGTTTCGCGCGTTCCGCGTCGGCATGACGCAATCGAACATGTCGATGCCCGCTTCGACGCCGTCGAGCAAATCCTCCGGCGTACCCACGCCCATGAGGTAGCGCGGGCGGTCGGAGGGAAGCAGCGGCGCGGTGAATCGCATCGTGTCGAGCATCTCTTCCTTCGTTTCCCCGACCGCCACGCCGCCGATCGCGATACCGTCGAACTCGAGCGAGGCGATCTCTTCGACACTGCGCTTCCGGAGGTCGCGGTGCGTGCCGCCCTGCACGATCCCGAACAGCGCCGACCGGCCCGTTCGCGCTGCGAGCGAGCGCCGGGCCCAGCGATGCGTCATCTCCATCGACTGCTCGACCTGCTCGCGCGACCAGCCGTACGGCGGGCATTCGTCGAACGCCATGGCGATGTCGACGCCCATCCGCTGCTGCATGTCCACCGAACGCTCCGGCGAGAGGAAGTGCAGCGATCCGTCGATGTGGCTGCGGAACTCGACCCCGTCCTCGCGCACTTTGCGGATCGATGAGAGCGAGAAGACCTGGAAGCCGCCGGAGTCGGTGAGGATCGCGCGGTCCCACGACTGGAACTTGTGCACGCCGCCGAGCTTCTCGATCAGCTCGACGCCCGGGCGCAGCATTAAATGATACGTATTATTGAGGACGATTTCCGGGCCAAGACTCGCCAGTTGTTCGGTGGTCAGAGCTTTGACCGAAGCGAGCGTGCCGACCGGCATGAACACGGGAGTCTCGATCGTCCCGTGCGCGGTTGTGATGCGGCCGCGGCGCGCAGATCCGTCGCGATTGAGCAGTTCGAACTTCATCCGAGAGCGGCGGCATGGCCGCCGACTCCAGACTACTGAATTTTCATCTGTTCGACGCGAACGCTCGGCGGCAGGCTCAATGTGAAGCGTCCCTGCTCGACCGGCTGGTTCACCTTGATGTTCGTGAACTCGTAGCGCGTGATGTCACCGTCGGCTTCGACGTACTCGAACTTCGAGGTCAGGTACGTCGACTTGTCGATCCAGATCTTGATCTCCTTCACGCGTCGAGCGACGACGCGGCTCTTCGGCGTGAGGTCGAGCACCCAGGACGGGTTCGTCGACGTGTCGGTGAAGGTGAAGTCGAAGTAGTTGGCGAGCTCATCGATTGCGCCGGACGCACCCATGTACTTGAAGATGCGGTCCTGGTAGCGCTTCACATCGATCGTCTCGGCCTTGTTCAGATCGGGGTAGTACGTCGTCATCGTGCCGTTCGCGATGAGCATCTGCACGCGCTTCGGCGAGTCGTACGACCACAGCACGTTGTTCGGCTTCGAGTAAACGAACGTGCCGGTGGAGACTTCAGGCCTGGCGAGGAGCGCGAGCTCCTTCTCCTGCTTGAAATTCGCCTCGAGCGTTCTCGTCTGCTTCTGCTGTTCCTGCACCTTCTTGATGACCGACTCGAGCGTGACCGGCGCGGGCTTCGGGGCCGCAACGAGCGGGGTAGCAAGGCCGATCATGCACACCGCTGCCCCGATGAACTTCCGATTGAGCATGGCGTGGGGAACGCCTTGGCAGAGGGCGAAATTTCGGCGCGCAGCCTGCGAAACAGGACGGATGCAGTTGCTCTCGACGGAGGTTGTATACTCAAGCGACAGCCGAGGTTAGCGATGAAAAAGAATGTGATGGGTGTGGTGATGGTGCTACTGCTCCTTTCGGGGCAATCGGCCTTCGCGGCGATCCGGTACGAGTACTTCCAGACCAGCCGCGCCGAAGGCGACGAGCACTCCTCGGATCTCAACGCCCGGGCGGTCCTCGACGGCCCGCGCTCCCGGGTCGAGTTCATCTCCGGCAATACCTATCCTCCCGGCACGTACATGATCTCCACCGACGGTGCGCGCCGGCTGTTGTTCGTCGATCCCACACAGAAGCTCTACACGGAAGTGAACACGCTCGGCATCGCCAGCGCGATCGGCACGAGCAACATCGCCATCAGCAACTTGAAATCGAGCGTCACCCGGCTGGCTGACTCGCAGGTCATCGCAGGAATTCCTGCAGATCATTACCGGCTGACGATGACGTACGACATTACGATCGTCTTCCGGAACATGCCGTTGAAACAGTCGGTGCGGACGAACATCGATCAGTGGACGACGGTTCGCTTCGGCGATGTCGGCGACGCGGCATTCGCGAGTGGCATCCAGACCGGCAATCCGAAGGTCGACGAAGTGATCACGGCCGAGACGACGAAGATCAAAGGCTTTCCGCTGCGCCAGGTCGTGCAGGTCACGACGATCAACAACACCGGTCAGGCCACGGGCACGAAGCTCGTCGTTCCCGCAACGCGCACCAAGACGCGCGAGATGACCGTGACGTCGGTTGCGGAGATGAAAGCGGACGACGCCATGTTCGCCGTCCCCGCCGGATATCAGCACACCGACTATCGCGACATGATCACGAAATCGCAGACCCAGGTTCTCAGCTCGACATCCAGTACGCAGTAAGCGTGTTACGATCCGCGCATCGTCATCGAGCACCTCTCTCTGCAAGATGAAACGACAACATGACGCCCGGCGCGGGGCGGCCCGAAGAAGACGGACCTATCTGGCCGCCGCGCTCCCGCTTGCGATTCCGCTGATCCTCTCGGCGGTGGCTCTCGATCCTTCCACGTCACCGCGCATGCACATGTCGATGGCGATCGTGCCGTTGCGCTACGCCGATCTGGCGCAGCAAGCGCCGGCCGAACTGCCGCAGCACTCGATTGTGCTCACCGTCGAAGAAGACGACACGCTCGACGCCGTGCTCATGGCCGGTGGCCTGTCGCGCCGCGAAAGCGCGCTGCTGACGAGCGAGTTCGGACGCTTCATCGACGTCCGCCGCCTTCGTCCCGGCAATCTCGTCCGGTTCCACTTCGCGAACGCGAACGACATCGATGCCGTGCGGCTGCGCGTGACCGGCTGGGGCGCGGTCGACGCAGAGCGCAATCCGGACGGCACGTTCAAGGTGACGCCGCGACCAGCCACGCAGCTCTCGCTGATGACGACGGTCTCGGCATCGATCGACACGTCGCTGTACGACGCGTTGCGCAACGCGGGCGAGCAACCGCAGCTCGTGCAGCAGCTCGTCGACGTCTTCCAGTGGGACATCGACTTCTTCTCGCTGCAGAAGGGTGACTCGTTCAGCCTCGTCGTCGAGAAGAAATTCGCCGGCGCCGACATCACCGGCTACGGACCGGTTCTCGGCGCGCGGTTCACGCACGGTGGCACGACGTACGAAGCGTTCCGCCACGAGCAGCCCGACGGCCGGGCCGGTTACTACGCCCGCAACGCGACGCCCGTCCGGAAACAGTTCCTCAAAGCGCCGCTGAAGTTCACGCGCATCACATCGGGCTTTTCGAACCGGCGCTTCCACCCGGTTCTCCATTACTTCCGCCCGCATCACGGCGTCGATTACGGCGCGCCGGTCGGAACTCCCGTCATGACGACTGCTGACGGCGTGGTCGTGCAGACCGGCCGCGATCGCGGCGAAGGGAACTTCATCCGCATCCGCCACACGTCGCGAATCGAGACGATGTACATGCATCTGTCCCGTTTCGCCAAAGGGCTGAAGCGCGGCGCGAGGGTGACGCAGGGCGATGTCATCGGCTACGTCGGCGCGACCGGACTCGTCACCGGACCGCATCTCGACTATCGCGTGAACGACAACGGGCAGTGGCTCGATCCATTGAAGTTGAAATCGATCACGCCTGATCCGCTGAGCGGCGAATCGCTGCGCCGGTACAAAAACAGTGTCGTTTCACTTCTGCCACGACTATCATCCGCACCGCAGCAGATCGCCCAGTCCACGCACAAACGGCGGGCACTCTTCTAGCAGCCAGCAGCTTTTGCGGTCATGAACAAAGTCATCGTCCGGGCGCCGGTGCGCGCCGATCTGGCCGGAGGCACCCTCGATCTCTGGCCGCTGTACCTCTTTCATCCCGGCTCGCGCACGGTGCACGTCGCCGTGTCGCATTACGCCGAGTCGGAAGTCGCGGAGACCGGCGACGGCGCGATCGAAGTTCACCTGGCCGACGAACAATACCGGCAGCGCTACGAGTCGATGCAGGAGATGTCCGCCGATCCGAAAGCGGCGCTGGTCTATCGCCTCGTCGAACACTTTCATCTGAACGGCATCAGCATCACCACGCGCAGCGACGCACCGCGCGGCTCCGGCCTCGGCGGATCGTCGGCGCTGAGCATCACGCTCGTGCGCGCGCTGTCGCAGCTCGCCGGTACGCCGCTCGAAGGCGAGGACCTCATCTTTCTCGTGCGCGATCTCGAGACGCGCCTCCTGGGCATTCCTGCAGGAATTCAGGACTACTACCCGCCTGTGTACGGCGGACTCGCTTCCCTGCGTCTCGAGCCGGGCGCGCCGAAGCGCCATCCGATCGCGATCCCGGTTCAGGATCTCGCCGCGCACATGCTGCTGCACTACACCGGCGTCCAGCATTTCTCAGGGACGAACAACTGGCAGATGTACAAGCGGCAGATCGAGGGAAAGAAAAAAGTCCAGAAAGGCCTCGGCAAAATCGCGCAGAACTCGATCGAGATGGAGAAGGCGCTCGAAGCGGGCAACTTCGAAGAAGCCGGTCACGTGCTCGCGCGCGAGTGGCAGAACCGTAAGGCGCTGATCGACGGCATTTCGACGCCGGAAATCGAGGCCGCGATCGAAGCCGCAACAGCCGCCGGAGCGTGGGGCGGAAAGGTCTGCGGCGCGGGCGGTGGCGGCTGCGTCGTCTTTCTTTTCCCGCCTGACAAGCGAGGGGCAATCATTTCCGCGTTGTCTTCGGTTCCGGGACGCGTCCTCGATGCGGTGCCCGTCGCGCACGGCCTCACGGTTCGCTACAGCGACGATACGCAGTCGGCTCCGCCGATCAGCCGCACGCGCCCTTCTTCCGCACCCGGCACGCGACACGTGGAGCAACTCTTCGTCCATCACGACTTCGGCGAGTACAAGCCGTTCATCCTGGCCGAGGCGCTCGTGACGCATGTCGAAGGCCGAAGCGGGACTCACCATAGCGTGATGCGCACGTACGTCGCGCCGATCGAGGACATCGACGGGCGCGCGTTGTGGCAACTGGCGCGGCCGGTCAACACGAACCTGCTCGACATGCGCACCGTTCCCGATCCCGATCGACGCGTGAACTCGGCGATCCGCCCGGAGAGAGTCGTGCAGAGCGCGATCGACGCCGAGGAATCGTTCCGTACGTTTCTGGAGGAGAACGAGCGGCTCCTCATCTTTCACAATGCCGCATTCGGCCTGTTCTCCGAGCCGAACGAGACGCGCGACGCGTTTCTGCAGCGGTGCCTGGAGGAAGCGGAAAAGCGGCTGCACGAGAAGATCGAGTCATTGGAGAGCACGTTCCGCCGGCGCATCGACCAGTTGCGCGAGAGGTCCGAGCGCGAGCAGCGCGGCCGCGAAGAGAACGAAAGCGGATCGCAGGAGAACCCGCCGCAGGACGTGAACGTGGCCTGGGGACAGACGCTGTACAACATCACCAGCGGACGCCCCGCTGCGGTTGCGGAAGCGACGCCGTCGGTTCGCGAAGGCGATTACCGCGAGAACATCGCGCAGGTGCAGCGCGCGTGGGACAAGGAGCGCGAGGCGCTGCGTGACGACCTCACCGCGAAGGCGGCCGAGATCGAGGAGATCTCCATTGCTCCGGTCCAGAAGGGCATTGAAATCACGCGTTATCTCGTGCTCTGGGCGGGGCGCCTGCCGTGATCTCGTGCTAGGATCACGCACCACCGAGTCGGGCAGTAGCGCAGCCTGGTAGCGTACCTGAATGGGGTTCAGGTGGTCGCGGGTTCAAATCCCGCCTGCCCGACCAACCTCTCCGGCATCAAGTCCTGCCTCATTCGTCGCGAAGATACCGCCACCCTGAATGTCTTCACGATTCGGTAAGCGTCTCCGTCCTCTCGACACGTATACTAGTCAGCATGACCAGAACGAAGGGAAGGCGGACGAGTGCCGCTCCGCGCACGGGCCGGTGGGCACTCCAGGACGCGAAGGCGCGATTCAGCGAACTCGTGCGAAGGGCGAAGACCGACGGCCCTCAACAGGTCACCGTGCACGGACGCGACGAAGTCGTTGTGGTCTCTGTCGAGGAATACCGGCGCGTAAAGGGTGAGCGGTTGGGTGATGTCCTGGTGACACTCCTTCGCGAATCACCGCTTCGCGGCATTGCGATCAAGAGAACGCGGACACGTAGCCGCGTTCGCAGTGTGGACCTGTGACCGGATGGCTGCTCGATACGAACGTTCTGTCGGAACTTCGCCAGCCGAAGCCCAACCCGCGAGTCGTGGAATTCGTTTCCGGCCAATCACTCGACCTCCTTTATGTCAGCATCATCACATTCGCCGAAATCCGCTTCGGGATCGAGCTGGTCAGGGACGTCGCCCGGCGGATGGAGTTGAACAATTGGCTCGACCAAAAGCTCCGTCCGATGTTTGATGGCCGCGCTCTTGGAATCGATGAAGACATCATGCTGGAGTGGCGCCTGCTCGTCGAAAAGGGGCGGAAGAGCGGACACACCTTCTCGCAGCCGGACCTGATCATCGCGGCGACCGCGCTGCAGTACGGACTCACGATCGTCTCACGTGATACGACCGAATACGAGATGGCGAACGCGCCGGCGGTGAATCCGTGGATCGTGAAGCGAGTTTGAGCGCTCATTGCGCTCACGGCAGTACAATCTGAAACCGCGGTTCACAATGGATAAACCAGAGCAGCCCCAGCCGCAGCAGACCATCCGCATCGAGCTCGACGATCAGACCGCGCAGGGTCAGTACGTCAACTTCGCCAACATCATCCATTCGCCCAGCGAGTTCGTCATCGACCTCGGCCGCCTCGTTCCGGGCCGCAACGACGTGAAGGTCTACAGCCGCGTGATCATGACGCCGCTGCATGCGAAGCAGCTCCTCGAGGCGCTCGCGCAGAACATCACGATGTTCGAGCAGAAGTTCGGCGAGATCCGCGTCGACATCGCGCAGCAATATTCGACGGACGACACGTCGAACTGATCGATGTCCCGAATCAAGATCATCGGGGCCGGCCTCGCCGGCAGCGAATGCGCTCACGGCCTCGCCCGCGCAGGTCACGACGTCGATCTGTACGAGATGCGTCCGGTGAGGATGACGCCGGCGCACCAGACTTCGAATCTCGCGGAACTGGTGTGCTCGAACTCGTTTCGTTCGTCGTCGATCACGAATGCCGTCGGCCTCCTCAAACACGAGATGTCGCTCCTCGGATCGGTCGTGATCGAGTGCGCGGAGCAGGCGCGCGTTCCGGCCGGTGATGCGTTCGCCGTCGACCGCGAGCGGTTCTCGGCAGCGGTCACCAGCGCGATCGGCAACCAGCCCCGCATCGGCTTGCGCCGCGAAGAGGTGACATCACTCGACCGCGCCGGCTACGACTTTCTCGTCGTCGCGACAGGCCCGCTCACCTCGCACGCTCTCTTCGATTCGATCGACGAGTTCCTGGGCCGCGACGGTTTGTATTTCTACGACGCGATTGCGCCGATCCTCGCTGCCGAGTCGCTCGACATGTCGAAGCTGTACTGGAAATCGCGCTACGGCAAGGGATCGGGCACCGACTACCTGAACGCTGCGATGAATCGCGAGCAGTACGAAGCGTTCGTCCAGGCGCTGCTCACGGCGGAGCTTTACCCGCTTCACGATTTCGAGAACGCAGTTCACTTCGAAGGCTGCCTGCCGGTCGAGGAGATCGCGAGCCGCGGCATCGATACGCTGCGCTTCGGTCCGATGAAGCCGGTCGGACTCGAGCATCCGACGACCGGCGAACGGCCGTACGCAGTCGTGCAGCTCCGAAAGGAAGATCTCTCGGACGAGTACTTCAACATCGTCGGGTTCCAGACGAAGATGAAGATCCCCGATCAGAAGCGCGTCATCCAGATGATTCCGGGTCTCGAGAACTGCGCGTTCGCGCGCTTCGGCTCGATGCATCGCAACACGTTCATCAACGGGCCGAGGCATCTGACGCCGGCGTTCCAGTCGAAGCGCGACCCGCACGTCTTCTTCGCGGGACAGGTGACCGGTGTCGAGGGCTACGTGGAGTCGGCTGCGGTCGGCCTCCTCGTCGCGCGCTACATCGGCGAGATCGCGCGCGGCGCATCGGCGACGCCGCTTCCGTATCACACCGCTCTCGGCGCGCTCGGCCGTCACGTCGCGGAATCTTCGGCCGATCGCTATCAGCCGTCGAACGTCACGTGGGCTCTCATCGAAGACGTCGTCGGGAAAGTGAAGAAGGCCGAAAAGCGCGACCGGCAGGTGGAATTGGCGGTCGCGACGATCGAGTCATTCCGCGCCGCGAAGACGGCGAGGAATCCGGGCGGCGCTCGGAATGACATAGTGGCATTAGCCTTTCATCGTCGGGGCACGTGTCAGTGAAACCGGGCGAGAAGCCGTCCATCACCATCCTTTACGACGCGCAGGAAGAGGTCGAGCGCGACGCCGCGCTCGGACGCGGAGAGAAGTTCCCCGCGCTCGTCTGTACGCAGATCGAAGAGGTTCTGAGCAAGCGCGGCTATACGGTCAGGAAGCTCGCCGCGATTCCGCCGATCAAGAAACTCGTCCGCCAGCTCGAAGACGACAACTCCGACCTCATCTTCAATGTGTGCGAGTCGCTCGGCGGCGAGGGAGGCGAGGAGCGGCGCATCGCCTCGATGCTGGAGCTGCTCGACAAGCGATTCACCGGCTCGGGCTCGCTCGCGCTGACGCTCTCCGGAGACAAGTCGCTTGCGAAAAAATTGTTCGAGTTCCACAAGGTGTCGTCGCCGGATTTCACGGTCGTCGCACCGGGACACACCGAAGGCACCCTGACCCTCGACAAGTTTCCGCTCATGGTGAAGCCGATCGCGACCGATGCGTCGATCGGCATCAACGCGAAATCCGTCGTCAACACGATCAACGAGCTGCTGGAGCAAGTCTTCTCGATCCACGAGGAGTTTCACACTCCCGCTCTCGTCGAGGAGTACATCGACGGTCGCGAAATCTACGTCGCGCTCCTCGGCAACCCACCCGCGGTGCTCCCGCCGATCGAGTGGGACCTTTCGAAGCTTCCCGCCGACATGCCGAAGATCGCCGGAACCGAGGCCAAGTGGGAGGAGGAGAAGAACCCGGAATTCAAGGCGGCGAAAGAGTACGTACCGAACGACATCGTGAACGACGAACAGATCATGACAAAGCTCCGCGACGCAGCGCTGAGCGCGTGGAAAGCATTGCAGGTTCGCGACTATGCGCGCATCGACATGCGCCTGACCGCCGACGGCACGCCCTATGTAATTGAAGTGAATCCGAACCCATGGCTGGACAAGTCGGCAGAATTCGCGATGGCGGCGAGAAAGGCGAAGCCGGAACTGTCGTACGGCGACCTGATCGAGAAGATCGTGGAGCTGGCGATGTCCCGGTTGATGCGCGAGCGCCCCACGTCCAAATGAACTGGCACGAGGAGCGGGAGCGGCTGATGCGTTCCCGCATCAGCGATCTCAACCTGCACATCGAAGGAAGCGAGCTCGAGCCTCTGGTCCGTCATTTGTACGACGAGCTCGACCGCGCCGGGCTGCAGTTCAAGCCGCCGATCTACCTCACCGATGAATGGGGCTGCCCCGAAGGCGTGCCGATCATCGGCGTCCCGTTTTACCTGGCGCGGCCGGAGCTCGCGCGCCTCGAAAAAGAAATCGCCGAGAACCTCGAGAGCTCCGACGAATCGATGATGTACCTGCGCCACGAGTCCGGTCACGCGTTCAACTACGCCTACGTTCTGTACGAAGACGAGGAATGGCATCGCATCTTCGGTCCGTACTCGCGTCCTTACATCGAGAACTTCAAGCCGAATCCGTTCTCACGCGAATACGTGCGGCACATCGCCGGCTGGTACGCGCAGAAGCACCCCGACGAAGACTTCGCCGAGACGTTTGCCGTGTGGCTCACTCCCGACTCGAACTGGCGCGAGGAGTACGCGGGCACTCCCGCGCTCGCGAAACTCGAGTTCGTCGACCGGCTGGCGAAGCGGATCGGCGATCAGCCGCCGAAGATCAAACCGCGCAAGCGCGACGCGCCGGTTGAGGAGATGCGCTACACGGTCGGCGACTACTACGCACAGCGTCGCGATACTACGCGGCTGCAGATCCCGCGCTGGTTCGACGGTGACCTCAAACAGCTCTTCGAAATGGGCAGCGGCGAGGGCCGCTCGCCCGCGGCCCCGATCCTGCGCCAGTACCGGCTCGACATCATCGGCGAAGTCACGTACTGGACGGGAGTGCAGATGGGCGTGGTGCGATCGCTGGTCGACCACCTGCTCGAACGCGTCGCTGCGCTCGACTTGCAGGTGATCGAGAGCGACCGGCAGCGTTACGTCATCTCGTTCATCGCCATGGTGACGACGCTCGCGACGAACTACCTTCGCCACGAGCAATTCGTCCCCGAACGGCGCTCTAAATCGTGAACCGCAGTCCGGCGATCACGCGCCGGCGCGGCGATGGGTAGCCGGCCACTTCCTGGTATCGGCGATCCGTTGCGTTCTCGATCTTCAGGAACGGCACGCTGCGTCCGGCGTGGAACTGCAGATTCAGATCGAGCGTGGCATACGGCGGCGCAGTCGTGCGGCCGAACGGCGCGACCGGCTGAACGTCGGCGCGGCGGCCGAGAAACGTGAAGTCGGCATTGGCATCGAGCGCGCCGCGATGCGTGCCGAGGACGAGCGAGCCGGAGTGGCGGGGACGACGGAGCAGCGCGCGGCCTGTCTCCGTCTGCTTCGTGTCGGCAAACGTGTACGACGCGAGCCCGTAAACACGCGCGGCAAAGTCGCGCTCGAGCGACAGCTCCGCGCCGCGCGAGCGCGCGTGGCCGACGTTCGCAAAGACGAATCCTGAGTTCGTTATAAGGTCACGATAATCAGCACGAAAAAGAGTCGCTGAAAAGCGTGACGCGCCGAATGCTCGATCGAATCCCGCCTCGGCGTTGCGCGTCCGCTCCGGCTGCAGATCGCGGTTCCCGCCGAACGGCGAGTACAACTCGTTGATCGATGGCGCGCGGAACGCTTCGCCCCAGGCCGCGCGGAACCTGTTCGCGCCGGAAGCCAGCGCGACCGCGATGCGCGGCGAAATCTGGCTGCCGAACGTATCGAACCGGTCATATCGCGCCCCGGCGCTTGCCTGGGCGCTCCACGACCCGAACGCGCGATGCAGCCGGTCCTCGACGAACAGCGACTCGTCG
>DASWBH010000329.1:0-6212 GCA_036390755.1 Thermoanaerobaculia bacterium
CTTCTTCCTCGTCGTCAACGAAATCCAGGGCCACCACAAGAAACCCTGGAGAAGGCGACCCGTGGAGCCGCCGACGGTGACGTAAGCGCCGTCGGGAGCGAGCGCGCGGGCGCAATCGAGGATCGATCGGCCCGTCTTCACGTCGAGGATCAGATCGTAGCGTCGCTCGCTCTCTGTGAAATCTTCCTGCGTGTAGTCGATGACGTGATCGGCACCGAGTGAGCGCATCAGGTCGAACTTCTCGAGATGATCCACTGCAGTCACTTCGGCTCCGAACACTTTCGCAAGCTGAATCGCAAACGTGCCCACGCCTCCGCCCGCTCCGTTGATCAATACGCGTTGGCCGTGCTCGAGGCGCCCCACGTCGCGAAGGCCCTGCACCGCCAACATCGCCGCTTGAGGGATCGCCGCTGCTTGTTCGAATGTCATTGCGCGCGGTTTCAGCACCAACGCGCTTTCGCGAGCGCAGACGTACTCGGCGAAACCGCCCCAGTCGCCGCTGAGATCGCCGAAGACTTCATCGCCCGGCTGAAACCTCCGAACGTTCTTGCCGACGGACTCGATCCGCCCTGCCACGTCGGACCCGAGGATCTGCTTGTGCGGCCGCAGAAGGCCGAACATCAGGCGGTTCACAAACGGAGTGCCCTGTAGCGCGCCCCAGTCCCAGTCATTGATGGATGCGGCGTGGACTCTGATCAGGACCTGATCGTTGCCGGGAGCGGGCTTCTCGACGCCCTTCAGCTCCAGAACGTCAGCGGACCCATAGCGCGTGAATACGACCGCTTTCATAGGTCGCGCGTTTTTGTCAGTCGACGAATTCCACCTTGTCGTCGACGATGTGCACCGCGCAGCGCGAGTCCTTGTAGATCCAGATCACGGCGCCGGGGCCGCGCGTCTGTTCGTCCGAGCGGATCTCGTCGGGATCGCCGACCTTCTGCTTGACGACGTTTGCGGCCATGTCCGTTCCGACGGCCGCACATGATCCGTGCGTCTTGCCTGTCGTCATCGCCGCTTCGGTCGTGTTCGCGGCGGCGGCGTGGCCGCTGCTGAAGACGCCGATCCACGCCAGCGCGAGGATCACGCTGCTGACGACGAGCCGCGTGTCCGCGGCACGAAGGCCGCTCGTCGGCAGCTTCTCGCGCGAGAGCAGAGTCGCGACGAGCATGACGAGCCATTGAAGGATCGCCGCTGCAGCCACGACGCTGGCGATGGTGAGAGTCAATCCGAATGCATTGAATGATGTGGTCATGGTCTTTTCATCGGGTACAGCGTGCCGCCGCCGAGCTTCCCGCGCTGCGGCGCCTGTTGTTCGGTCGATGCGGCGACTGGCTGCAAAGCCAGGGGGGCGCCCTTCACCAGCACGGTCGGTTCTTCTTCATTGTCGTATCGCGCGACGATCGGACTCTCGAAGACGCGCTTGTCACTGCGACCCCACGCGCGGAACTGCCGGTCGAACTCCGCGACGGGCGCACCGGTGAGCGCCTGAATGGCCTGCTCGGTCGTGGCGCCGTTGCGGAACTGCTCGACCATCTTTGCCAGTCCCTGCCTGCCGTACTTCGACTCGATGAATCGAATCGCGGCCTCGGCGACGAGGTAACCCTCGCCGATCATCTCGGGATCCGGAGAGTCGCGCATGACCGGATCGAGCAGCGACACGGCCAGCAGCTTCGAGTCGTCGTACATGTTGAACGCGTTGCGCGCGAGGCCGACCATCTCGACGCGCCGGGCCATGCCTTCCTGGAACCAGCGCGGCGCCTGATCGGCGGTCGCCTGCGCCAGCATCGCGTGACAGAGCTCGTGCGTCAGGATGGCGACGATCTCCGGCGGATAAATCGGAACGCCCGCAAGCGGCACGGTGATCTTTCCCTGATAGAGGCCGAGGACGAAGTCGCTGCCGGTGATCGTGGAACGGAAGTCCTGCCACCAGACGATGTTCACGACGACCGGCTTGAACTCGGGCGTCGGAACCCACGACTGCATGCGCTTGAGCTCCGCCTCGAGGATGTCTCCGATCAGCTTGGCGGAAATCGGCGGCACTTCTTCGGGGTAGTGGATCTCGAAGTGGCCGGAGCTCAGCGTCGAGTACTTCGTCGCCAGCCGCTTGTTCATCTGGATCTGCGCGACGGTGTACTCGACCATCTCGCTCTGTTTGATGCTCTGAGCCTTGTCGAGCATCTTCACCGCTGCGTCGTAGAGGTCGAGCGACGCCAGCATTTCGCCGAGCTCCTCCAGCGCCCTGACGTCACGTTTGCGCTGCAGCACTTTTCCGGCTGCGAGCGCCATGAGCAACTGTTTTGCTTCGTCGGTGCGCTGCAGCCTTTCCAGCGCCGTAGCTCGAAGGAAGAACAGCGTAGGCGGGACGAACTCGGACTTCGGCGTGATGCCGTCGGTGAGCTTGACGAGATCCGCCCAACGATTGCGCTCCGCCAGCGCGACGGCGGACTGCACGATGCGACGTCGCAGAACCGGTTGCGTGTACGCGCCGGCAGTGCTCGCGACGTTGACCAGTCGCGTGAAGTCCTGCACACCCTTTTCTTGTTCTGTTCGTGACCACGTGGCCGCGTCGACGGCGGGAGTTCCCGGCGGCGCAAGACACGCTCCGCCCGGAACGCGCAGCTCTTCGTCGCCGATCTGCACGTCCAGAAATTCGCCGGATACGCGCGGCATCGCGGCATTCGGAAAATCGATCGCGCGCGATCCCGTCTTCGGCGAGGTCACCGTCGACTCTTCGGGATTGCTGAGATTGATGAACGTCGAAATCGCCGGCTTGCGGATCACCGACCATAGGATCTGAGCGCCGACGATATCGGCGCGGCGCGCCGGCTGCATCGACCACGCGGTACTGAGCAGCTTCTCGGCGTCTTCCTCGTGATTGCGCGAGGCGTTGTACATCGACAGCATGTAGTACACGTCGGCGTCGCGCGAGCCGATGCGGTCGAGACGGTTGAGGTAGCGCATGCCGCGATCTTCGAAGCCGAGCGCGAGCAGCGCGTGCGCGGTCTCGGCCCACAGTCCATCGCGGCCCGGTCCGAGGCTGACCGCGTGCTCGTATGCGAACGCGGCGGCGGTTTCGTCCTGTTCGAACAGCGCCGCGCGCGCGCGGAGGATTTCGACCATCGGAATCGTCGACGGCACCGGGAAGCGAGCCAGCGCGCGCTTCGCGTCGGCGGTCCGCATCTGCGCGAGGTCCATCTGCGCTTTCCAGAGCTGCGCGACGTTCTTCGCGACTTCGGTCTTCTGCGCGCTCGGCACGACGCTCAGTTCGGCGCCGGATGCCATCGCTCTCCTCGCGGAAAGCAACGACGCTAATTGCGGGAACGTGTCGGTCGATGCCGCGGCGGCGGTCTGCGTCGCGGCCGGCTTCTTCACGACGCGCGCATGATCGCTGGCGAGCAGCGCGATCGCCAGTCCGCCCGCGCCGAGCAGCGCCGCTGCAGAGATGCCGAGCGTCGCGACCGCGCTGCTGCTGCGCCGCGCGAACACCGATCCCGCGCCGGCGACGCACGCGATCAATCCGAGCGCGAGCGCCGCGTTGTCAGCCGGAAACGGTTGTTCCTGCTTCTCCGGCTCTTTCGGCAGCGGCGGGAACACCGGCTTCTGCAACGACTCTTCGGCGAGGATGCGGATGTTCTCGATCAGATAATCCGAGCCGTTTTTCGTCAGCTCGAAGGTTGCCGTCTCGTCGACGCCCGACGGGAATCCGATGTCGAACACGCCGACCTTGTCGCTCAGCGCGCCGACGACGGTCTGCAGCTCCCACGTTGCGCCGCCCGGAGGACCGAGTCGTACTTCGATTTCTTTCGCCGCTTCGGCAGGGCCGAGCTTCTGCAGCGGCGATGTCGGCGAGAGACGCTTCACGAGCGCTTCAGGCCCGCCGTTCAGATACGCCAGCGCGTGGCCGACTGCGGCCCGCTCGGCGTCGGAAATCGGGCGAACGTTACTCGCGCAGAGCGGCGCGACGGCCGATCCGAGGAGCAAAAGAAGACACGTACAACGCACGAAGACGCGAGCGCCCATAATTGATCCTTCTATCGTTTTCAGGATCGCAACCACGATGGTCAATCTACGGTGACCATCGTCACCGCCGCGTCAAAACTGGCTCAAAAAGCGGAGATCGTTCTCGAAAAGCGTGCGGATATTCGGAATGTCGTACTTCAGCATCGCCACGCGATCGATTCCGAGCCCGAACGCGAAGCCGCTCCAGTCCTCCGGGTCGATGCCGCAGTTGCGCAGTACCTGTGGATGCACCATCCCGCAGCCGAGGATCTCCATCCAGCCGGTTTGGGAGCAGGTGCCGCAACCGGCGCCTTTGCAGAAGATGCACGACATGTCGACCTCGGCCGAGGGCTCGGTGAACGGGAAGTAGCTCGGGCGCATGCGGATGTTCGACTTCTCGCCGAACAAACGGCGGACGAAGTGCTCGATCGTCGCGCTCAGGTGGCCGATGTGAATGCCCTTGTCCACGAGCAACGCCTCGGCCTGGTGGAACATCGGCGAACGGCGCATCGTGATCTCGTCGCGCCGGTACACACGGCCGCAGGAGATGACTTTCACGGGCGGCTTCTGCTTCTCCATCGTCCGGATCTGCACGTTCGACGTGTGCGTGCGCAGCAGGAGGCGGTCCACGTCGACGAAGAACGTATCTTGCGTGTCGCGCGCGGGATGGTCGGGCGTGAAGTTGAGCGCCTCGAAGTTGTACCAGTCGGTTTCGATCTCCGGACCGGGATCAACCGAGTAGCCCATCTCGCGGAAGATCAGCTCGAGCTCCTGCCGCACGAGCGTGATCGGATGCAGATGGCCGAGGTTCGGCATGCGCGCCGGAAGGGTGACGTCGATGACGTCCGCGGCCTCCTTACGCGATGCTTCCTCGCCGGCGATCCGCGCAGTTTTTTCCTTCAGGTCCGCGTCGATGCGGTCGCGCAGCTTGTTCAGCGCGTCGCCCGCGTCCTTCTTCTGCTCTTTCGGGACGTCCTTGAGCTGCGCGAACAGAGCGGGCATGAGACCGCCCTTGCGGCCGAAGTAGCGTACGCGGAGGTCGTCCAGCGCGTGGCTGTCGTTTGCTGCCGCTAAAGCCGCGTCGAAATCACGGCCGGTTCGGGAGATCTGGTCGAGCACGAGCTACGTCGTAGCAGCTTTGAGCTTCTCGAGCCCAGACTTGGCGCTCTCGACCAACGACGTGAAGCCGGCGGAATCGCGGACGGCAAGATCCGCGAGCACCTTGCGGTCGACGGTGTTCCCGGCCGCCTTCAATCCGGCGATCAGCTGCGAATACGAGATGCCGTTCTGGCGTGCGGCGGCGTTGATGCGCGCGATCCAGAGCTTGCGGAAGTCGCCCTTGCGATCTTTGCGGCCGGCGAATGCGGCAACGAGGCCTTTATCGACCTGCTGCTTCGCGATCCGGTGACCGCGCGACTTCATCCCCCAATAGCCTTTGGCGGCCTTGAGGATTTTCGCGCGGCGGTTTTTTCTCTTTGGACCTCGTTTGACTCTCGGCATGGCTCCTCGTTCCTTTCGTTTCGAGCGGTCAGGCCAGGAGTGGGATTGCCTGACGCGCTCCGGTTAGCGATGCACCCTACTTGTAGGGCAGCATCCGCCTCACGGTCTTCGCGTTCGCCGGCGACACTTCCGTCTCATGAGCCAGCGCAGCCTTCCGGCCGGGCGACTTCTTGGTGAGGATGTGCGAGTGGAACGCGTGACTCCGCTGAAGCTTGCCGCTTCCGGTCTTCTTGAACCGTTTTGCGGCGCCGCGGTGTGTCTTCAGTTTCGGCATAGCTTGGCTCCCAACCGAATTGATGCGTCGATGATTCCCAGAGTGAAAGCTCTCAGCTGTCAGCTCTTAGCTCTCAGGAGGCCGCCTCCCGGCCATCTGCCAGGTTCTCCTGAGAGCTGAGAGCTGAGAGCTGGCAGCTGACTCCTACGCCTTGACCGGCGCGATGACCATGGTCATCCGGTTCCCCTGCACGTCCGGGTTGGCGTTCTCGGGCGACCCGTAATCCTTGATTTCGGTCAGCAGCCGGTCGAGGACCGCCCTGCCGAGCTCCATGTGCGTCATCTCGCGTCCCCGGAAGCGCACCGTCGCCTTGACCTTGTCTCCGTGCTGGAGGAAACGGACGATGTTGTTCTTCTTGAAATCAAAGTCGTGCTCGTCGATCCGGGGCCGGAACTGCACCTCCTTGACGACGATGACTTTCTGTTTCTTCTTGGCCTCTCCC
>DASWBH010000330.1:0-6227 GCA_036390755.1 Thermoanaerobaculia bacterium
CCAGCCGGAGCAGAAGGAATCGCTCGAAGCACAGGCTGCGCGATATGAGCAGTACATGCCGGAATTGCAGATTCAGGAGATCGTGTCGGTTCCGCAGCGGGCGAAAGACGTCCCGCCTCAGTTCTGGCTCAGGCCAGGGACAAAGAGCCGGCAATGAACCCCCCGAGAGTTCTCCACGGCTTGCTGCTTGCCGTGCTGACCTCCTCAGCAGCACTGGCGCAGAGCGCGCGCATCGACATGAAAGATGAGCGCCGCGCCGTCGGTCGCGAAGACAACATCCGCGTCGACGCCCAACTCACTCAGGATGCAGTCACCTCCGGCTCGCCCATCGGAGTCGTCTGGCAGGTTGAAAACCTCACGAACGCGCCCGTCGCCACCTCCGCAGAAGTTTCCGCCGATTACGATGCCGCGGCGCGCACGCTCGTGCTGTCGGTCGGTTCCGAAGTCCCGTCAGGCGGCGCGATGCCCCGCATGGTCGTGATCGCCGCGGGAGAGAAGAAAGTCCTCACCGGCGCAACGACTGTGCATTTCATGGTCGCCGGTGCCGGCATGCCGCACGCGGCCGTTCCCCGATTCGTCCAGATCAAAGCGAGCGTTCTCCGCGACCTGACCGCGTTCGCCACGCTGTTCGAGCAGCGCGTCTCGCGGAAGGCTGTGCTCACGGACGCGCAGTTCACGCAGTGGATGGAGAGCAACGACACGATCGTCCTGAACGCGCTGCCGATCCACTACGACGTCGCGCGAGGGCGCGCCACATCCGCCGCCGACGCCTCCATTCGCAGCATCGACTCCGCGTTCGAGGTCCCAGCGACACGGCCGTAGAGACAGATTGTTGCTTTGAGGTAGCGCTCGCCTGGTGTAAACTCTCCGCATCCCAAATCATTGATTCTGTTGGATTCTCGGCGAGCAGTCGTCTGCCCGCCAAGACCACCCAACAAACGTTGTAGAACGGTTCGGACGAATGCCGTCCGTAAAGAACTCATAAGGCTGATGCGCGCAAGGTAGTTCTTGCTTAACTTGGGGGTATATCAGACGGTATAGGCGCACGGTAGAGACATGAGCGATTCTGAGGACAACAAACCATCTGCTAACGACGTTTCGGTGAGCAATGATGCGGACTGCGCGATGCGTCGCTACGCCGTGCCGTTCGGTTCTGTGGCGGATCCGCTCTCTGCGTGGCTCGTGATCAAGACCGAGGAGTTGCTGCCGGCCGAGATGCTGTCGTGCGGATTCCAGGAGGTCCCGATGGACCTCAGCGACGACGAAGTCAAGGCCAAGTACTGTGTCAACTGTATTTACGTCATCAAGGACGGCAGGAAGACGAATGTGAATTGATCTCCCCGGCGCTGTGTTTACGGTCGAGAGGAAAGAGACCGTGACCGAACACAGGCTCATGCGATTGGCGGTTGTGTCGATCGTGGCCGCAACGATCGCCGCTGCTACGGCGCGCGCGACGACGCTCGACACGCTGATCGCGACCCAGGGAACGATCATCGAGGGCAACCTCGTTTTCAGCAATTTCGGGACGAGCGCGTCGACGGATCCAGCCACCGTCGAAGTCGCCGCCTTCACCGCGACCGGCGGTGACGTTGGATTGCGTTTCAGCGCGATTCCGGCGGGAAGTCAGTTCGCACAGAGCACGGACCGCGGCGGCACGCGGGAGCTCGTCGTCGACGTCACGTTCACCGTCGCGGTCAACGGCTCGCTTCGACTCATCCACGGTGTGAAGCAAAGCCTCGACCCGAACACCGTCGCCAGCGGCAACGGGATCGTGCGCAATCTGACGACGACGCTGTTCGGTCCGCCGGACGTGAGCCTGTTCAGCTGCGTGCAGGGTCTCGCCTTTCCGGGCTCCGGCTGCCCTTCACCCGTTGACAGCAAAGTGCTGAACGCGAACGCGTCGACGCTGAACGTCGATCGCGAGATTCAGCTCATCGTTGGGCAGAAAGGCGGCTCCTCCACCACCGGCTCGACGTCCCTCGGCTTCTTCGAGATCACGTTCACCGAGCCAGCGGTCAATCACCGACGGCACGCGGTCGGGCGGCACTAGGGAACCTAGGCAACCTCTGAGCGCTACCGGATCCAGTGCGCCCAGGCTGTGCGGCGGAACGCGTAGTCGTCGCGGTCGAAGTCGTCGTGCGTCAACGTGGGCATTCCGAGCTCGAGCGCGATCTCGCGCCACTCCGCCTGGAAGTCGGCGCGCGGATGATGCGGAAGGCTGATGCCCCGTGCGTAGAAGTAGATGTGGAGCATCTCGCCCGCCCAGGCTGCCGCCATCATGTCGGCCGGAGTGGCGGGCTGGTTCGGCAGCGGCGTCATCCCTCTCGGCACCTTGAAGAACAGCGGATTGAGAATCAGGTCGAATGATTTCCTTCGCGAGCGGTCGTTCGCGGCGATGAGCGTCGCTAGTCCCGGCTGCGGCGCGCGGCCGATCCCCTCTTCGCCGGCGTCCTCGACGATCGTGATCTCGCATCGGTCTGCGATCAGAAACGCGATCAGCTTTTTCGCCTGATCCGTTGCCGCCCATCGCGCCATGCCCACGCGCGTCGCGTCTGCGCTGTTCTCGATCTGATTGGCCGAGAACTTCGGGACGAGGTTCTCATCGAGCCGGACCGGCTCACCGGCCAGCAGGAACGCGCTGTCCGCGGCGGACAGCGAGCCGGCGGCCAAACCACAGAAGACGACGAGCGCGGCGGACCGCATGCCGCGCATTCTGTCACTTGTCATTCGGAGCGGGTGCGAGGAATCGGTCACGCTCGCGATGACATGCCCGTCTCGCTGAGATCGAGCTCGAGAAGAATGCGCCGGAGCACTTCGTCGCTGATCCGGCCGCTGTTGCGCAGACCGGCCGCGACCTCCCGCTCGTGCGCGAGGATCTCGCGCGTCACCTCCTGGTACCGCGCCGCATGCTCGGCGGTCGTTCCGTGTTCGTCCCAGCCCTCGCCTGTCAACGCGCTGAGCCGCGCCTGATAGTGCTGCGCGACATCGTCGTACACATCGGCGAATCTCTCTGCGTCGCGCTCGCGAATCTGCTCCAGATGCCTGAGGGCCTCCTCGAGAATCGACCGCCGCGCCGCAAACTCCTCCGGGTCGACCTCCTCGGATGATTGCAGCCGCAGCGCGCGAATCAGCGGCGGCAACGTCAGACCCTGGCCGACGAGCGTCACGAGGATCACGCTGAACGTGAGAAAGACGATGAGACTCCGGTTCGGCATCGTCGCGGGCAGCGACATCGCCGCCGCAAGCGCGATGACGCCACGCATGCCGGCCCATCCAATCACGAAGATGCCGCGCAGCGACGGCGGCCGCTCATCGTGGCGCAGCAAGCGCGTGCGGACGAAGTACGCGATGTACGCGCCGGGGAAGACCCATACGAGGCGCAGACCGATGACCAGCGCAACGAACGGCGCCGCGGTGGCGATGAGCGTGCCGATGTCGTGCTGGCGGATTCCGGCGAGCACTTCCGGTAGCTGTAATCCGATCAGCAGAAAAACGACGCCGTTCAACACGAACGTCAGCGCGTCCCACACTGCCGCCGCCTGAAGGCGCACGCCCGGCGAAAAGAAATGCACGCTGCGGCGGCTCAGATACAGCCCTGCCGTGACGACCGCCAGGACCCCAGACGCGTCCGCCGCCTCGGCCGCAAAGTACGAGGCGTACGCGACGAGGATGCTGATCGCGATCTCGATCGGGCCGTCGTCGATCCGCCGCTCGAACCAGTCGACGACCACGCCGACGATCAGCCCGATGGCGATGCCGGCGATCGAGAGATAGGCGAGCCTCGCGATTCCATCGGCCAGTCCGAGCGTTGGCCCGCCGAGAAACATCGCCAGGCCGAATTCGAGCGCGAGCAGCCCCGTCGCGTCGTTGACGAGGCTCTCGCCTTCGAGGACGTCGACGATCCGGCGCCGAACGCCGAGGCGGGTCGCGATGGACGTGGCAGCGATCGCGTCCGTCGTCGAAACGACGGCGCCGAGGACGATGCCGCTGCGCCAGTCGAAAGCGGAGAACCACGCCTGCGACGCTAAGGCGACGCCGAAGACCGTGAAGCCGACCAGACCGATCGCGAGCATCAGGATGCTCGTGAGGTTCTTCGAGAACTCCCGCCACGACGTGTTCCACGCAGCGGCATAAAGCAGCGGCGGAAGGAACACGTAGAAGACGACGTCGGGGTCGAGCGCGATCTTCGGAATGGCCGGCGCGAAACTCAGCAGCAGTCCGGCCAGGACGAGAATGATCGGGTACGGAGTCTTGAGCCGTCGCGCCAGTGCGGCGAACGCGATCGCGAAGAACAACAGCAGAAGAAAGACGATCTGCAGCGACTGCACACCGTGCATGAACGCGTCATCCGATCCGCAAGCTGAGCATCGACACCGCTCCGCCGTCGACGCCTTCGACCGGAAACGCCACCGGCTCGCCCGGATGCGCGGCGCCGAGGACGTAGACGAGCGGGAGGTAGTGATCGGGAGTCGGAGCGGAGAGCATCGCGTCGCGGCCCATCGACTCGTAATCGACAAGCGGTGCGTAATCGCCCGCCTCGATCAGGTCGCGCGCACTCGTCTCGAAGCGGACGGCCCAGTCGAACGGATCGACGGGATGCCGTCCCCAGGCGTACGCGTGCAGGTTGTGAACGATGTTGCCGCTGCCGGCGACGAGAATGCCTTCATCGCGAAGAGGCGCGAGACGCTGCCCGAGCTCAAAGTGAAATTGCGCCGGCTGCGTCTCGTCGATGCTGATCTGCACCACCGGCACGTCAGCGTTGGGGTACACGTGGCAGAGCACCGACCACGTGCCGTGATCGAGCCCCCAGTGATGATCGAGCTCCACATTGACGGGCATGAGCAACTGACGCAGACGCTCGGCGAGCGCTCGATCGCCCGGCGCGGGATATTGCACCTCGTACAGCGGGCGAGGGAACCCGCCGAAGTCGTGAATGGTGCGCGGCTTCTCCATCCCGGTGACGAGCGTGCCCGGCAGGTACCAGTGCGCGGAGACGATGACGATCGCCTTCGGACGCGGAATCGACTCGCCGATGCGCTTCCACCCATCGGTCCACGGGTTCTGCTCGAGCGCGTTCAGCGGGTTGCCGTGGCCGAAGAAGATCGCCGGCATTCGCATGCGCGGAAGGTGAAGCGACAACCGTGCCCTGCCGTAGGATGTCATTCCGAGCATGGCGGGGAATCCGGCGGGCACGATGATCGAGCCAGCCGCCGCCCAGATCCCTCGCTCTCGCTCGGGATGACAATATGAAAGTCTTCTACGCATCGCTCGCGCTCACGATCGCCGGCAATGTCCTTTACCACCTGTCGCAGAAATCGATCGCGGGCGGTGTGCACCCGATCGTCTCGATCATCGCCAGCTACCTCATCGCCATCGTGCTCGCGTTCGCCGTGCTGATCGCCATTCCGCTCCGCGAGCCGCTGCTCGTTGAGGTTCGGCGCCTGAACTGGGCGACAGTCGGCGTCGGTTTGTCGGTGCTGGCGGTGGAGATCGGGTTCCTTCTCGCCTATCGCGCCGGGTGGCGCATCAGCATCGCCTCGGTTTCGACAAACACCGCCGTCGCGCTCGTGCTGCTGCCGACGGGTGTGTTCATCTTTCGCGAGCACCTGAGCATGACCAACATCGTCGGATTGGTTCTCTGCGCCATCGGACTCGTGCTGGTGACGCGATGAAAACAGAGCGCCGAGGGCGGAGGGCGGAACGCAGGTTGCGGCGGCTGCCAGCGGCGCTCACTGGCGGAGTTGTCTTCGCGGCGATCGTCGTCGTTGCGATCGCCGAGCGCGTCCGGCCGTTGCGGCGTCGACGCGAGCCGCAGGCGCCGCACGTCGTGCGCGACATCGCGATGGCGGCGCTCAGCACTCTGGCGACTACGGCCTTGCAGGCGATCATCCTGCGTCCGCTGACTCGCAGGCTCGAATCCGAACGTCTCGGATTTGTCGGATACGTTCGGCTCAGCCGCGCCGGCCGGGTCGTCGCCGGCGTGCTTCTTCTCGATTACACGTTGTGGGTGTGGCACTGGTTGAATCACCGCACGCCGCTGCTGTGGCGCTTTCATCGCGTACATCACGTCGATCTCGATCTCGACTCGGCGACCGGCGCGCGTTTTCACTTCGGCGAGATGTCGATCTCGGTTCTCTTCCGCTGGCTGCAGTTCCGGCTGATCGGGCCCGATCCGCTCGCGATCTCGCTGTGGCAGACGATGCTGCTCGCATCGATCTTCTTCCACC
>DASWBH010000331.1:0-28097 GCA_036390755.1 Thermoanaerobaculia bacterium
GCCGGAGTCCGCCTCCTGCAGCGTGGCCAGCGTACGCATCAACGTCGATTTGCCGGCGCCGTTCGGGCCGAGGAGTCCGAACATGCCGGTGGGGATGTTCAGAGTGACGTCCTGCAGGGCGCGCACGCCGTTGGAGTACGTCTTGGAAAGACCGTTGATGGTCAGCTCGAGCATCGGGCCTCCGTGCGAGGGATGAGTGGAAATTGATGAGTGATGAGTAGACGGCTCGCCATTCCGCTTATACGAAGTGAGCAGCGCGAAGTTATGATCTGGCGATGATCGCGCTGCTGGTTGCCGCTCTCGCCATGGCATCGCCCCAATCGCAGGATGTCGGCGAAGTCGCGTTCGCGAACTCCGGTTCACCGGCCGCGCAGGAGGCCTTCCTCCGCGGTCTCGCGCTCCTGCACAACTTCGAGTACGGCCCGGCGGCGGAGAGTTTCCGCGCGGCGCAGAAGATCGATCCGGAATTTGCGATGGCGTTCTGGGGCGAAGCGATGACATTCAATCATCCGCTCTGGGCGCAGCAGGATGCCGAGGCAGCGCGGGCGGTTCTCGCGCGCGCACCGAGAGGAAAGACGCCGCGCGAGCGCGACTACCTCCATACTCTCGACGTGCTGTACGGCGAGGGCACGAAGCACGAGCGCGACCTGAAGTACGCCGACGCGATGGCCGCGCTGCACGATCGATATCCCGAAGACGTCGATGCGACCGCGTTGTACGCGCTCTCGCTGCTCGGCACGACGGCGGAGCGGCGTGATTACGCGACGTACATGCGTGCGGCCGCGCTGCTCGAGGAGCTGTTTCCGGCGCATCAGCATCATCCCGGCGTGCTGCACTACCTCATCCACTCGTACGACGATCCCGTACACGCCCCGCTCGGCGTCCGCGCCGCGCGGTTGTACGGCAACGTCGCGCCGAATGCCGGTCACGCGCTCCACATGACCTCGCACATCTACGTCGCGATGGGGATGTGGGACGAAGTCATCGACGCGAACCGGCGGGCGGTCGATGTCGTGAACCGGAGCCGCGCGGCGAAGTCACTCCCGCCGCAGGCGTGCGGTCACTATCGCATCTGGCTCGAGTACGGGTATCTCCAGGAGGAGCGATTCGGCGAGGCGCGAACCGTGATGGACGAGTGCCGCGCTTCTGCGCTGACGGAAACAGGGCAGGCGAAGAACCTGTCGCTCGATCCGGAGTACAGCAGCACGGCGTCGTACGCGACGATGCGAGCGCTGTATGCCGGCAGTGGAGGCAGGATCGAGCCGCCCGATCCATTCTCCGTTTCCGATCCGGCGTTTGTCGCGGCGAAGTTCACGATCGCGTACTCGGATGCGCTTGCGGCGCTTCAGCGCGGCGATGCGACCGCAGTGAACGACGCGGTTTCGCGAGCACACGCTGCGGCGCGTGAGATCGGCGCGATCAACAAGCCGCACGAGAAGGGCTCGGAGCGCGTCGCGGTCGTTCTCATGGAAATCGACGCGCTGCAGTCCATCGCGGCCGGCAAACACGCCGAGGCGATTGCGCTTCTGCGGAAGACCGTCGATGCCGAGGAGGCGATGGCGTTCCAGTTCGGTCCTCCTGCGGTCGAGAAGCCCGCGGTCGAGCTGCTCGCCGATGAGCTGCTGGCAACCGGCCGCACCGCCGAAGCCGAGGAGTCGTATCGAGCGGCGCTGCGAAGGACGCCGGGGAGGACGCGCGCGCTCGAAGGACTGTTCGCGGCGCAGAAGGCGCTCGGAAAGAACGAAGACGCCGCGAGGACGGCGGCGCTTCTCGATCGATATCGCCGGCCCGCGGGCGCGCCCCCCGCGACCAGCAAGCAGTAACTTGGCCTCCTGGAGCAAGACCGCGCTCTTCGCCGCAGCTCTCGCCGCGGCGTGCGCGACCCGGTCACCGATGCAGGACGTCGATCAACTCTTCCGCGACTACAACGGCGAGGTGCCGGGGGCGAGCGTGATCGTCGTTCACGGCGATCGCGTCGTTCTGCGCAGGGCGTACGGGTTTGCGAATCTCGAAGATCGTGTCGCGGCCACGCCGGCAACGCACTACCGCCTCGCGTCCGTGACGAAGCAATTCACCGCGGCAGCGATTCTGTCGCTCGAGCAGCAGCGGAAGTTGTCGCTCGATGACTCCATCCGCCGCTGGCTTCCGTCGCTGCCCGCGTACGCGGACGCGATCACGATCCGGCATCTGCTGACGCACTCGTCCGGGCTCGTCGACTACGAGGACGTGATTCCCGAAGGGACGACGAAGCAGGTGCACGACGCCGACGTGCTGCGGCTCGTCGCCGCGCAACCGAACACGTATTTCGCGCCCGGCACGAGCTACCGGTACAGCAACGGCGGGTACGCGCTTCTCGCGTTGATCGTCGAGAAGGCATCGGGGCAGCGTTTCGCCGGCTACCTGCGCGCGCAGATCTTCGAACCGCTCGGAATGAGAACGACGGTCGCGCACGAGGAAGGCATCTCGACGGTCGTCGATCGCGCGTACGGCTACAGCCGGGAGGGAACCGGCTGGCGTCGCACCGATCAGTCGAACACGAGTGCGGTCCTCGGCGATGGCGGCATCTACACATCCGTCGACGAGATGGTGAACTGGGCCCGCGCGCTCGACAGCGGACGCTTCGCCGAGGCGATGGTGCCGCGCGTCGATAGCGACAAGCCGGGAGTGCGCTACGGCTACGGCTGGCGCATCGGCGAGACGGGCGGGCGGCGGATCGTGTGGCATACCGGCGAGACGCGCGGATTTCGCAACGCGATCGTGCGGCTTCCCGATGAAAGACTCACAGTGGTTGTCCTGACGAACCGCAACGAAGGCGAGCCGTATGACCTCGCGCTCGCAATCGCGAACGCGTTCAGCGCGGCTCCGGCGTCTCTTCCGTCTTCTCCACGCTGACGCGCGCCAGGTGTTTGATCAGCGCGCGGCTCTCGGCCGTGGCCTTGAGATAGACGTCGCAGAGCTGGTCGACGTGATCGGCCGGCTCGGAGGCGAGCACGGTGAAGCCGTTCTCGGGCTGCTCGGGCGTGCGGCTCCACTTCTTCTCCCACTGATTGCCGTTGAGCGTGCAGCGGACATAGCCGCGATGCACGACCACCTCGGCATTCGGGATCATCTTCCTCGTCGCGTCGTCGACCGACTGCGTCGAGACCACTCCGCTGCGGAAGACCGGCATGTTGCGCTCCATCACCGGGCCGATTCCGCGCGCGTTCGCGACTTGTTCGGCGAGCGATCGCGCGATGTGCTGCGCCACGAACTCACGCAGCTGGTTCTGCGCGTCACCGACGTATTCGCTGAAGAAGAGGCCGGACTGGTAAACGGTTGCGCCGTCGTCTCCGTGCGAGAACCGGTGAATCCGGCAGGCGACCACCATCGCCTCGACTTCGATCGTCGTGTTCTGCCAGTCCAGCCGGAAGCGCGCCTTTCGACCAACGTCGAGGCGCGTGAAGTGCTCGATCCGCGCGCCGGCGTCGGTAATGTCGAGCACGATCGCCGGCGTCGAGCCATAGCGCGAGAGCATGCCGCGCGTGAGCTGAACGCGTTGTTTTTTCCGGCGCTCCTTGCCCTGTTGTCGGCGACCTGAAGCCATCAGTTTGTGGCGATCCTATCTATTCGATGCGGACGACACCGTCAGCGACGCGGGGAAAACGCGTCAAAACCGCAGGATCGTGTCCCGGGACGATCAGCCGAACATCGCGCACGATCGTTTTCATCCGGTCCTGCGCTGCGAGATTCGACTTCGCGTCGAACGTCTGTGCAATCGGCACGTGCTTGTCGAGATTCTCGTACAGGTAAACGTTGTCCGATGCCAGCACGACCGGACCGTCTTTCGTCTCCACGCTCACGTATTGCGACGCGTACGTGTGGCGGCCTCCGATGTAAACACGAATGCCCGGCAGGATCTCGCGATCGCCCGGGACGAGATGCAGCCGTCCTTCAGCGTTCGCGCGATTGAAGAACTCCATGTCCTCGACGGTCACTCCGGCCTTTCCCGCTCGCGTCGAGTAGTAGTCGTACTCGTCTTTCTGGATCCAGATCTGCGCCTTCCGGAAGAGATCGGCGCCATCGGCGTGATCCCAGTGCGCGTGCGTGATGATCAAGTCGGTGACTTCGTTCGCGTGGATGCCCGCGCGCGCGACCGCCTCGTCGGGGCGGACGTAGTCAGCAGGCTTCCACCTGGTCACCAGGTCCTTGCGATAGAAGCCCGAGTCGACGAGCACGTTGCGTCCGTGTCCTCGGATGAGCCAGACCATCATCGCGATGTCGAGCCTGCGGCTCTCGTCTGCGCCCTGCACGAGGCCCGACACGGGGAACTGCGAGAGCGTCGCGTACCGGATCGCATAGACGTCGTACTTCGGTGCCGCGGCGAACGCGGAGAGAGAGCTCGTGATGACGACTGCGGCGGCGAAGAATCGCATGATGAGATCATATGGCGGGCGCGAAAATCGCACGCGAATTGGTCATGGCAAGAGGCTGGGAAAGCAAATCAGTCGAGAGCCAGATAGAGGACCGGCGCGACGCACGTCCGTCGGGCGACCAGGGAGACATCGATCAGCGGGACATCGAGCGGACACGAAAACGCGAGAGCCTGGAATCGTCCCGCCGCGGCGTGCTGCGCGAGCTGGAGTCGGCGACATCGGACCTTAGACGTCGTTCACTCGAAGCGGCGCTTCAACACCTCGACAGCGAACTGCTCAAGCTCGGGTGACCGAGGTCGCTACCGCGCCGGCGCCGGGCCGAGCTGGATCTTGTTGACCACGTTCTCCATGTCGCGCAGGCGCTCGGCCATCGCCTGGAGCGCCTGGTCGTGCTGGATGAGCTTTTTGTCGGCCTGAAGCAGGTCGTCCTCGAGCGCCTTGACGCGTTTCGTCAAATCCTCGTTTGCACGTTGCAGCTCGTCGATGCGAGCGTTCGCCTGGGAAGCTCCACAGCTGGCCAGCAGGAAAAGGCAGAGAGTCACGACGAAGGTGCGCCTCATGATGGGTCTCCTTCGCTCGATTCTCGCATCGCCGCGAAGTGCTACAATCAGCTTGGTCCATCCCTACAGCATGGTTACCAGCGAACGGCGCCGCTTCGAGCGGACGAGATTGCGTGAGCCCATCAGTGGCTCCGTCGGGAACGCCCGCGTCTACATCCTCGACGCCTCCCTCGGCGGGATGCGCGTCGCGCATCAGGGCACGCTGCCGCCGCCCGGCGCGTACTGCCGCATCGAGCTGCCGACGGACATGGGCACGATCAAAGTCGACTGCGAAGTCGTCCGTACCGTGGCGCAGCCGCCGCCGCTGACACAGACGACGAAGCCGATCTTCCACAGCGGATTAGCCGTCGTCGCCGCGGTGGACCACCAGTCCGACGAGCGTCTGAAAGCGATGTTGCAGAAGCTGCCGACGAACGACACGCACCACTAGAACTTCTTCAGCATCGCGATCTGTGCGCCGTGGTAGGTGTTGTGGTGCGCGAGCCCGCGCAGCATCCACTTCGCCGTGTACTTCTTGCCGGCGACGTTCTCGCGCAGCTTCTCGTCAGGCATCTGTTCGACCATGTGAATCAGCCGATCGTGCGCGGCATCGAGTCGCGCGAGAAGAGTTGCCCACGCCACTCCGTCAACAGACGGGAAGTCGATCTCGGGCGTCACCTCGAAGTTCTCGCCGAGCAGCCGCCGCTCCACGATCTCGATCCACGCGATCGTGTGCGCGAGGAGTTCGGCGATTGAGTGGCCGTCTGGAACCGGATGCGCGTGCGCTTTCTCCGGATTCACGTCGCTGACCAGACGCCGGAGCGGTAAGCCGTGCCACGGCGTCCCATCGAAGTTGTCGCGCAGCTCAGCTGCGATCTGTTGGCTGATCATTGCGCAACCAGTTTCGCACCTTGCTGTAGTAGAACGACGGAGCCGATCCTTTCGCAGCGAGGTCCGTCTGCGGATGCCGTTCGCCGAGGAGGATTTCGCGGGCGCGGAGTGCGCCGAGGTCCGCGATCGGCGCGAGCCGGTCCCAGCGTCGCTCGACGAATGACAGCGGAAGGCGGTGCCGTGGCCGGATCACGATCACGCGTTCGTCGCGGACGACGTGATTGAAGTCTTTCCCATTGCGAAACAGGCCGCCTTCGCTTTCACCCTTCGACGCCATCAGCACGATCGCGTCGCAGCCCTGATCGAGAAGGAACTCGTACGGCGCGTTGTCGGAGAAGCCGCCGTCACCGTATCGCTCTCCGTCGATCTCCACGGCGTGCGTGTAGAACGGCGGCAGGTAGTTGCTCGCAAGGAGAATGCGGAACGGATCCTTCGATGCCTTCGCGTCGGCGATGATCGAAGTGCGGTCGCGCAGGCGGGTCATCGCGATATACAGCGGGAGCGTCGACTCGCCTTTGATCCGCTCGGAGCCGACGTAACGCTCGAAAGCCTTGTCGTGCAGGCGCGTCCAGATGAAGGGGGAGTGCTCGCGCAGGAGATTCGTCAGGTCGACGGCCGGCATTCTGACGAAGAACCGCCAGTACGGCCGCATGCGCCGCCAGTTTCCGACCGCAACCGCCGCAGCGTTCCAAGCGCCGCCGGACACACCGAGGCACATGGAAGGCTGCACGCCGAGGCCGTAGAGAGTCTCCGTGACTCCCACCTGGAAGATGCAGCGGGCGGAGCCGCCGGAGAAGAGATACCCGACTCGTTTCGCCGTGAGCAGGCGGTCGAGAGAACCAGTCATTCCGTCGCGGGAGAGATCTTAGCCGGTGAATGCCCTGATCCCTAATTTCTAATTCGTAATCCAACGTATTCGCCTTGACAGATGTGACCAAGGAACATATATTCGCCAAAGCAAATGTGTCTGGAGGATTGAAATGGTCACGATCGAACAGGCAGTCAAGGACAAGTACGGCAACATCGCGCGCCAGGTGCGCAGCGGCAGCGGCGGATGTTGTTCCCCGGCGCGCGCCGATGAAAACGCCGCGAGCTATTACGGCGAGAAGGACATCGCCACTCTGCCCGACAGCGCGGTTGCCGCGTCGCTCGGCTGCGGCAATCCCACGCTCCTCGCGCAGCTCAATCCCGGCGAGACCGTCCTCGACCTCGGCTCCGGAGGCGGCATCGATGTGCTGCTCTCGGCGAAGCGCGTCGGTCCGACGGGGAAGGCATATGGCGTCGACATGACCGATGACATGCTCGAGCTGGCGCGCGAGAACCAGCGCAAAGCCGGCGTCACGAACGTCGAATTCCTGAAAGGGACGATCGAGAACATTCCGCTGCCGGACAACTCCGTCGACGTAATCATCTCGAATTGCGTCATCAACCTTTCCGGCGATAAGCCGCAGGTCTTTCGCGAAGCGTTCCGCGTGCTCAAGCCCGGCGGCCGCTTCGCAGTGTCGGATATCGTCAGCCGCGGCGAGATTCCCGCTGACGTGCGCAAAGACATGGAGTTGTGGGCCGGCTGTATCGCCGGCGCGCTCGAGGAGAACGAGTACAGGAATCTCCTCGGCGCCGCGGGATTCGCCGACGTGGCACTGGAAGCGCAGCAGGTCTACTCGGCCGAAGCGCTGAAGGGCGAGTGTTGCTCGGTGGCGACGACAGACGCGACGCTCGTGAGCGCGTTCGTCCGCGCTCGCAAACCGGCATAATGCCGGCCATGTCCGAGACTGCAACTACTGCGGCGGATCGCGTCGCGTCGATCGACGAGATCCGCCGCCATTTCCCCGCGCTGCAACGAAAACATAAGGGTTTCCCGGTCGCGTACTTCGATGCGCCCGGCGGCACGCAGGTGCCGCGCGAAGTCGCTGACGCGATGACGCGCTATCTGTTCCATCACAACGCGAACACCCACTGGGCGTATCCGACGAGCGAAGAGACCGACGCGGTGATCGCCGCGGCGCGCGAAGCGGCGGCCGATTTTGTCAACGCCTCGCCGGCCGAGATCGTGTTCGGCAACAACATGACCACGATCACTTTCCACCTCGCGCGTGCGCTCGGACGCATGTGGCAGCGCGGCGACGAAGTGATCGTGACCGAGCTCGATCATCACGCGAACGTCGCGCCGTGGCGCGCGCTCGAAGTCGATCGCGGAATCATCGTACGCACTGCGCGGATGATTCCTGAGACCGCGGAGGTCGACGTCGAGCAACTCGCGCAGTTCGCGGGAGCGAAGACGAAGCTCATCGCCGTCGGCGGCGCGTCGAACGCGGTCGGCACGGTCAACGATCTCGAGCGGATCGCGGCGATCGCGCGCTCGGCCGGCGCGCTGTTTTTCGTCGACGCGGTTCACCTCGCGCCGCACGAGCTCATCGACGTGAAGAAAATCGGCTGCGACTTTCTCGCGTGCTCGTCGTACAAGTTCTACGGCCCGCACGCCGGCATCCTGTTCGGGCGCCGCGATCTCGTCGAAGCGCTGCCGTTTCCGAAGCTCGATCCCGCGCCCGACTACGCGCCGGAACGCGCGGAGACCGGGACGCAGAACCAGGAAGGCATCGCCGGGATCGGCGCGACGGTCGATTTTCTCGCGTCGCTCGCCGGGGGCGGCGGGCCGCGGCGGGAGCGGCTCGCGCGCACATTCTCGGCGCTGCACGACGCTGGACTGCGTCTGTTCCGCACGCTCTGGAGCGAGCTGTCGAACCTCCGGCGCGTGAAGCTCTACGGGCCCGCGCCGTCACAGCCGCGGACGCCGACGATCGCGTTTACCATCGACGGGATGACAGCGGAAGACGTCGTGCGCGCCCTCGTGAAGCGAGGTCTCTTCCTCAGCCACGGCGATTTCTACGCCGCGACTGTCATCGAACGCCTCGGCGTGGAAGGACTCGTGCGCGCCGGCTGCGCGTGCTACACGTCGAACGAGGAAGTGGAGCGGCTGATCGAGGGAGTGCGAGAGATCGCGCGCTGAGCGTTACCGCATCCGCGAGGCGCGTGCGACGGCGACGCGCAGACTGCGCAGCACGTGATCCGTCGTGTTGTGGCCGGTCAACGAATCGAACAGATCGCGAATCGTAGACGCCGGCGCATGAGCTGGCCGCGCGTCCCTGGTGCGCGTGATCGAGGAGCGCAGCTCGCGGAGAACCGACTCGCTCCCCGTCGGGCCGAGGAAGCGGTCGATTGCGGTGGAGATGTCTTTGCGGGTCACGGTGAGCACATTAACGAAGCGCACGACGCGCGGCCAGAGGGAGCTATCGAAAATCTGGCGACGGTATATATCGAACGTCACCAGACTCGACTGCGGGTGCGGGGCCTTTCCGCAACATGGGGCGGACGCTGTGCCGGCGATGGATGGTGCGCGCTCAACGTGGCGCTCTCGCCGTACGAGAACCCTTCGATTCTGCGGCGGTCGATGCGGTGGCCGATCATTTTCTCGAGGTCGTGAACGGACGGGCCGTCCTCGATCGTCACGAAGCTGATCGCGTCGCCGATCGCTTCCGCGCGGCCCGTCCGGCCGATGCGGTGCACGTAGTCTTCGGGATGCATCGGGAAGTCGTAGTTGACGACGTGCGAGATGCCTTCGACGTCGATGCCGCGCGCGGCGATGTCCGTCGCGACGAGCACGCGGACGTCGCCGCCGCGGAACGCCTCGAGCGACTTCACGCGCTGGCTCTGCGAGCGGTTCGAGTGAATGACGGCAGTCTTGATGCCTGCGGTCTGCAGCTTGCGCGCGATCTTGTCGGCGCCGTGCTTCGTGCGCGAGAAGACGAGAACGGAGTCGAGTCTTTGGTCGCGCAGCAGGTGCAGCAGCAGATCGATCTTCCGCTCGCGTGAGACGGGGAAGAGATACTGCGCCACCGTGTCGGCAGGATTCGACCGGCGTCCGATCTCGATCGTCTTCGGCGACCGCAGAACTTCGCCAGCGATCTGCTCGATCGCGCGCGACAGCGTTGCCGAAAAGAGCAGCGTCTGGCGTTCGCGCGGAAGCTCTTTGATGATGCGCCGCATCTGCGGGAGAAAGCCCATGTCGAGCATGCGGTCGGCTTCGTCGAGCACGACGAAGCGGACGTCCTTCAGCGATACGTTCCGCTTCGACATCAGGTCGAGAAGACGGCCGGGCGTCGCGACCACGATGTCGACGCCGCGGCGGAGCGCATCGATCTGCGGACGCTCGTTGACGCCGCCGCAGACGATCGCGCAACGAACGCGGACGTGTTTGGCCAGGGTGCGCACCGCCGCGTCGGTCTGCATGGCGAGCTCGCGCGTGGGCGCGATGATCAGCGCGCACGGCTTTCCTTTGAGGCGATGCGTTGCGATCATCTCGAGCAGCGGAAGAACGAACGCTGCCGTCTTTCCTGTGCCGGTCTGCGCGATGCCGATGAGATCGTGCTGCTCGAGGATCTGCGGGATCGCGGCGTGTTGAATGGGAGTCGGAGCCGTATATCCGGCTTCATCGACAGCTTTGAGAATGTTCGGACCGAGTCCGAGCGTGCGAAATGAGATTTCGTTCATAGTTTGTAAGGCCGCACTGTCTGGGATTTCCGTCGCGAGAACCGCGACAGCAGAGGCGTGTCAGTCGCGATGAAGAACGCCGCCTGCCCGCAACTTATTCTCTGGCCGTGATTTTTGCCGAGAACGCGCCACGCTTCGTAGTGTCCGAAGGACGACGTCATCGCTCGCGATTGACGATGCGCGCGAGCGTGGCATCGATTGCGTCGACACGGCGCTGCAGCGTGTCGATCACGCGAATGAGCTCGGTGACGTAACGCTCGATGCGATCGAGCTGCGTCTCCGGCGCGGCCGCCTCGAGCGGCGGCGCCATCTCCTGCGACGGGTCGACCTCGAGCGGCGGCAGATCGTCGATCGAGCGCAGCGGCGGCAGGACGCGAGTCTCCGATCCGAGGCTGTCGTCGCCGCGGTTGTAGGCAAATTCGAGGCTGTGGCGTTTGAGCATCGTATCGTCGCCGAAGTGGAACGGTTCGACCTCGGTCACCGCGATCGTCGCGGACGCATCGAATTTCGGCGGCTCGGGATAGAAGCGCTTCACCAGATCCGTGAGCTGGCTGTACAGCGCGATCACCGGCTGAATCTTCAGACCGGTCGCCGAGTGCACCGCGTCGATGGACGCGCGATCGAGCGGATTCACCGTAGCGATCGTCATCTCGTCCGCGTTGACGTCCAGAGGCACGATCTCATGCTCCCGCGCGACCTCCGGCGGAACGTGACCTTCGAACTCGGAGACCACATCCGCGCGCAGCGGATCCACAATCGGCAGCTTCGTTACCTCGGAGATCCATTCGGCGAAGCGCCGGTCGCTGACGAATCCGAGGTCGATGAGCGTCTGCGCGAGCGGCCGCTGACGGATCTCCGCGTCGCGCTGGGCCACCGCCAGCTGAGGTGCCGACACGAGTTGCGTCTGGAGCAAGAGCTGTTCGAAAGACGGCTGCATCAGCATGCGAAACATACTTCAGGAAGCAGGATCGATGTGCAATTAAGCTCTCCGCTCTCAGGAGAACCTAGGCGTGGACGCCGGGCGCCTCGCGACCGGTTTTCGCGACGTACTCTTCGTACGTCCCGCCGTAGACGAGAGGACGGTCGTGTTCGTCGCCTGCGAGCTCCAGCACGCGATTGCTCAGGCCGCGCAGGAACGTTCGATCGTGTGAAACGAAAAGCATCGTGCCCTGAAAATCTTTGAGCGCGTCGACCAGCATCTCCTTCGTGGCGAGGTCGAGGTGGTTCGTCGGCTCGTCGAGCACGAGGAAGTTCGGCGGATCGAGGAGCATGCGCGCGATGACCAGGCGCGACTTCTCGCCGCCGGAGAGCGAGCGGATCTTCTTGTCGACCTCATCGCCCGAGAACTGGAACGCGCCGAGCAGATTCCGCAGGACTCCGATGGACTCGAGCGGAAAGTCCTTCTGCATCTGCTCCCACACGGTGAGATCGGGATCGAGCAGATCGAGCGACTGCTGCGCGAAGTAGCCGAGCTTCAGACTCGCACCGAGACGCACGCTGCCTTCGTCGGGTGCCAGCGCGCCGGCGATCATCTTCAGCAGCGTCGATTTGCCGGCGCCGTTCTTCCCCATGACGCACCAGCGCTCGCCGCGCCGCACGTGAAAGTCGAAGTCGTCGTACACCGTCTTCGCGCCGAATCGCTTGCCGACCGATTCCAGCATCGCCACGTCGTCGCCGGATCGTGCCGGCGAGCGGAAGTCGAACTTCACGACCTTCCGCTTCTTCGGCAGCTCGACACGCTCGATCTTGTCGAGCGCTTTGATGCGGCTCTGCACCTGCGCTGCTTTCGCCGCGTGCGCGGTGAATCGTTCGATGAAGCGCTGCTCTTTGGCGAGCTTGGCCTGCTGCCGCGCATACGCCGCTTCCTGATTCGTGTCGCGCAGCTCGCGCTCGCGGACATAGAAATCGTAGTTGCCGGAGTAGGTGACGATGTCGCCGTCGTCGATCTCGATGATCTTCGACACGATGCGGTTCATGAAGTCGCGATCGTGCGATGTCATGAGAATCGTCGCCGGCACGTTCTTCAGAAACTGTTCGAGCCAGAGGATCGACTCGATGTCGAGATGATTCGTCGGCTCGTCGAGCAGCAGCACGTCGAATTTGCCGAGGAGGATGCGGGCCATCGCGATGCGCATCTTCCAGCCGCCGGAGAGCGCTCCCGCGTCGCCGTCGATCTGCGCATCGTCGAAGCCGAGGCCCGCCAGGATCTCGCGAGCGCGCGACTCGAGCTCGTAGCCGCCGTGGTGCTGGTACTCCTCCTGGACATGGCCGAAACGCTCAAGGACTTTGTCGCCGTCGTCGCGCGACGGGTTCGCCATCGCGTGCTCGAGCTCGATCAACTCGTGGTGCAGGTCGCCGAGGCGGCCGCTGCCGGCGATCGCTTCGTCGAGGACGGAGCGGCCGCCGATCTCGTCGACCTCCTGGCGGAAGTAGCCGACGCTGATCTTCTTCGGCACCGTGACGACGCCGTCGTCGGCCGACTCTTCGCCAACGATCATCCGGAAGAGCGTCGACTTCCCGGCGCCGTTCGGCCCGACCAGACCGGCTTTCTCGCCGGGGTTGAGTTGAAACGAGGCGTCCACGAAGAGGACCTGTCTTCCGTATTGCTTGCTGACGTTGGAGAACGAGATCATGCGCGGGACGGAACAGTTGCAGCGATGTAACGCTTCCCGCCGCGACGGCATCAGACCGAGAGATGCGAACACTCCTCATCACTGGCGGAACGGGCGGCCTCGGCACGGCGGTCGTGACGCGCCTCGCGCGCGACTACCGCTGCGTCGTGCTCTACCACGGCGAGGCGTCGTGGCAGGCGCTGCGGCGCGACGTCGAGGTCGAGGGAATCGCGGCGGATCTCACGGATGAGATCGCGCTTGCGCGCGCGGTGGGCGGGGTGGGCGAGTTGTACGGCGTCGTGCACCTCGTCGGCGGCTTCGCTACGGGCGGCGTCGCCAGCCGCGGCAGCGTCTGGGCGAAGATGCTGTCGCTGAACCTGATCACCGCGGTGAACGTGATCCGCGCGGCGTTGCCGCAGCTCGTCGACGGCGGCCGGATCGTCGCGATCAGTTCGCTGGCGACGGTGGCGAAACCTGCCGGCATCGCGCCGTACGTCGTCTCCAAGAGCGCGCTCAACGCGCTGATCGAGGCGCTCGCAGTGGAGCTGAAGGACCGGCGGATCACGGCCAACGCGCTGTTGCCCGACGCGCTCGGCACGCCGGCGATGCGCGCGTCGGCGGGAAGCACGCCGCTCGTGCCGATCGAGCATGTCGCCGAAACGATCGCGTGGCTTCTTTCCGACGCGGCGTCGGAGCTCACCGGTGCGCTCATTCCGCTGCGAGGCGGCCCGTGAACGCGGTGATATCGTCACCTCACACCGATGAGCGAGGCGACCTTCGACGACGCGACACTCGTCAGCGGATTGCGTGCGGGAGACGACGAGGCGTTCGAGACGCTCGTCCGTCTCTACATGGCGCGTCTGCTGCGCGTCGCGCGACGGTTCCTGAAGAACGAGGAGGACGCGCGCGACGCCGTGCAGGACGCGTTCATCTCCGCTTTTCGGTCGATTCAGAACTTCGAGGCCGGAGCGAAACTGTCGACGTGGCTGCACCGGATCGTCGTCAATTCGTCGCTGATGAAGCTGCGCAGCAAGCGCCGCCGGCCGGAAGAAGACATCGACGAGTTGCTGCCGCGCTTCAAGGCCGACGGCCATCAGGTCGAGGACAGCGTGAACTGGGACCTCTCCGCGCAGGAGATGGTCGAGCAGGCGGAGAGGCGTGAGATCGTGCGCCGCGCCATCAATCAGCTTCCCGACACGTATCGCGTGGTGCTGCTGATGCGCGACATCGAAGAAATGTCGACGGAAGAAACCGCGGTGGCGCTGGGCATCACCACTGCCGCGGTGAAGGTGAGGCTGCACCGCGCGCGTCAGGCGCTGCGGACGTTGCTCGACCGGGAGTTCGGCCGATGAGCGCGCGTCCGTACATCACCTGCCGCGAGCTGATCGCGTTCATCGCCGACTATTTCGAAGGCGGTCTGACGGAGATTCAGGCGCTGGACTTTCAGCGTCATCTGGCCGTGTGCGATTCGTGCCGCGCCTACCTCGCAACATACGAACGGGCGATGCGCGCCGGCAAGGAGACGATGCGCTACGACGACGCCGCGAACGAGGACGCGCCCGAGGATCTGATCCGGGCGGTCCTCGCCAGTCGTCAGCGGTCGTGAGCGTTAGTTTCTGAACGCGTCTTTGTTCTCGCGCGCGTACTGATCGAAGCGAATCGGGTCGCGGCCGGTGACCTTCTTGACGTCGCTCGTCACTTCGCTCGCCGTATTGCCGCGGTAGTAGCGATTCAGATCGATGAGCGCATCGGCGTATGGCGCCGGCACACCCGCCCCGACCATCCCTCCCTTGAGCTGCTCATCGCTCAGATTCACGTACTTCACCTCGCGTCCCGCCGCCTTGCTCAGCTTCTCCGCGACCTCGGAGTAGGAGAGCGCCTCCGGTCCGCTGAGCGTGTACGCCTTGCGCTCGTGACCCGCCTCGGTCAGCGCCTTCAGCGCGACCGCTGCGATGTCCTTGACGTGAACGTGGCTGATCTTCGCGTCGCCGATCGAGCCGTAGAACGCGCCCTGCGACTTGATGCTGCCGGCGTTGTAGTTCGCCATGTTCTGCATGAAGCCGTTCGGACGGAGGAACGTCCAGGCCATGCCGCTCTGCTCGATCGCCTTCTCGACGGGGCGATGAATCTTCGCGAACGAGAACTGCTCGCCTTCAGCGCCCCACACGGAGAGCTTGACGATGTGCTTGACGCCGGCCGCTTTGGCGGCATTGACCGCGTTCAGCTCGAGTTGCGTCTGATCGGGCGCTCCGCCGAGGAGGAGGAACATCTTGTCGATCCCGCGGAGAGCGTCGCGCAAAGTCTCGGGACGGTTGAAGTCGATGACGACGGCGTCGATGCCTTTCGTCTTTGCCGCCTTCGCTTTCTCGGCGTGGTTGTACGCGGCGCGGAAGGGGACTCCCGCCGCCTGAAGCTGCCTGACCAGTTCACTGCCGACCGTGCCGCCGGCGCCGGTTACGAGGATCATGAGTCTTTCTCCTTTCGATTCGTACTGCAGCGGCGTAATATGCTTGTTGCAGTCGGAAAGGGCAAGTACATACCTTCTGGTTTGTATGAAAAAGAACTGTGACGTTCTCAACGAGGACTGCCCGTCACGGCAGGTGCTCGACCGGATCGCTGACAAGTGGACCTCGCTCGCGATCTACGCGCTGAGCGACGGCACGATGCGCTACGGCGAGCTGGAGCGGCGCATCGGCGGAATCTCGCAGAAGATGCTGACGCAGACGCTGCGCAGCCTCGAGGATGACGGCCTGGTCGAACGGAAGATCTACCCGGTCGTCCCTCCGCACGTCGAATACTCGCTCACGCCCCTCGGCCGGACGCTGATCGAGCCGCTGACCGCGATCTGCCGCTGGGCCGAGAAACATCTGCCGCAACTTCTCGCAAACCGGAATCGCAAGTCATCCTGAGCCGCGAAGACGGCGAAGGATCCGGGCGGCGGAAACGACCCACCGCCCAGATTCTTCGCGCTCTGCGGCGCTCAGAATGACTAGAGAAACACGACGAAGGTCTCGACCATCGTCGCGAGAATCATTCCGGCGAGCAGAGCGATGTAGGCGAGCCGGAGGAATCGGTACTTCTTCCGCTGCAGGTAGGTGCCGAGGCTGTGGATGTCGCGGACGGCGGCCTCGTAGAGAAGATCATCGCTCGAGACGATTTTCTCCATGGCCTGCATGTACTCGTCCTCGCTCATGTCGGAGAAATGCCCGAAGAAGAGCAGGTTTCGCGTGCCGCCGCGCTTCGAGAACGTCGGCAGAACGGCGATGATCGCGAGCACCAGGGCGACGAGGCACGACACGGCCAGCGTCAGCAGCGCCGGACGCAGGCGCGGCTCGCCGGCGCGGCTGAGCGCGATCGTCGCCACGATCGATGAGACGGTGATGACGATGCTCGCCTTCGTGTCCGCCATGAGGCTGAGCTGCACGTGATGCTGCTGCACGGTGCGCAGCAGGTTGTCGACCGAGCTGCGCGAACGCGTGCCGCGGAAGTAGCGGGCGCCCGACTCGATCCGCTCCTCGACGTGCCGCACGGTTTCTTCGCCGATCACGAAGGTGCAGTGTAACGCTGGGCGCGGGATTCGGAGTTCGGGGTTCGGGGTTCGCGGTTCGGGGTTCAGGGTTCGCGCTTCGCTGTTCGGCTCCGAACTCCGAACCCCTAACTCCGAACCCCGAATCCGGAATCCCGCACTACACTTCCGCCATGCTGGGCATCTGGGAGGCGCTCGCGGCGATCGCTGCGGTGGCCGTCGTGTCATTCCTCTTCGGCAAGCGGCACGCGCGGCGGCTCCAGCGCGCCCGGCATATCCGCATCGACCGTTTCAAGCTGAAGAAGCGCCACGCCGACATCGAGCTCGAGGTCTTCGGCAGCCGCGAAGTCGTCCACGCGATCCAGGCGTACGCGAAGGACCATCGCGTCAACACGGACGCAGCGATGCGCCAGGCGCGGCAGTACCTCCGCGAGATCGTCCCGAAGTTCAACCTCCTCGCGTACTACCGCTTCGGCGCGCCGCTGGCGCGTGCGCTCATGTACTTCCTCTATCGCGTCGTCGTCGAGCGGAAAGCTATGCGCGACTTCAACGAGCGCGCCACGCGCGGCACCGTCGTCTACATCATCAACCACCGCTCGAACGCCGACTACGTCCTCGTCGCGCACATGCTCTTCAAGTTCATCTCGCTGTCGTATGCGGTCGGCGAGTGGGCGAGAGTCTGGCCGCTGAATCACCTCTTCAAATGGTTCGGCGCGTACTTCATCCGCCGGCGCTATCGCGAGCCGCTGTATCACGCGGTGCTGTCGAAGTTCGTCCAGACGATCACGAAGAACGGCGTGACGCAGGGCATCTTCATCGAAGGCGGCCTGACGCGCGACGGCGCGTTCCGGAAGCCGAAGCTCGGGATGCTCGATTACATCGTCACCTCGAAGCGCGATCCGGAGTTCACCGCGCCGATGATGGTGATCCCGACGGCGATCAACTACGACCGCGTCCTCGAAGACCGCCACCTCACCGACGAGCTCCTCGGACGCGAGGACCGGGCCACGAAGGGTCAGAAGCTGCGGACCACGCTCGAGTTCCTGTTCAAGAACTCGCTGCGCAGCATCTTTCGTCGATTCAAACGTTACGGGTACGCGGTCGTGACGTTCGGCGAGCCGCTGTCGATCGACGACTTCGTCCGAGAGCATCCGGCGGTGCTCAGCGTCGATTTCGATGGCCGCAAACCCGACCTGCAGCAGCTCGCCGACCGCATCATGACGGAGATCTCCGATGCGCTGCCGGTCACGCCGGTGCCGCTCGTCGCGCGCGTCTTTGCCGATCGCGATGGCGCGGAGCTGCCGGAGGAGACGATCGTCGAAGCGATCGCTGAGTACCGCGAGCGCTGGGCGCATCGCGTGTGGGCGCTTCGCGAGAAATCGGCGGCCGAGATCTGGCGCGCGGCGAAGGATGTGCTGCTGCTCCGGCGTTTCATCGATGTCGCGCCGGGCGGCTGGAGGTGGAATCCCGACGAGGTGCTGCTCCGCGACTTCTACGCGAACTCACTGCTGACGTATGCCGAAGTGAAGCGCCGCGGCTGGCCGGAGCGGACAGTGCTGCCCGATGAGGCGCTTACGCCTGCGGCGGCGACGTCTTGACGCACTTCTCTCGCCTCATTTCCGTTCCGTTGACGCGGTACCCGTATACCGTAGTTGATGAGAAACGAATGCCGCACGGTTCCCCGATATTTTCTGATTCCCGCGGTCCCTGCGCTGGTCGAAGGTACGCCGGCGAGAGTCGTGGACATGGGGATCAAAGGCGCAAGACTCGAAGTACGCCGGCCGTTTGAGCCCGGCGCGACGGTCGACCTCGTCATCGATTCGATCCCCATCAAAGCGACGGTGCTCTGGTGTCAGATCGACGCTCTGAATTTCTCACACGACCACGACGGCTATCTCGCCGGCGTTGCGTTCTCGCAGGCCAGCACCGCAGTCGACGAACTGCTCACCGAGATCAGCAGCCGCGGAGGAGCGATTCGCATCGAGGAGATGCGGTCCCACGACCGGTATCGCATCACCGCGCCGCTGACCGGAAGCTTCGGCGACATCGCTCCCGTGTCGATTGTCGACATTTCCGTCGCCGGCGCGCGCATCGCCCTGCTGAAGCGCGTGATTGCAGGACAGACCGAGACGCTGCGGTTTCAGGTCGACGACAACACCGGGCCGATCAGCGTCGACGCGAAGATCATGTGGTGCCGTCCGTCGCCGATCATCCGCGAGCACTACGCCGGACTTTCGATCGACGGCCAGGAAGATATTCTCCGGCCGGCCATCCACCGGCTCTGCACGCGCAACGAGGCGCGGATCGATCTCGACTCGCTCAAGCGGAAGTTCGACGCGCTGCGGCTCGTGTCCGGCATGAGCGACAGAACCCGCAAGATCGCGGTGTAGTTCGGCGGGGGAGCGCCGCGGGTCATTTCAACAGCTAGACGGTCGCCGGAACTTTTGTCTCGCAGAGAAGCTTCAGGTTCTCGAGTGTGTGCTCGAAGGCCCGCTCCTCCATCTTCTCGATGACGAGGTGATCGGTGATCTTGCCGAGCGCTTTGGCCGGCACGGTGTAGTCGATCTTCGTCAGGATCTCGGTGGTGTTGCCTTTGGCCGTGTAGAGCCACTCCTGGGTTCCGGCCAGCGGTCCATCGATCGCGGCCTTCCAGGTGGCCTGCTTCGGGCCGAAGTCATTGACGAGGACGCGGGTGGTGACCGGGAACGTGAATCCCGCCAGTAGATAGTGCTGCTTCACGATCGTTCCCGGCTTGCCCGTGCCGTTCACTTCGTCCGGCACAGTCAGGCCGACGAAGAAATCATTCCACCGCTGCGGATCGGTTGCGAACGCAAAGACGGCGTCGAGCGGCGCGTTGATCAGGATCTTCTTTTCGATGTTTGGCATATCGCCCTCCAATCGGCGACCGCGGCGCTCCCCCGCGGCGCAACCTATGTCTGGCCTTCCGGTGCGGCGCTGCTTCGCATCACAGGAGTTCGTGAGCGCCCGAGCGCGCTTGACCCTCGCGGACGCGGCCCATAGACTCGCCGTCGGGCGGCGCGCACTGACAGCCCTTCCTCGCGCGTCCAGGAAACGAGATGCCGCACAACACGTTCAATACTCTCGACTCATTCAAGCTCGGCAACGGAAAAACGGCGCAGTTCTACTCGCTCCCGAAGCTCGAGAAAGCCGGGATCGGCAAGATCTCCGGGCTGCCGGTGAGCATTCGCATCGTCCTCGAGTCCGTTCTGCGGAACGTCGACGGCAAGAAGATCGCGGAGAAGGATGTCCGCGCGCTGGCCAACTGGCAGCCGAACGCCGAGCGCACCGAAGAGATCCCGTTCATGGTCGCGCGCGTGCTGCTGCAGGACTTCACGGGCGTGCCGCTGCTCGTCGACCTCGCCGCGATGCGCAGCGCTGCGTCGCGCCTCGGGCGCGATCCGAACATCATCGAGCCGCTCGTGCCGGTCGATCTCGTCGTCGATCACTCCGTGCAGGTCGACTTCTCGAACCGCGCCGACGCCCTCCACCTCAACATGGAGATCGAGTTCAAGCGCAACCAGCATCGCTACCAGTTCCTGAAGTGGGGCACGAGCGCGTTCAACGGCTTCCGCGTCGTGCCGCCGGGCATCGGCATCGTGCATCAGGTGAACCTCGAGTACCTCGCGCGCGGTGTGCTGGAGAAAGACGGGATCTGGTATCCCGACACACTCGTCGGCACAGACTCCCACACGACGATGGTCAACGGACTGGGAATCGTGGCGTGGGGCGTCGGCGGCATCGAGGCCGAAGCGGGCATGCTCGGTCAACCTGTTTATTTCCTGACGCCGGACGTGGTCGGTGTGAACCTCACCGGACAGTTGCGCGAAGGTGCGACTGCGACCGATCTCGTGCTCACCCTCACCGAGATGCTGCGCAAGGCGAAAGTCGTCGGCAAGTTCGTCGAGTACTTCGGCGACGGCGCCGCGTCGCTCTCGCTCGCCGATCGCGCGACCATCGCGAACATGGCGCCGGAGTACGGCGCGACGATGGGCTTCTTCCCGATCGACGAAGAGTCGTGCAAGTACATGCTCCTCACCGGCCGGACGGAGGAGCAGGTCGGCACGGTTCGCAACTACTACCAGGCCCAGGGGCTGTTCGGCATGCCGCGCAAAGGCGCGATCGCGTACAGCAAGGAGCTCGAGCTCGACCTCGCCACGGTCAAGTCGAGCGTGGCCGGGCCGAAGCGTCCTCAGGATCGCATCGAGCTCACCCAGCTCAAGCACACATTCATCAACGACCTGCAGGGCGACCCGCCGGGCGGGTACGGGAAACCGGGCACCGAGATCGAGCGCAGCGCCCGGACGCAAACGGGAACGAGCGGCTTGCGCACGGTCAGCGGCGGTGGTGCTCAGACGCCGCCGAACAGGGAGCTTCGCAACACCAGCGAGCTGACCGAGTCCGAGATGATCAACAACCGCCCGACACCGGACCGCGTCTCCGCGGCAGCGCTCGAAGACGAGTTCCCGCGCGCCGTGGCCGAACTGCACCACGGCGACGTGCTCATCGCAGCGATCACCTCCTGCACGAACACGTCGAACCCGTCGGTGATGATCGCGGCGGGCATCCTCGCGAAGAAAGCGGTCGAACAGGGTCTGCGCGTGCCGCGGGTCGTGAAGACATCGCTCGCGCCGGGCTCGCGCGTCGTCACGGAGTACTACCGCAAGAGCGGTCTGCAGACCTACCTCGACCAGCTTGGGTTCTACACCGTCGGCTATGGCTGCACGACGTGCATCGGAAACTCCGGTCCGCTCGATCCGATGATCGAGAAGGCCATCACCGATCACGACATCGTGGCGGCGTCGGTGCTCAGCGGAAACCGCAACTTCGAAGCGCGCGTCCATCAGTCGATTCGCGCGAATTTCCTCATGTCGCCGCCGCTGGTCGTCGCGTTCGCGCTGGCCGGACGCATCGACATCGACCTGCTGCACGAGCCGATCGGCAAGGGTCGCAACAATCAGGACGTCTATCTACGCGACATCTGGCCGACGATGACCGAGGTCCGCGACGTCATGAGCTCGGCACTCGATCCGGCCGACTTCCGGCGGCTCTACAAGAATTTCGCGGAAGAGAATCCGCTGTGGAACAAGATCCCGACCGCCGGCGGCGTGCTGTACGAGTGGGACAGGAGCTCCACGTACATCCAGGAGCCGCCGTTCTTCCAGGACGGATCACAGCCGAGCGCGACGAAAGCTCCGGAGATCAAAGGCGCGCGGCCGCTGGCGATCTTCGGCGACTCTGTCACGACCGATCACATCAGCCCCGCCGGATCGATCAAACCGAAGTCGCCGGCCGGACGCTATCTGATCGAGAACGGCGTCAAGGTCGAAGACTTCAACAGCTACGGGTCGCGGCGCGGCAACGATCGCATCATGACGCGCGGCACGTTTGCGAACGTGCGCATCAAGAACCTGATGGTGCCCGGCGTCGAAGGCGGTGTGACTGTCCACCAACCCGACGGCGAGCGGATGGACATCTACGACGCCGCAATGCGCTACGAGAACGAAGGGACGCCGCTGGTGGTCATCGCCGGACAGGAGTACGGCACCGGCAGCTCGCGCGACTGGGCCGCGAAAGGCACCAAGCTCCTCGGCGTCCGCGCGGTGGTCGCGCAGAGCTTCGAACGCATCCATCGCTCGAACCTCGTCGGGATGGGCGTCCTGCCGCTGCAGTTCGACGAAGGGACGAATGCGGCGACGCTGAAGCTCGACGGCACGGAGACGTACGACATCGCCGGGATCGACCGAACGCTGCGGCCGAGGCAGAAGGCCACGCTGGTGGTGCACCGGAAGAACGGGCCGACGGAGAACGTGCCGGTCACGGTGCGCATCGACACGCCGATCGAAGTCGACTACTACCAGCACGGCGGGATCCTGCCGTACGTGCTGAAGCAATTAGTGGCATAGTCATTCTTCGCGCTCGGAGCTCAGAATGACTCCTGCGGCATGTCCTTCGCAGTTTGAGGCGTTCATGAGCAAGCACAACAACGAGAAACCGGAAGAATGAGTTTGGTTCCCGAAGTCGTACGCCGTCGAACGCTCACGCTGTCGCAACGCGGGTTCGACATGCCGGCATCACCCATTCGCAAACTCGCGCCGCTCGCCGAGACGGCGAAGGCGCGCGGGACGAAGGTCTATCACCTCAACATCGGCCAGCCTGACATCGAGACTCCTGCGTGCATGCTCGAGCGTCTGAAGCAAATCGACGCGAAAGTGCTCGAGTATTCGCCGTCGACCGGCACGCCGGAGTTCCTCAACTCGCTGCGCCGCTACTACGAGCGGCGCCTCGGACTGCACCTCGCGCCGGACCAGATTCTCGCCACGACCGGCGGCAGCGAGGCGATCCTCTTCGCGTTCATGGCGTGCGCGAATCCGGGCGACGACTTGATGGTCGTCGAGCCGTTCTACGCGAACTACCGCGCCTTCACGACGATGGCGGGACTCAACATCGTTCCGGTGACGAGCCGCGGGCGCGACGGCTTTCACATGCCGCCGCGGCACGTCTGGCAACAGGCGCTGACGCCGCGCTCCCGCATCGTGATCGTTTGCAATCCGAACAATCCCACCGGCACCGTCTACACGCGCGAAGAGCTCGAGCAGGTCGCCGGCTTCTGCCGCGAGAACAATCTCTTCCTCGTCTCAGATGAGGTCTACCGCGAGTTCGTTTACGACGGGCGTGAAGCCGTCAGTGCACTCGCGCTCGACGACGTCGATGACTTCGCGATTCTCGTGGACAGCCTCTCCAAACGTTACAGCGCCTGCGGCATCCGCCTCGGCTCGCTCGTCACGCGCAACGCCGGCGTGTACGACGCATGTCTGCGCATGGCGCAGGGGCGACTGTCGCCGCCGGGACTCGCGCAGTTCATCGCAATCGGAGTCGATTCCCTCGGCGACGAATACGCGCGCGACGTGCTCACCGAATATCAGCATCGCCGCGACGTGCTCTTCGAAGGCCTGACGTCGATTCCGGGCGTCTTTCTGCAGAAACCGGAAGGGGCGTTCTACTGCATGGCCAAGCTGCCGGTGGAGAACGCCGACGATTTCGCGATCTGGCTTCTCTCCGAATTCGAACACGAACGCGAGACGGTCATGCTCGCTCCCGCCACCGGCTTCTACGCGACCGACAACCTCGGCCGCAGCGAGGTCCGCATCGCCTATGTGCTGAAGGAAGCGGACCTGCGGCGCTCCGTCGAGCTGCTGCGCATCGCGCTGCAGCAGTACGCGACGCTCTCCTGAAAGATTTTTCCTACCGTCCTCTTACCGTAATGACGGCACGCCATCCCATGTTGGCTGGTGTAGGAGGACGCCATGAAACGAACGGCCATTTCGATCCTGATTCTGACCCTCGCAGCCTCTTCCCTGGTCGCCTCGACTCCGACGCAGAAGCCCGCCGCGATGACCAACGCCTGCGTGGTCTCGCTCGAGCACATCAACGGCGCCTGGCGCATGAAGATCACGTGCGATCAGGGCAGCGGCACGATCGCGCTGCTCGACCTCGCCGGGGCGAAGGTGTTCAAAGGCGACGGCGTGTTCTCCAAGTGGTCGCAGCGGGACTTGAACGCCACCTACGATTCGCTGCTTGCGAAAGACGAGGCCGCCATGGAGTACCTGCAACTCGGCTGAGTCAGCGAGAGAGAGCAGTGAATCGGGTGCGCGGGCCAACGCCCGCGCATTTTTTTTCGCCTATAGTTCGCGCGCGTGAAGTACTGGCTGATGAAATCCGAGCCCGAGGAGTATTCGATCGACGATCTGGAGCGGGATGGGTCGACGAGCTGGGAAGGCGTGCGCAACTACCAGGCGCGCAACTTCCTGCGCGAGATGAAGAGCGGCGACGCCGTTCTCTTCTACGCGTCGAGTGCCGACCCGCCAGGGGTGACCGGCCTCGCGGGAGTGAGCCGGGAAGCGCGCCCTGAGCCGAAGGAACCGGCGTGGTCGATGGTCGATATCACGTTCGTCGAGAAGTTTCCGGAGATCGTTCCCCTCGACAAACTGAAATCGACGCGCGGACTCGAGGAGATGCTCGTCACGAAGAAAGGCCAGCGCCTCTCGGTGCAGCCGGTGACGAAGCGCGAGTTCGACATCGTGGCGAAGCTGGGCCGTGCTCGAAGCCGTTAAGACCGACATCACGAAGCTCGCCGTCGACGCCATCGTCAACGCCGCGAACACCTCGCTCCTCGGCGGGGGAGGAGTCGACGGCGCCATCCATCGCGCGGCCGGGCCGGAGCTCCTCGCCGAATGCCGTAAGCTCGGAGGCTGCGCGACCGGCGACGCAAAGATCACGCGCGGCTACCGGTTGCCGGCGCGATTCGTCATCCACACGGTAGGACCGGTGTGGCGCGGCGGCGATCGCGGCGAGCCGGAGCTGCTGGCGTCGTGCTACCGGCGAAGCCTGCAGCTCGCAAGCGAGAACGGAGTCGAGTCGATCGCGTTCCCTGCAATCAGCTGCGGGGTTTATGGTTATCCGATCGATTTGGCGACGGAGATCGCGGTGCGCGAGACACGCGATGCGCCGGTCGCGCGGATCGTCTTCGCCTGCTTCGGCGACGATGTGTACGAATCGTACCGCCGCGCTCTGTCGCACATTCTGCCGCGATAGGGGCACGTCATTCCGAGCGCCGCAGAGCGCGAGGAATCTGGGCGGTGGCGCGATTCCGCCGCCCAGATTCCTCGCCGTCTTCGCGGCTCGGAATGACACGGTTTTCTTCCTCGCTTGGGGCGTGTCCAACGATGCGAATGGGGAGAAAACGATGCGTCGAATGATTCCGGCTCTGCTGATCCTCACGCTCATGGCGTGCAAGAAAGAAGAGCAAGCACGATTCGCGGACGTTGCCTCGACCGCCAGTGCGGCGTCGCCCGTCGCTCAGCGCCAGGTCAACACCAGGACGGAGGCACAGCCGCAGCCGCAGCGGATGATCATCCGCAGCGCGAACATCTCGATGATCGTCGACGACACCGCTGCGGCGATCGACAAGATCACCGCGGCCGGCGACTCGGTCGGCGGCTATATCAGCGACTCGAAGGTCTGGCGCGACGGCGAACAGCTCCGCGGCTCCATCACGCTGCGCGTTCCTTCTGACCGGCTGTCCGCAGCGCTCATGGTGATCCGCAAAATTGCGGTGCGCATCAACAGCGAGACGATCGGCACTCAGGAAGTGACGCAGGAGTACGTCGATCTCTCGTCGCAACTGCGCAACCTGCAGGCGACCGAGGTCGAGCTGCGCCAGTTGATGACGACGATCCGGCAGAACTCGAAGAAAGCATCGGAAGTCCTCGAGATGTACCAGCAGCTCGCCAGCGTTCGCGGACAGATCGATCAGATCACCGGCCGCATGCGCTACCTCAGCCAGCTGAGCGCGTTCGCGACCCTGCAGGTCGACCTGATGCCGAATGCGCTGGCGAAGCCGGTCGTGGAGAAGGGAGTCTGGCAGCCGGTCGTCATCGCGAAGGATGCCGCGCGAGCGCTCGTCGACGCGCTGCAATCGATTGCCTCCATCGCGATCTGGCTCGGCATCTACGTGCTGCCGATGCTGGCGATCATCGGCCTCGCCGTCGCCGTGGCGTGGAAGCTCTTCGGCCGTTTCGTGCGCCGCAGCGAATCGGCGGTATAACCGCTGGCGTGAACGAGAAAGTCACCGAATTCGTGAACTACTTCGACAAAGTTCGGGAGCGCACGATGCGCGTCGCCGCATGCGTGCCTCCCGATAAAGTCGACTGGACGTACCGCGACGGCAAGTTCACCCTCGGCGATCTTCTCCGCCACCTCGGCGCTGTCGAGCGGTTCATGTTCGCCGAGAATGCCCAGCGCAAGCCCAGCGTGTATCCCGGCCATGGCCGCGAGCTCGCCGGCAGCTACGACGAGATCATCGACTACATGAAGCGGATGCACAGCCAGTCGATGTCGATCTTCTGCTCGCTGACCGACGACGACCTCAACGCGAAGTGCATGACGCCGGGCGGCGCGGAGCTCGGCGTCGGCAAGTGGCTCCGCCTGATGGTCGAGCACGAGGTTCACCACCGCGGCCAGATCTACATGTACCTCGGCATGCTCGGCGTGCCGGCGCCTCCGCTCTATGGATTGACGGAAGAGGAAGTGAAGGCGCGAAGCGCGCCATCGTCATCCTGAGCCGCGTAGACGGCGAAGGATCTGGGCGGTGGAGTCTCGCGCCACCGCCCAGATCCTTCGCGCTCTTCGGCGCTCAGGATGACTACCGCACCGCGCGGCGCTTCGCCGGCGACTGCTCCAGCGTCGTCGTGAACGTCACTCCGCCGTTGCGCAGAACTTCGATCGTGGTGAAGCCGCCGCTCGGCGTCGCGCCCGGGCCGCGGTAGCGGCCGGGAATCGTCAGGTGGAACGATCCGGTCGCGGTGTTCGTCGGGTCGGCTGCGCTGACGCTCAGATGTGTCCCGTTTCGCGTGATGTAGACCGTCGCCGGCGCGTCCGACTGGTAGCCTTCGACCGAAGCCGGCGACCAGAACACGATCCCAAGCGCGCCGTCGCGCAGGTTGCGTACTGCCGACACGCGCGCGTCGTTCGCGCGAATCGAGATCGGATTCGACGCCACCCAGTCGCGCATCGCGTTCGCAGTCACGTTCGGCACGATGACGTACTCCGCCGCCGCGTTCGCCGGCATCACGCCGTGATCGAACCAGAGCGTCAGGAATGTCGCGCTGAACGGCGTGGTGTCAGTCGAGCCGCCGAGCTGCGCCCACGTGCCCGTGCGCGTCTCGCGCTTCGTCGAGACGTGCGGATTCGTCGGGAAGTAATAGCCGACGCCGTCCGCCTGCATCCAGTTGCTTCCGGATGTCACCGCTGCGGTCGCGGTCGACAGCGGCCACTGATTGACGATCGTCTCGACGCGATTCGCGCTCGTGGCGTTGATGCTGTTCGTCAGGAACACGATCGAGTCGTCGAAGGAGAACCACGACTTTTTCGCCGTCAGCGTCGCGCCCGTGCCGAGGGGAGCGAGATCCATCGCGGAGACGCCGTTGCGTCCGTCGCCGGCGCCGCCCACGATCGATCGCGTGCCGAAGCCGTACGTCGCGTCAGCGGCCGTCGGCGTCTGCTCGACCGTGATGCCGGGCAGGCGGGTCCAGTCGAGCGCGGGCCATACGTCGCGGCCGAAGTATTCGCTGCCATTCATCGACAGGAAGAAGCGGCCGTCCGATTGCCGCGATCCGAGGATGTTTTCGCCGTTGGTGCTCTCGCCGGATTTCGTGCGTGACGAGAACATCTTGATCGACGCGAACCACTGCGGACGGCGATGCACGGTGTAGTCGGACTCGTAGTAGTGGCGATGGCCGTCGGGCCACGCCGCGACCGCGTTCGAGCGTTCGACCAGCGTCGCCGCGCCGGCGAGCTCGGTCGGAAGTCCCCACGTCCACGATTGCAGCATGCGCGCGGCTGCGCTGCGAATCTCCGCAACGCGCGGCGAGTCGAACTGTGCCGACTGCACGAGTGCGGCGATTCCGTTGAACCCGCTGAACGAGCGATTGGCGACTTCCCGGCTGATTACCGAGACGTCGAAGTAGTTGCCGTACAGCGACCACGCGAT
>DASWBH010000332.1:0-5704 GCA_036390755.1 Thermoanaerobaculia bacterium
ATTTCTCCAGCTTCAGCGTGTCCGGACCTTCGATCCAGCGGAACAAACCGCGGAGAGGCAACCCGCGCGCGCCATCGGTCGAGTAGTAGATAGTTTTCATGGCGCCAGGTCCTCCGTGTCCAACACCGTCCCGGCGCCGCCACACGTTGGACACGAGCGCGGCTCCGGCGGTGACTCGATCATACCTTCCAGCGAACCGTGCCCGTCGCACCGGCTGCAGCCGCTCATGCAACCCGTCCGCGGCGTTAGTCGCCGGTCCGTCGCCTGCCGCCGCTTCCCCCGGCGCGAGCGACTTCCAGAATCTTCCGAATCGGAATTGACCAGCCGTAGACCGTCGATTGAATGACAGCAGCAATCCCGCCCTCACGCTTCGTTTTTCTCACGATCCCTCCCGTCCGCCGTGCAGCCCATCTGCCCACATGCGAGTTCGTCAATCGGTGTGATGTCCTCCGGGAACAAGGCGTATTGCCGATCGTCACCGACTATGACGCAGACGACGCGCCCGTGCGAACTGCGGAACCCGACCATTCAGGGGCGATCGATCCGGCATACCTCCACTCGGTCCAGCCGCCCCATGCGCAAGCGCTCTGCCGCGCTGTCGTTCGCGACGGAAATCTCGATGCAGCCGGACGAGCCGATGACCAGGAACGCGCCGGCCGCCGCGCCCGCATACGCCCGTTCGAGGCGGTCGATCGTGGTGCCGTGCGCCTCGAGCGCGAACGGAGCGAACGGAATGCGCGACGCTTCGATGTCGGTGATCAGATTGCCGAATCGATCGACCGAGACGATCGTGCCGCGCACGCGATCCCCGTACTCGGGTGGCTCATAACGGAGCTGCACGATGGCGCCGATCCGCGGGCCGAGCTCGCTCAGCGCTACGCCGTTCGCGATCGCCGCAGCGACGGGCGCAAACCGATCGCGCCCATGAAACGTGCTGCTGTTGTCAGGCAGGAAAAATGATGCATTCTCCACGGACCAACCGAGGACCGAGGACCGAGGACCGAGGACGAGAGAGAGGAGGCCGTTGTCCGGAGCGAGAAACGTCTGCCCGTTCCGTTCGACTGCAATGATTCTGCGATCGGTTCCCACTCCCGGATCGACCACGCAGCAGAAGATCGTGTCAGACGGCCAGAAGCGGACGATCGCGCCGAGGAACCACGCGGCGCCGAAGACGTCCTGCGGCGCGATGTCGTGCGTGAGGTCGACAACCGGCGCGTCGGTGCGCGCGGCGATCACGCCTTTCATCGCCGCGACGTACGGATCGCGCGTCCCGAAGTCGGTCAGCAGCGCGATGCGCTTGATTCTCGTCATTCTGAGCCGCGAAGACGGCGAAGAATCTGGGCGGGGGAATCGTGCACCCCGCCCAGATTCTTCGCGCTCTGCGGCGCTCAGAATGACATGCGGCGAAGAATCCGGGCGGGGGAATCGCGCCCCCGCCCAGATCCTTCGCCGTCTTCGCGGCTCAGGATGACATACTGCCCCGCGATGTTCGCCACGATGGCGCCGCCGCCGCAGCGGCTGCTCGTGTTCGCGCGCCTTCCGGAGCTGGGTAAAGTGAAGACGCGCCTCGCCGCGTCCCTCGGCGACGAGCGGACGCTCGCCGTCTACGAGTCGATGCTGCGCGACCTGCTCGTGTCGATCGGCGATTCCACTGCCGAAACCGAAATCGAAGTCGTCTGGGCGCCCACCACGGCCGCGAACGGCGCGACGCTGCGGCGTGCGTTCGGCAGTCGCGTGCTGGCCATGCAGACCGGCGCAACGCTCGGCGACCGTCTGGCCATGGCTTTCTCGGAGCGATTCTTCTTTCATGGCACGAAGAAGATCGTGGCCATCGGCGTCGACGATCCCCGGCTCTCGCGCGAGACGATCGACCACGCGTTCGCGCTGCTCGAGTCGTGCGAATGGGTCGTCGGACCGGCGACCGACGGCGGTTACTACCTGATCGGGTGCCGCGCCGCCGCATTCAACGCGGCGATTTTTCACGAGATCGAGTGGGGCACCGGCCGCGTGCTCCAGGCGACGCTCGACAAGATCAGCAACTGGGGCAGCACCGTGGCGATGCTGCCGGCGCGCTCCGACATCGACACGGTGGAGGACCTCGAAACGTATGGGTATGCAGTGAGCCGATGAAGATCCTCACCTCGGAGCAGATGCGCAACATCGATCGCCGGACGACGGAGAGCTTCGGCATCCCGTCGATCGTGTTGATGGAGAACGCCGCGCTGGCGGTGATCGACGCGATTCACGCGCATTACCCGAACGCGGACCGCGCCGCGATTTTCTGCGGCACGGGACAGAACGGCGGCGACGGGCTGGCGATCGCGCGTCACCTCGAGAACCGCGGCGTCGTCCCCGTGATCTTCATCGTCGGCGACCGCTCGAAGTTCGCCGGCGACGCGCAGACGAACTTCACGACCTGCCAGCGGCTGTCGATTCCGACTTACGACATCACCGATCCCGATCACGTCGAAGACGCGATCGCGCACGCGGCCGACGCGGACATCGTCGTCGACGCGATTTTCGGCACGGGACTGAATCGCGAGCCGAACGGCGTGCACGCGGAAGTGATCCGCGCGATCGCGGAGCTGCGCCTGCCCGTCGTCGCGGTCGACCTGCCGAGCGGCGCGAACGCATCGTCGCCGGAAGTATTCGACCCGTGCCTGCAGGCCGAGGTGACGGTGACGTTCGCGGCGCCGAAGATCTGCCATGTGTTCGAGCCGGCCGCGAGTTACTGCGGCGAGGTGATCGTCGCCGACATCTCCATCCCCGAGGGCGCGATCGACGCGGAAGGCATCAACCTCGCGCTGCTGACTGCGAAAGACGTCCAGCCGCTCATCGCGCCACGTCTCGCGCAGACGCACAAAGGGACGTACGGCCACGTCGGGATCATCGGCGGCTCCGCCGGGCGGAGCGGCGCCGCGGTGATGTGCGCGCGCGGAGCGATTCGCAGCGGCGCGGGACTCGTCACGGTGATGACCGACGAGAAGACCGCGCAGCTCGTGAACGCCGGATCGGCGGAGTCGATGACGTATTCCGGCACGGACGCAGGCGAGTTCCTGAAGAACAAGACCGCGGTGGTGATCGGGCCCGGCCTTCCTGACCACGATCGCGCGTACGCGTGGGTGCGCTCTACCGTCGCCGCGATCGAGCTGCCGATGCTCATCGACGCGTCGGCGCTCAACGCATTCGCAGGCCGCGCGGGCGAGATCAATCCGAACGGCCGTCCGCGCGTCATCACGCCGCATCCCGGCGAGCTTGCGCGGCTCACCGGCGGCGACACGAAGACGATCAACGGCGATCGCATCGCCGCGGCGCGCGGCGCGGCGCGCGCGTGCAACTGCGTCGTCGTGCTGAAGGGATATCAATCATTGATCGCCGAGCCCGACGGCCGCGTTCACGTGAACCCGACCGGCAATCCCGGCATGGCCACCGGCGGCATGGGCGATGTGCTCTCCGGAATGATCGGCGCTCTGCTCGCGCGCGGCGAAGATCCGGCCGACGCGGCTTGCGCCGGCGTCTATCTGCACGGCGTCGCCGGGGACATGCTCAAGGAAGAGCTCGGCGACATCGGTCTGGCCGCGCTCGATCTCGCGGACCGCGTGCCGCGCGCAATCCAACGCGTCCGCGCGATGTGAATGAAGACGTATCTCTGCCGCAGCGAAGCCGAGACCGAAGCGGCGGGCCGCGAGATCGCGCATCTGCTTCCCCCCGACGCCGTCGTGCACCTCATCGGCGACCTCGGCGTCGGAAAAACATTTCTGGCGCGCGCGATCGCCTCGGCGCTCGGCGCGGATCCGCGCGAAGTCAGTTCGCCTTCGTTCGCTATCGTGCACGAGTACCCCCGCGCCGGCGGGCCGCCGATCATCCACATCGACGGGTATCGATTGTCGGAGAGCAGGCGCGAGTGGCTGGAAATCGGCATTCCCGAGCTGCTTTCCGGACCCGGGGTGAAGTTGATCGAGTGGCCGAAGCGTGAGTTCGAGCAGTTCGAGGATGCGCACGTCGAGGTCACCATGCGGCTGCTCGAGGATGACGCGCGGGAGATCGCCGCAGCGGTTTGACGCGCGAGGCACACTACCTCGCGCGTCAAACCGGGCCTGCCTGCAGAGAGAGAGAGGCGGTAGGCCCTGCGTGCGTGCTACAGAACAAAATGTAGCTTCATTTAGTGCACAGCGGGGGTCGCAAAGGTATCGACCGAGGCCGAAAGAAGTATCTCCACCCACAGCCCGTACGTATACAAGCGCAGGCGCGCAACATGCTTCCTCTACTTTCCGCGCGTGGACAACGAGACCGAACGGAAACCAGCCGAGCCGATTCCGGTCATCCTCCTCGAGCCCGATCAGTGGCGCTTTCGAGGGATGGAGACTTGCCTCGAGAACGCAGGGAACATCCACGTGATCGGCGAGCACGACTACGCGCGAATCCTGACGATGGAGACGTCGCCCGACGACCTCGAGCCGCGGGCAAGCGTCATCGCGCAGCGGCTGCTCGTCGACTTCGGTGTCTCGGTCATCCCGCACGTGAGGGACCTTTTCCCCGGCTGCGCGGTGCTCATTCACGGCGACCACGAGAGCCTCGAATCGACCGCGTCGATCCTGGCGGCCGGCGGCGCCGGCTTCTTCTCGCTTTCCTCTCCGGCGCAGTACCTCGCTCGCGCCGTTGTCCTCATCACAGAGGGGAAGCTGTGGGGTCCACGCGAAGCGGTGGCGCTGATGGCGTCGCACGTCATCGCGGCGCAGCAGGGCGTCGCGGCAGAGGCGAAGGAATCGCTGCCCGACGAAGACACCGCTCTGCTGCGCTATCTGCACGAAGGGCTGGCGAACAAGGAGATCGCCACCCGCCTCGACATCGCCGAAGTCACCGTCAAAGCGCGCCTCGGACGCCTGTACAAACGACTCGGCGTGAACACGCGGCTGCAACTGCTGTCGACAGCGATCAAGCAGGGGCTGATTCCCGCGAACGGCGACTGAGCTGACGCTTCGCAAACTCCAATTTATCCGGTCGAAGTCGAACGGGGTCAGGTCTCCACTCTCCACTTTTTTCTACACGCGGTGGCCGAGTGGCGTCCTCAGCGCGTAAGGCGAGCCGGCGCGGCAAACAGGTTAAAGTTGACGCAATTAATCGAGCGGCACTACGACTGGTAGAAAAAAGTGGAGAGTGCAGACCTGACCCCCGAAGTCGTCGAAGCTCACGGCATCAACGAGTCCGAATACAAACTCATCGAGCAGATCCTCGGTCGCGCACCCAACTACACTGAGCTCGGCATCTTCTCGGTCATGTGGTCGGAGCACTGCTCGTACAAATCGAGCCGCGTGCACTTGCGGAAGTTTCCGACCAGCGGTCCGCGCGTCGTCCAGGGCCCCGGGGAGAACGCCGGCGTGATCGACATCGGCGACGGCTGGGTGGCGGCGTTCAAGATGGAGTCGCACAACCATCCGTCGTTCATCGAGCCGTATCAGGGCGCCGCGACCGGCGTCGGCGGAATCCTGCGCGACATCTTCACCATGGGCGCGCGGCCGATCGCCTGCCTCGACTCCCTCCGCTTCGGCGAGCTCGGCGCGCCGCGCATGCGCTATCTCGTCGACGGCGTCGTGCGCGGCATCGCCGGCTACGGCAACTGCATCGGCATTCCGACCGTCGGCGGCGAGACGTCGTTCCACCCGAGCTTCAACGGCAACATCCTCGTCAACGTCTTCGCCCTCGG
>DASWBH010000333.1:0-3718 GCA_036390755.1 Thermoanaerobaculia bacterium
GGCGGCGTTCGGCCGCGTCTACTGCTTCGGCCCGACGTTCCGCGCCGAGAAATCGAAAACGCGCCGTCATCTGATGGAGTTCTGGATGGTCGAGCCGGAAGTGGCGTTCCTCGAGTTCGCGGGACTTCAGGAGCTCGCGGAAGACTTCGTCGAATACCTCGTCGGCCGGGCGCTGGAACGATGTCAGGAAGAGCTGAAGACGCTCGAGCGCGACCTGACGAAGCTCGAGAACATCAGGAAGCCGTTCCCGCGGATCACGTATCGCGAGGCGATCGAGCTGCTCAAGACGAAAGGAATGAACGTCAACTTCGGCGACGACTTCGGCGGCGACGAGGAGACGGTCATCGCGAATTCATTCGACCGGCCGGTGATGATCTCGCGCTATCCAACCGCGATCAAAGCGTTCTACATGCAGCCCGATCCTGACGATCCCGACGTCGTCCTCGGACTGGACATGATCGCGCCGGAAGGCTACGGCGAGATCATCGGCGGCTCGCAGCGCATCCACGATCACGACCTGCTGCTCGCGCGCATCAGGCAGCACAACCTGCCGGTCGAGGCGTTCCAGTGGTACCTCGACATCCGCAAGTACGGCACGTTCCCGCACTCCGGCTTCGGCATGGGGATCGAGAGGATGGTGGCGTGGGTTTCGGGTGTGCCGCATTTGCGCGAGACGATTCCGTATCCGCGGATGCTGAATCGGATTTACCCGTGAGGTCTGCCACCTGCGACCGTCACGATGACTGAATCAACTCTCCGCATCATTCCCCTCGGCGGCCTCGGCGAGATCGGCATGAACTGCATGATCTACGAGTACGGGTCCGAGGCGATCGTGGTGGATTGCGGAATGATGTTTCCGGACGCGGCGACGCTCGGCGTCGACGTCATCGTCCCTGACATGACGTACATCTACGAGAACGCGGAGCGCTTCCGCGCGATCTTTCTCACTCACGGCCACGAGGACCACATCGGCGCCGTTCCGTTCCTCGTCGATCGCGTGCACGCGCCGGTGTACGGCATGCCGCTGACGCTCGGCTTCGTCCGCGACAAACTCGAGGAGTTCGCGCTTGATGATGTCGAGCTCCGCATCATCAAGCCGCGCGACGTCATCGAGGTCGGCCCGTTCCGCGTGGAAGCGATTCGCGTGACGCACTCGATCGTCGACGCGATCGGCCTGGCCATCACCACGCCGGCCGGCACGATCATCCACACCGGCGATTTCAAGGTCGATCACACGCCGATCGATGCGAAGCCGACCGATATCGCGAAGTTCGCCGAGTACGGTGAGCGCGGCGTTCTGGCGCTGCTGAGCGACTCGACCAACGCGCTCGTCCCCGGCCACTGTCCGTCGGAACGCACCGTCGGCGGAGCCTTCGATCGCCTCTTCGCTGAGGCGAAGGGACGCATCATCGTGACGACGTTCGCGTCGCACATCCACCGCGTCCAGCAGGTCATCGACACGGCGCGCAAGGTCAATCGCAAAGTGCTGCTCATGGGGCGCTCGCTCGTCGACAACATCGAAACGGCGGAGCGGCTCGGCTACGTCCGCTTTCCTCGTGAGGCGCGCGCGAGCTCACCCGATATGGACGCGCGCCAGCTCGTGATCATGACGACAGGCACTCAGGGCGAGCCGGCGTCCGCGCTGTCACGCATGGCAGTCGGCGAGCACAAGCAGATCTCGATCGAGAAGGGCGACGTCGTCATCATCTCCGCGCGCACGATTCCGGGCAATGAACGCGCTGTCGCGCACGTCATCGACAACCTCTATCGCCGCGGCGCGGAGGTCGTGTCGCACGAAGTTCCCGATGTCCATGTCTCGGGGCACGCGTGCGAGGAGGAGCTGAAGCTGATGCTCAACATGACGCGGCCGAAGTTCTTCATCCCGATTCACGGCACGCTGCGGCACCTGATTCATCACGCGCGGCTCGCGCAATCTGTGGGCGTAGCGCATGGCATCGTGATCACCAACGGCCAGGTGGCGGAGATCTCCGGCGATGAGATCCGCGTCCTCGAAGATCGCGTTCAGAACGGGAAGGTGTTCATCGACGCCGAGGCGGAGGAAGTGCCGCAGGTCGTGGTACGCGACCGGCAGCACCTCGCCGAGGATGGGTTCGTCATCGTGGTCGTGGCGATCGATTCGAATGGCCGGCTGATCCGCGATCCGGAGATCATCACGCGCGGTCTCGTGCACGTCGACGCGAGCCAGGATGTCATCGACGAGGTGCGCCGCCAGCTCGCTGGCATGTTTGCCGAAAGTGCCGCCGATCAGCTGCGCGATCCGGATCTGCTGCAGGAGAAGATGCGCGCGCTGCTGAAGCGGTATTTCAGGAAGTCGATGGGGCGGCGGCCGTTGATACTTCCTGTGATCTGGGAGATGTAGGGGACGAGGAATGTCAATCATCGAAGCCATAGTCCTGGGCCTGGTCCAGGGCCTGACCGAATTCATCCCGGTCTCTTCCACCGCCCATCTGGAAATCGTGCCCGTTCTCCTCGGCTGGGGTGATCCGGGCGCCGCGGCGTCGGCGGTCATTCAGTTCGGGACTCTGATCGCGGCGCTGATTTACTTCGCGCGCGACATCATTCGATTGATCGGCGGCTTTTTTCGCGGCCTGGTGACGCGCCGCGTGCTCGCGGACACGGATTCGCGCGAAGCATGGCTCGTCATCCTCGGCACGATTCCCATCGTCGTCCTCGGCCTGCTGCTGAAGAAGCACATCGAGTCGACTTTCCGCAGCCTGTGGGTCATCGCGACGATGGTGATCGTGGTGGCCGTGCTGCTGCAGCTCGCCGAGCTGTACGCGCGCCGGAAGCAGCTCAGGCAGTTCGAGGATCTGACGATCGCCGACGCCGTGGCAGTGGGACTCGGACAGTGCCTCGCACTGATCCCCGGCTCGTCGCGCAGCGGCTCGACGATCATGGCTGCGCTGTTTCGCAAGATCGATCGCCCCACGGCCGCGCGTTACTCGTTTCTTCTCAGCATTCCCGCTGTCGGTGGCGCGGGCGTGCTCGAGCTGTTCAAGGAGCGCGCGCATCTCGCCGAGCTCGGTTGGACTCCGATCATCGTCTCGATCGTGGTCGCGTTCATCTCCGGCTACGCGTCGATCTGGTTCCTGATGCGCTACCTGCGGAAGCACACGACGTACGTGTTCATCTACTACCGGTATGCACTCGGCGCGCTCATGATCGCGCTGCTGCTTAGCGGCGTGCTGAAGCCGTACTAGTCCGACAGCACCTGCACTTCGGGGATGTTCCGGTACTTCTCGGCGAAGTCGAGGCCGTAGCCGACGACGAACTGCGGGTCGATGGAGAAGCCGACATACTCCGCGGTGAACGGCACTTTGCGCGCTTTCGGCTTGTCGAGGAACGTCGCGGTCTTCACGTTCGATGCGCCGCGGCTCTCGATGTAGTTGAACACTTCGCGCATCGAGAGGCCGCTGTCGATGATGTCTTCGACGATCAGTACAGCCTTGCCGCGCATGTCGAGCTGCGGTTCCTTGAGGATCGTCACGACGCCCGACGAATACTTCTGGCTGCCGTAGCTCGAGATCTGGATGAAGTCGAGCGCCACGTCGATGGACATGTTGCGCACGAGATCGGTGCAGAAGAACACCGCACCTTTCAGCACGCAGAGCGCGATCAGCTCCTGCCCTTTGAAGTCATCGCTGATCTGCCGGGCCATTTCCGCGACGCGGCCGTCGATCTGCTCGCGCGTGAACAA
>DASWBH010000334.1:0-6346 GCA_036390755.1 Thermoanaerobaculia bacterium
AACCCGAAGGCGAAGCTCGAGGGGAAGATGGACCGTGTGAAGGGTAAGGCTCAGGAGAAGCTCGGCGAGCTCGAAGGCGATGAAGCGCGCCTCGAGAGCGGCATGGGCACTCGCAAAGACACCGACGACGAAATCTGACGCGCACCGCGCGAAAGGAGATCAACCTCATGGAACGTGAAAACCGTACTCCGGAAGAAATCGCCGCAGAGCATCGCGGCAAGGGCATTCTCAAGCAGGTCAAAGGCAACCTGAAGGAAGCCTGGGGCACCATCACCGACAATCCGAAAACGAAGATGGAAGGAAAGATCGATCGTCTGAAAGGCCGCGTTCAGGAAGGCTTCGGCGACGCGATCGACCCGAAAAAGAAGCCGGACCCTGACATCAACAACCTCTGATGAGTCACCGCGGCGTCGCCGGCTTCGGCGGCGCCGCTTTTTCCCGCCTCCCTTTCAGAATCTTCATGAACGAACGGCTCCGCAACTCCTCGAGCGTGAGTCCCGTCGCGAGTGCCTCCTCGTCCGTGAGCGCGCCGCTGTTCAGCCCGCGAAGAAAATAGTTGAGCAGGCCCTGTCCGGTCGCAGCGTCGTCGAACACGTCGCCGACAAGCGTCGCCTGTCCTGCTTTCTCGATGAAATTGCGCAGGCGCTCGGTCGCGAGCGGCAGCCCTTCGAGAAAGAACGCGAAAACGGCGGCGAAACGCGTGGGCAGTTGTGCGGGATGAAGATCCCAGCCCTGGTAGTACGCGTGAACGAGCGAGTGGCGGATGTGATCCGCGTGCAGGCGCCAGGCGCGATGAACCACGGCGCGGTTCTCGTCGATCTGCTGCGTCGTCAGCTGGTCCCCCCGATGAGGCGGCGCGGGCATGACGTTCGTCGCGCCGTCCGAGAGCCAGAGGCCAGTACCGGCGTACGCGACCTGCATCATGTGCCTCGCGAAATCGCATGCCGGGTGATCCATCCGCTGCTCGGCAGCGGTGATGTTGCAGCTCGCGGTGTAGTCGTACGTTCCAAAGTGCGCCGCGACCGCCCGCCCGCGCGCGCCGTCGAGCAGCTTCGGCAGGGTCGACTCGCCGTGCCCGTCGAGGATCGACTGCGTCGTCTCGATCATGAATTCGAGCCGCAGCGTCCCGCGATCGAGTCCGAGCCGGGGCTCGATCGCATCGAAGAGATCGGCGAGCACTGTGACCTGCTCCGGCACCTGAACCTTCGGCAGCGTGACGACGAAGCCATCCGGCAACCTGCCTGATGTCTGCGCCACCAGCGTGGAGAGGAAGATGTCGAACGTGCGAATCGACCGGTGCATCAACTCGCGTGTGAACGGTTTGATGCGGATGCCGATGAACGGCGGCAGCGTACGGTCGCGCATGCCGCGCGCGATTTCGCCGGCGGCTGCTTCGGCGTGTCCGTCTTCTTCGTCGTCCGGCCGGTTGCCGTAGCCGTCTTCGAAGTCGATGCGATAGTCCTCGACGGGCTCGCGCTGCAGCTTCTCCACGACGCGCTCCCACACGGGCTCGGCGACAACGCGAGTCACCCCGATCGCCTGCGCAAATGTGTTCGGATCGGCTCCGTACTCGTACAGCGTCTGCGACGCGATCTCGCCGAGGCGCTGCGTCGTATCGAACCTGAAGAGGTGCGCGCCGCCGTAAACGGTGTGCACGGGCTGGCGGTCGCCGCTCGGGCCCGGATAGCGTCGAGCGAGCGCCGCGAGCGGCTTGTCGAGCGATGACGCTGCTCTGCGGATGTCTTTGTCGTTCAGGGTGACTTTCATCGTGAACGGTTAACGACTGACGGTTACCACGTGCGCACGATATGCGCCGCCGCCCATCCGATCAACGTGAGCGCGCCCAGTACGAGCCAGTTGTATCGATTGCCGTAGAGCGCGACCGGAAAGTGATTGCTGATCATGATGAGCAGCACGGGCATGATCAGAAACGTGTTGTGCTTCGAACGGTTCTTCGCGCGAGCGGCCAGGCGCTCGTCGGGCTGGCCGCCTTCCAGCGCGGCTCGCACCATCTGGCGCTGCGCCGGGATGATCCGCACCCAGACATTGGCGGCCATCATCGTTCCCATCGCCGCGCCGACGTGCATGTACGCGGCGCGCGGCGCCATCAGGCGATCGAGGCCGTACGTCGTCGCGACGATGAGCAGCCATCCCGCGACCATCGCGATGCGGTTGTCGCGCGCCAGGACGTAGTCATACAAGAACCAGCTCACGATGAGCAGCGCGATTCCGGCGTGCGTCGCCTGTGTCTGGCTGAGCTTCCCCGGCTCACCGTCGCTCATCAGGCCGCCGAGGTAGTAGACGATGACGAGCAGGACGAATCCGCTGATCCACGTCAGCGCCGCTTCCCACTTGAACCAGTGCAACGTGTGCGACGGCGAGGGTTTGGTCAGCTTCTCGACGCGATAGAAGCCGCCGCTGTGCACCATCCACACTTCCTCGGGATCGGTCGTGTGAAACCGCCGGTCCAGCCACGTGAAGTACCACGTCGCGCCGATCCACAGGATGCCGGCGAACACGTGGAACCAGCGCACGGACAGGTTGAGCCACTCGTTGAGGGTGTAGTTCATTTGAGCTGTCAGCTCTCAGCTGTCAGCTCTCAGGGGGTCCTTCCTGAGAGCTGAGAGCTGACAGCTGAGAGCTCCGTAATTCTCATCAGGATCTCCTCGCACGTGGCCGGCACGCGCAGCTTCGGGATATCGCCATTCGCGAGAAACGACAAGGCGTGCTTGACCGCGCACCAGACCGAGATCGACATTAGCAGCGGCGGCTCGCCCACGGCCTTGCTGTTCGCGATGTTGACCGGGTTGTCCTGCTCGATCCAGTCGACGTTGAAGATCTCCGGCACGTCGTGGATGTTCGGAATCTTGTACGTCGTCGGCGAGTGCGCGAGCAGCTCGCCACCTTCGGTGTAGCGCAGGTCCTCCGTCGTCAGCCAGCCCATGCCCTGAATGAATCCGCCGGTCATCTGCCCGCGATCGACGCCCGGATTGACCGGCCGTCCGATGTCCATCAGCACGTCGCTGCGTAGCACTTTCATCTCGCCGGTGAAACGGTCGATCAGCACTTCGGAGCACGCCGTACCCATCGTGAAGTAGAGGAAGGGGTGGCCGTGTCCTCCTTCGCTCGTCCAGTCCCAGTCGACGCGCGGTGTGGCGTAAAAGCCCTTTTCGCCCAGGGCGACGCGCGACCGATAGCAGACGCCGACGAGGTCGTTGAACGACATCTTCTTCGTCAGGTCAGCGCGGTCCCAGACGATGCCGTCGGCGAACACGACTTCTTTCGCGCCGAGCTCGGTGCACGCCACCTCGGCCATCCGCGCCTTGATCTTGCGACACGCGTCGACCGCAGCCGCGCCGTTGAGGTCCGCCGCGCTCGACGCCGCGGTCGCGGACGTGTTGTTGTTCTTCTCGGTCGAGGTGATCATCACGAGCACGCGTTCGAGCGGCACGCCAAGCTCGTCGGCGACGAGCTGCTGGATCTTCGTGTTCACGCCCTGCCCCATCTCCGTCGCGCCGGTCGAGACCTGCACGCTGCCGTCGAGGTAGATGTTGACGAGCGCGTTCGCCTGATTCAGAAACTTCGTATTGAACGAGATGCCGAACTTCACCGCGGTGAGCGCGAGCCCTTTCAGATGCGTCTGCGATGACGCGTTGAAGCGTTTCACCTCTTCCGTCCGCCGCGCGTAGTCGCAAGGCTCCGGCAGTTCCGTGAAGAGCCGCGGGAGCGTGTTCCGCTCGACGACCTCACCGTACGGCGTCGTGTTCCGCGTCTCGACCTGGTAGCAGCTCGCGCGGCGCACTTCGAGCGCGTCTTTTTTCAGGAACGCCGCGATCTCCTGCATCACGTTCTCGATCGTGCAGACCCCCTGCGGTCCGCCGAATCCGCGGAACGCGGTGTTCGGGGGCATGTTCGTCCGGCAGATGGTGCCGCGAATCTCGACGTGCGGGATGAAGTACGCGTTGTCAACGTGCGTCATCGCGCGCGCCATCACCGCCGGCGACAGATCCGCGTACGCGCCGCCGTCGGAGTAGAGATCGAACTTCGCCGCGACGATCTCGCCGCTGCGCTTGAATCCGACGCGATAGCGGTTCTGGAACGGGTGACGCTTTCCCGTGACATGCATGTCGTCGTCTTTGTTGTAGACGATGCGCGCGGGCCGCTTGGTCTTCTGCGCGACGAGCGACGCGATCACCGCCGGATGCGTGGCCTGACATTCCTTCCCGCCGAATGCGCCGCCCATCCGCTTCGTCAGCACGACGACTTCGTTCATCTGCAGTCCCAGCAGATGCGCGATCACTTCCTGCACCTCGGTCGGGTTCTGCGTCGACGAGTGAACCGCCAGCTGGCCGTGCTCGCCCGGATACGCGATCGCGGCCTGCGACTCGAGGTAAAAGTGATCCTGCCCCTGGTTCTCGAACACGCCTTCGATGATGTGATCGGCGAAACCGAATCCGCCTTCCGCGTCGCCGCGCCGGATCACGCGCGGATCGGGAAAGAAGCTGCGCGCAGAAATCGCGTCGTCGATCGTGAGGATCGGCTTCAACGCTTCGAGATCGAGCCGGATCGCTTTCTTCGCTTCGTGAATGGCCTGCGAGGTCTCCGCAGCGATGACGACGATCGGCTGTCCGCGAAACGTGCACTCGTCTTCCGCGAGCAGGATCTCGTCTTTGTAAATCGGACCGAAGAGGTTGTGGTGCAGATCGCGATGCGTGAAAAGCCCGACGACGCCGGCGATGCCGCGAGCCGGCTCGAGGTCGAGCGCGCGGATGCGCGCGTGCGCGAGCGGCGACCAGAGAAAGTCGACGATCAGCTCGCCAGCCGCGGGAGCGATGTCGTCGACGTAGATCGACTGGCCGGTGACGTGGCCGACTGCACTGTCATGAGGGACGTTGCGGCCGACGACGGGCATGAAGGGACATTGTAGTGAAGTCCTCCTTCGCCCCGCGCAGCGGGGAGAAGGTGCCGCGAAGCGGCGGATGAGGGGCCCTCACCCGGCGCTGCGCGCCACCCTCTCCCGCACGCGGGAGAGGGTGGACTAGAGTCAGAAGCTGATTCGCACGCCCAGCCTCGCCGACGTCGGCGAGGTCCTCAACACGGGCTTCAGGTAATTCGGATTGACCGGTGTCGGCGACGCGTTGTCGGATTCCTGGAAGCCCCAGCGCTCGTCGAGCAGCACGGGGCGTTGCGTATTGAGGATATTGAAGACGTCGAGCAGCAGATTCACTTTCACCGCGCTCACGCTGATCGGATAGCCGAGGTGCAGATCGGCGTCGTAGTTGCTCGGAGTGCGGCCTTCGGCCCCACGCGTCGTCAGGAAGAACTCGTATCGGCCGTACGCGTCGGAGAAGCCGTAACGCGTCACCGGCGTGCCGCTGCGCCAGAACGCCGAAAGTCCGATCGAAAGTTTGAACGGCGTGTCGTAGATGCCGGACAGCTTGAACTGATTCCGCCTGTCGTTCGACAGCGGACCTCGATTCGTGATCTTCGTGAGATCGCTGCCGTTGGTGAAGAAGTCGTAATAGTCGTAAGCGGCGCTGATGTTCGGGTCGGCGCCCACGTTCGTGAATGGCGCGTACTCGCCATCGTAGTTGCCGTCGAGCCGCGAGTAGAGATACGAGGCCAGCGCCTGCCAGTTGCTGGAGAAGCGCTTGGTGGCGTCGATCTGCACGCCCTTGAATGTCCGCTTCGGCTTGGGCGCGTCGAACTGCGTCGAGTAATCGAGCGTGAAGACTTTCTTCATGATTCCTTCGCCAGGATTACCGATGCAGTACGTGCCGTCGTTCTGGCAGAGGAAGTCTTCGACCACGCGCGCGTAGTTGCGGTAGATGCCTTTGACGCCGATGGCGAGGTTCGGCATCAGCTCGCGCTCGCCGCCGAGGATGAATTCGTTCATGTACTGGTTGCGGATGTTCGGATCGGCCGGCTCGGTGAAGCCGCCGAGAATCGCCGACGGAGTGGCGTAGTTCGCTTCCGCGATGGGATCGGGCGTCACGCTCGTCGGGCTGAAGTTGACGATGCGCGGCTGGCGCTCGTACGAGAACGAGCGGATGACGAGGTCCATCGGGATCTCTTCATAGAACTGCCCGTACGATCCGTAGACCTTCGTCTGGTGCACGCCGCTCGGATCCCAGATGAAGCCGAGACGCGGGGCGAGGTCTTTCTTCATGTCGATCTGCTTGATGCCGGTGCCGTCGAAGATCTCCTGACGGTCCCATCGGACGCCGTAGCTCACGACGAAGCGGTCGCGGATGCTCCAGCGGTCCTGCAGATACGCGGTCGTGACGCGATGCTCCGGTGACGAGACGAGCTGCGAGAGCGGCGCGTTGTCCACAGTGGCAGTCGG
>DASWBH010000335.1:0-1571 GCA_036390755.1 Thermoanaerobaculia bacterium
AGGTCGAGACGCTCTCGCCGATCGAAGCGCTGAACAAGCTCGATGAGCTGAAACGGCTGCTGGACGAATAGTTGCTACGATTCCACCCCGATGAGCAGTGAAATCCTCGGCATCGGCCTCGCCGGCACGTCGCTGTCGGACCTCGAGCGCCGCATTCTCCGCGAAACCGCGCCTTACGCGGTCGTGCTGTTCGGCCGCAACGTCGACACCGCCGCGCAGCTCCGCGACCTCGTCCGCGAAGTGAAGTCGATCGCGAAGCGTCCGCCTCTTTTCATGATCGACGAGGAGGGCGGGCGCGTCGACCGTCTCCGCAACATCGTCCCCGGACTTCCGAGCGCGGAGTCCTTTGCCGAAGGCGACAAGCCGCAGGAGATGTCGGAGTGGCTGGGCAAAGTCATCGGCATGGCTTTGCGGTTCTTCGACATCGAGATCAATCTCGCGCCCGTCGTCGACATCCGCAGCGACGCCTCTCCGAAAGGTCTGGAGCGCCGCACGTTCGGCAAGGACGTGGACACCGTCGTCGATCTCGCCGGCGCGTTCATCCGCGGCATGCACGCGCAGGGCGTCGCCTCCTGCCTGAAGCATTGGCCGGGCATCGGCATCGGTTCGGCCGATCCGCACTACGGGGCGACGATCATCGACGTGCCGCTCGAGCAGCTCCTCGCCCGCGACCTGATTCCGTTCGAGCGCCTCGGCGCCGAGGCGGGAGCGATCATGATCGGCCACGGGACGTATCCCCAGATCGACGATCCCGACACGCCGGCATCGCTGAGCAGGCGCCTGACCGCTGATCTGCTGCGGCAGATCGGATTCGACGGCGTCGCCATCAGCGACGACATGGAAATGCACGCCGTCTCGGATCTCGGCAGCTACGAGGTCATCGGCGAGCGCGCGCTGAAAGCGGGCAACGACGTGATCCTCTTCTGCAGCCACATCGAGCGCTTCCCGGACGTCGAGCAGTTCCTGACGAGGCGCGTGGCCGGGGAGCCGGCGATCCGCAGCCGGTTCGAGGATGCGGTGCGGCGGGCGGGGCGCTACCGCGAGCATTGCAATCGCGTGCGCGCCAACGCCGGGCCGCCGATCGCTTCGTTCGACGAACTGGTCGAGGAGGCGACGCGCTTCTGCGACGCTTACAAGGAGACGCGTCCCGCCGGAGAGATCTTCGTCCCGGCCGTCGACCGGCGCCGCGGTTCGCGCACGCCCGGCACCGGGCGGAGCGGCCGGGAAGAGTGGACGTAGAGGCCGTCCTCGGTCCAACCGGCGCTGCGCGCCTCGTCCTCGGTCCTCGGTTGCGTCGGTGCTCGACGTGCCAACCCGAGGACCGAGGACCGAGGACCGAGGACGTCTAGAACGGGACCTCTTCGTCGTCCTCGCCGGGCGCGGCTGAGGCTGATGCGCCCGCCGGCTTGCGCGCGCCGGCGTAGCTGCCGCCTTCGTCGTCGCCTTTGCGGTCGAGCATCTTCATGTTGTCGGCGCGGATCTCGGTCTTGTACTTCTTCTGGCCCGACTCCTTGTCGTCCCAGCTGTCGTAGTGGATCGATCCGTCGATGTAGACGAGCTTGCCCTTGCGC
>DASWBH010000336.1:0-4382 GCA_036390755.1 Thermoanaerobaculia bacterium
CAGCGCGCTTCGGACCTCTTTGTTGTTTGCGAGCATGCGCAGATAGCGCTGTTCCGTGCGGCCGTTTTTTGCGCGCCGGAGATCGGGTGACAGACGCGTCGTCATTCTGAGCGCCGCAGAGCGCGAAGAATCTGGGCGGTGGGATTGCCCCCTCCCGGATTCTTCGCCGTCTTCGCGGCTCAGAATGACATCGACGACTTTGTGGATGCGGAATCGGTCCCAGTCTCGGCTGCCCCACGCCATCGGGCTTTGCGCCATCGTTTTCAACATGCGCTTCGACGTGCGATGCTGCGGCTCTTTTTGGATGCGCGCCTCTTCGCGGACGGCCATGCGCTCGATCTTTGTGTCGGTCGAGCGGAAGCCGAGCTTGCGGTAAAACCAGAACGCGCCGGCGTCGATCGCTTCGTCGTTTCCGTGGCCGATCTGGTACGGGTCGATCGTGAAGACCGTCGATCCGAACAGCTGGCGATAGAGCTTCAACAGCCGCGCGAACGCGAACGCCGATTCGCCTTCGCGAAAGCCGTAGAAGATGTTGAAGCTGACTTCCATCCGCTCGCATAGTCCGAACGCGTCGCCGTAGCCGATCGGAACTCCATTGCGAAAGACGAACGGCGCGAAACCAGCGCGCAGCGGAAGGCGGCGGTCGCGAGTAAGACCGATCAGAACGATCTCGAGACCGCGTCCGGCATCGGCGGAGATGATCGTCGCCGGATCGCCCCACGTGAAGTTGTACAGCTCGCGATAGCGCATGGCCAGCGCGGTGCGCGCGATCTCCAGAACTCTCTCTCCTTCAGCGCGCGAGAGCCGCGAGATCGGCATCGGCGGAGCGGCGAGCTCGCGCTCGATGGAGACATCGCGGCGCGCGAGCAGCGGCCCGCGCCGATAGAAGATCTTGCGCGGCTTCCGGCGCATGAGCGTTCGCGAGTGTGATGCGTCGAACTTCCAAACGATGCGGAGTCCGAGGGAGTCGTAGGCGAGGGCGTCGACGTGGTCGAGCAGCCAGGGGAGGCCGCGCGCCCGCAGGACCTCGAAGTACGGCGCATCCGCGTCGACGACTTCTTCGGCGAGCCGCGGCATCAGCGGCGTGAGCACCGCGGCGAGGCGATCGGGATCGGGCGGCTCGTCCCAGTCGATGTCGACCTGCCGCGGAAACCGGCGCTTCAGCCAGGACACGAAGTCATACGAGAAGATCACGTCGACTTCTGTCCCGGCGATGCCGGAGATCTCCGGATCGAGGAACGGATCGACGCCTTTCATCCGCTTCGCGAATCGTCTCAGGCGCGATTCCGCGCGCCGCAACGCGAGCGGCGTCGGCGGATACGCGCAGAGAAAGAGCAGCTCGTCGTGAACACGCGCCAGGGACGAAGTCTTGGAGTCAGTCACGCGGACGCCATCGTAACCGTCGTTGCGTCAGCGTCTGCTGAGATGTCCGGCGCGAGCGCTCGGACCGGCGCGGTCATTTTTTCAGCCGATAGACGTCCCGCGACGGCTTCAGAGGCCGGAGCATCCAATAGGGCCGCCGCGTTCCGTCGGGCGAGTGGATCGATGCGGGACGCGTCTTCGCCATCCATTCCAGGTAGGCCTCGCGCGATTTGGCGCTGTCGACTTCGATGTCGCCGTACCGATCGTCGGGATCCGCTTTGCGGACGCGCACGGCCTGGTGCCAGCAGTGCATGCCGGAAATCGGATCGGGCTGCACGGCGAAGGTCAGGTTCTGATGAACGCCGGAGTCGCTCCACCAGATCCGTTGCGTGTCCGCGTCGCTGGAGGCGAAAGGCTCGACACCGCGCTCGCGCTGCAATGTCCACCGCGTGTTGTTCCGTTCCAGCTTGACCGTGGCCATCATCTGGCGCTGCCCGTTGCCAGCGGTCTTCCAACGCCCCATGTGATGGCTGCAGGCGACCACTCCCGGACGGATCCCTTCGGTGACCCACGCTTTCACGACGAAGTGTCCGATGCGCGTCTCGACGCGAACGAGATCGCCGTTCTTCACGCCGATCCGATCGGCGTCACTCGGATGAATCCACAGCGGATTCGTGTGTGCGATCTCGTCGAGCCACTTCGAATTCGCGCTGCGCGTGTGAACCTGAACCGGCAGGCGGAACGTCGGAATGAGCGGCATCTCTCCCGGTTGCAAGTTCTGGGGATGCACATGGCTGCGTGTGTAACCGGGGATGGCCATCTCCGGCCAACCCCAGCCGGCCAGCGTCGACGAGTAGAACTCCAGCCGGCCGCTCGGCGTCGGGAACCCGCGCCGCACCACGCCGTCGATCTGCACTCCGGCCCGGCGCCGTCCATCGGCATCGCCGTCGGGTGACGGCACCGGCACGATGTTCGGCTGATCCGGTTTCGGCGAACGCGCGAAGACGCGGCCCAGCGAGTCGACGTTCACGTCGATGAGCTCCGCGGCCGGCACTTCCTGTTCGTGAATCGCTCCGACGCCATGCTCGAGCTCGAACGCGCCGACGCGGCGCATCAGATCGAGCGGTTTCAGCCCTTCCGCAGCCGCCTTCTCGGGCAGGCCGGGAACGGAGTGGTCGAAGATGTATCCATAGTATTCATCGACGGAGAGCTTCGCGCCGGGATGTCTTTTCGACTCGAAGTACTTGCGGATGCCGAGCGAGCCGTCCGGATCGATTCGCCACGACAGCTCGATCCAGAATTCGTTCTCTTCCCAGACCTCGCCCGGGTTGGCCTGCCGCGTATCGGTGATTTTTTGTCCGAGGCGTTCCTTCGCGGCGCGGAGGACAGGCTGGCGGAAGCCGAGCCATTGCGAGTCGTGCGTCTCGTACGAATGGAGGTCGTGCCGTTCGGATCCGATGCCGACCGGCAGCACGTAATCGGCGAAGAACGCGGTCTCGCTCCAGGTCGGAGTGAGGGCGACGTGCAGTCCCACTTTCGCTTCGTCGGTCAGAGCATTGATCCATGAGAATCCGTCGGGGTTTGTCCAGACCGGGTTGTAGACGCGGCTGAAGTAAACCTCGAGGTGTCCGCGGGCGTCGCCGAGGAAATGCGGGAGCAGAAACGAAAGCTCGTTGCAGGCGAGGGGAAACTCATCGGGCCAGGTCAGGTCGTTCCATTTCGGCGGATGCGGCGGCATGTGGATGGGCCGCGGCACGAACTTGTTCCATGAGTTCGGGAACACGCCGCCTTCCGTGGCGATCGCGCCGGTGAGCGCGTTGAGCAGGAAGAGCGCCCGCGCGACCTGCCATCCGCCGAGGTTGCCGGCCGTGGCGCTGCGCCAGGTGTGAGTGCTGAGACGTTTGCCTGCGGTGGCCACGATGTTGGCGATCTCTTCGATGGTCGACGCGGCGACACCCGATTCGCGTTCGGCGAATGCGAACGTGTACTCGGCGTAGAGGTCGCGGAGGAGGCGCTCGAAATCCTGGAACGATGCGCCCCTGTGGCCGGTGCTCTCCATGTACTCCTGCCAGTTCCACCATCGCCGCACGAAGTCGCGGTCGTAGTGCCCGCTCTGAATCATGTGCCGGGCGATGGCGAGAAGAATGGCCGCTTCGCTTCCCGGCCACGGCGCGATCCAGTGATCGGCGTGCGTGGCGGTGTTGGAGAGCCGGACGTCGAACACAATGAGCTTCGCGCCGCGTTTCTTCGCCTCCATCACGCGCTGCGCGTGGGGATTGAAGTAGTGACCGGCCTCGAGGTGTGCGCTGATGAGAAGGATCACGTCCGCGTTCGCGTGATCGGGACTGGGGCGGTCATAGCCCATCCAGAACTGGTAGCCGCTCCGCGCGCTCGACGAGCAGATGTTCGTGTGCGAGTTGTGTCCGTCGACGCCCCACGCCGCGAGAACGCGTTCTGTGTAGCCGTCTTCTCCCGGCCGGCCGACGTGATACATCACCTCGTTCGGCCGTCCCTCGACGAGCGCTTTGCGGATGCGCGCGGCGACGTCATCGAGTGCTTCGTCCCACGTCACCTGCTTCCACTGATTCTCTCCACGCTTTCCGATGCGGCGCAGCGGGTGAAGGATTCGATCGGGATCGTTCTGCTGATTCAGTGTGGCCGGCCCTTTCGCGCAGTTGCGTCCGCGCGAGCCGGGGTGCTCCGGGTTTCCTTCGTATTTGCGGATTTGCAGCGTCTCGCGGTCGACGTAGGCGAGGAGCCCGCATGCGGATTCGCAGTTGAAGCAGGTGGTCGGAACGAGCATGTAGTGGCGCTCGACGCGCTCCGGCCACGCGGCCGAGTCGAGCTCGGTCCAGTCGTCCCACCGCTCGCGCGGAGGAAACGATTGGAGCTCATTGCCGCTCGGGCCGGGGTAGCGCTTGTTCGAGGCTGACATTGATCTCTCCTTAGGCCAGAGGCACCGACTGCGCCGCTCCGATGTGGGCGTGCTCATGGAGCAGAAGTCCGAGCAGAAGCAGGGC
>DASWBH010000337.1:0-5946 GCA_036390755.1 Thermoanaerobaculia bacterium
GCGAGATCGGGCAACTTCTGGAAGTCGGGCTCGAGGAGCTTCTCCGCGATGGCCTGACGCTCACCGCGTCCGGCCGACGCGCCGATCGCGCTCTCGACCGACTCCTCGACCTGCCGCAGGTAACTCTCGAGCGCGTGTTGCGTGTCGACGTCAGGCGGAACGTCGAACGCCACGGTGAGCAGGAGGCCTTCGATCGACGGCGCGTTCACGGTGGCGGTGAGCATCGAGTCGAGGCTCGGCGCGCCGACCGGAGAACCCTGAGTGCCGAACGGATAGACGAACATCGGCAGCGATCGGCCCGACGGTACCTTGATGTTCTTGCGCTGCAGCCACACCAGCAGGTGCTCGTTCAACCTGTTCACGGCGTCGTTGGTGACCGGGCCCCTCGCGGCGATCGCTTGCGTCGTGAACGCGGGACCGACTGCGGTGAATGCAGTCAGTGTCGCCGTGCGGAACGCCAGCGCCGCCGGAAGCAGCAGGTGAATCACTTCGAGATCGCCCTGCGTGACGAGCCGACGCGCCGTTTGCAGATACTGCCTTCGCGAGATGTACTCGTGTGCGGACTCGATCGCGCGCAATGCTGCCGGCGAGAGCACGGACGCGGCGCGCGTGGGCGCGACAGGTTGCGGCGGCGGCGCGTTCGGGACCGGCGTCGTCTCGACGAGTTGAATCGGCGCAAGGCCGAACATGCGCTTCGAGCTCAGGAGGCTGATCACCTCTTCGGCGATCTTTCGCGCCGCTTCGAGATCGTTGTTCTCGAACGGCTTCTTGCCCGCCTTGTCGCGCATGTCGATGAAGCCGAGAAGCCGTCCCCGCGCGAAGAGCGGCGCCGCCAGCAGGCGATCCGTCCCCTGGCGGAACTGCATCTCTGCGAACCGCTGATCGCCGCCCAGTCCGTTGACGAAAAACGCGTTGCGCTTCACGGCCAGAGAGTCGACGAGGTCGTCTTTCGCGTCGACCGTCTTACGGTCCGCGACGTTGTACTGATAGCTGGTCACGAGCTCGAACCGCTTGTCGTTCAGATCCAGCGAGGACGACAGATACAGCGCTGCTTTGGTGGCCTGCACATGCTCGACGCAGCCGTAGAGGATCTGCTTGAGCTGCGTTTCCAACCCTTTGATATCGGGGAGCACGGGAGTCGCGAGAGTATACGGTTACTCGAATTCGAAACGCACGCGCAGCCGCATGTGTCCGAGGATCGCGCCGAAGATCGTGCCGACGGTGTTCCAGATGACATCGTTGATGTCGGCGACGCGCGACGGCAGGAAGTACTGCCAGGCCTCCACGACAGTCGTGAACGTGAATCCGAGAAGGATCGTGAGGACGTAGGTCTGCATGGTCGGCCGCTCGACCGTGTACAGCGCGATGAACATCAGGAAACCCCACGGCACGAACAGCAGGACATTGCCGATGATCGGCACGATGATGACGGCGAGGATGTTGGTCGAGACCGGCTTGTGCTCGACGCGGTGGGCGAGGTGCCGGAGGTCATCGAACGGACGCGGATCGACTTTCGTGTACGTGCTGCCGGTGGTGCCGATGGTGATCGCGCAGATGGCGGCGGTGACGAAAAGGAGCGCGACGATCGTGACGGCGCGCGGAACAGGGATGAGGGATGAGGGATGAGGGATGAGCGGCTTGTCGCTCACTTCGGTTCCGAGTTGTAGAAGAACATGCAGGTCACGCGCTCGGACGCGTTCGGGAAGTCTTTCGGCAGCGGGTTGAGCTTCGAGGAGAGCTCGATCGCTTTCTTCGCAGCGAAGTCGTACGGCGGGACCGTCGAGCTGCTGAGCATCTCGAGGTTCGTGATCTGGCCATCGCGCTGGATCGTGAAGCGGATCGTCACGACGCCTTTCATGCCGGTGCGGATCAGCGGCGGCATGTTCTCGTACCAGTTGATGCGGATCTTGCCCACCATCGACTGCGCGTATTCGCCCCAGTCGTACCACTGCGTCTCGAACGAGAGCGGTCCCTGCGCGGCGAAACCCTTGTCGCCGCCTTCGCTTCCGCTGAGCTTGCCGAGGTCGAGGTTCTGACCCCCGCCGAGCGTCGCGACTTTGCTGACTTCCTTGATGACCGAATGCCAGTTGACGTCGGCGCCGGATGCCGATGCCTGGTGCAGCGGCGGGATCCGCGACGATGTGTTCGCGATATCGGCCGGCAAGGACGGCTGGGCAGCCGCCTGCTGCTGCGACTGCTGCTGAGCCGGGGTAGGTTGCTGGACCGTCTTTGGCTGCTGCGCCTGCGCGTTTCCGATCGGCGGCGTGTAGATCCTGTGACCGTCGCCGGGGCGGATGGTCGGCTGGTCGCCGGTGGGCTTGGGCATCGACGCGCGGCGGTTCGCGTCCGACCACGGCGCGTTCAGCGGGGCCTGATCGACTTTCCGGCCGGGCGCTTCGACGAAATCCTTCGGAATCTGCTTGATGAGCTCGACGTAGTGAGCGATCGGCAACGGTTTGTCGTCAGAGCGGATCGGGTGGTACGCGCGAACGAGGCCGAGGACGAGGAGGGCGTGGACGATGACGGAGACGACGACCGGTGCGGGCACCCGAACACCCGGCGCCTCCTCTCGCGGTGCGTCAACAAGCAAATCGAAGTGGTCGTCCACGGGTTTTGATTACTAAGCTTAGACGGATCGGTTTTCTTCCAGGTTGCAACCGCTTAGACTGATCAGGCGATGTCAGACGTTTACGCGCCGCCACCGCCCCCTCCACCGCCGCCACCTCCCCCTCCGGCCCCTCCGAAGGCAGGATACGATTTCCTGCGGCCCTTCGCATTCGTCTTCGACGATCCGCGATGGGTGACGAAGGTCCTGATCGGCGGCTTGTTCGTGCTTCTGTCGTTCTGCCTGATCGGCTTCTTCTTCCTCCTCGGCTACGCTGCCCGGCTCGTCCGTAACGTCGTCGAAGGCGCCCAATATCCTCTCCCCGAGTGGGACGACCTCGGCGACTACTTCGTCGAAGGATTCCTGCTGTTTTGCGTGGGGTTCATCTACCTGCTGCCGATCCTCGTCCTCGCCGTGCTCATCGGCGTTCCGGCGGCGCTGATGAACGCGGTCGAAAACGAGAACATGCGCAACATCGGCGGCGGCGTGTTCGGGTGCGCGTGGTGCCTCATCGTCCCGTTCAGCCTGGCGATCTCGTTCTTCCTGCCGTCGGCGGCGCTGCGCGTGATCATGACGCGGCGCTTCGGCGCGGCCTTCGAGTTCGGCGAAGTGTGGGGCTTCATCCGCGACAACATCGGGAACTACCTGCTCGCGTTCGTCATCTATCTCGTGGCCAGATTCCTGGCCGGCTTCGGCATCATTCTTCTCTGCGTCGGAGTCCTGTTCACGGAGTTCTGGGCCCTGGTCGTGAGCGCGTACGCCATGGCGCAGGTGCAGCGGGCCGCCGTGCGTCGATGAAGCGCGACACGAAGATCGTCGCCGGCGTCCTCGCCGCGATCTCGCTCCTGATCCTCGGCTCGAGCTCGGTGTGCGCGTGGGCGGTCGCGAACGGTGCCTCGGCGCGGTGGCGGCTGCTGTTCCGCCTGCTGTGCCACGGGATCGAGCGCCGGTGCCTGACTCTTTTCGGCGTGCCGATGCCGATCTGCGCGCGCTGCACCGCGATCTACATCGGTCTGCTCGTCGCGGTCGCGGCGTTCTTCGTGGTGCCACTCGTGGAGGAGCGGCTGATCCGGATCGCGATGTACGCCGCCGCGCTCCCGATCGGTCTCGACGGAATCACCCAGGCGGTCGGCCTCCGCGAGAGCACGAATTCGCTGCGGCTCGTCACCGGCTTCGTGGCGGCGTTCGCCTTCGGCCTGTGGGCGCTGACGGCGGTCGAGCAACAGCAGCGTCACGCCATCAATCCTTCTTGACGCATCTGGCGGGTCGCGCTACGCTTCGAAGACCCACGCCTCCCATTCGCTAAGTTCTTCGGCTGCGGGCGATTGCGCGAAATTATCGGAGAGAAATGGCATTCCAGGGATCACTCAAGGAGCTGGCTCTGCCGGACATCATCCAGCTCGTGAGCGTGTCGGGAAAGACGGGGAAGTTCACGCTCACGCGCGATGCCGAGCGTGGCCTGATCTATCTGAAGAACGGTCAGATGGTGCACGCCGCCCTCGGTGAACTGATCGGCGAGGAAGCGATCTATTCGCTGGCGATCTGGAACTCGGGGGAGTTTCAGTTCACCCCGGCCGAGGAGCCGGAGCGGCAGACGATCAGCAAATCGAATACGAATCTATTGATGGAGGCGGCGCGGCGGCTCGACGAATGGCGCGTGCTGTCGAAGAAGATCCCGTCGGTCGACCACGTCCCCGAGCTGCTGGCGCGCGAGAACCGTCACGAGCAGGTCACGCTGAACCCGCACGAGTGGATGCTCGTCACCAGGATCGACGGACGCCGCTCGATCGCGGACATCGGGCGCGTGCTGAACATGTCGTCGTTCGATGTCGCGAAGATTCTGTACGGCATGGTGACGGGCGAGCTCGTGCAGCTAAAAAAAAAAGCTAAAGTCGACGACGAGGCCAGCAGCGAGCTCGTCGAGCTGGCCGGACGCATTCGCGCGATCGCCGAAGAGCTCATCGGACAGTCGGGACGAAAGACCGTCGAGAAGCACTTCCTCCACGCACTCGACGGGATCATGAGCGGCGATGGACACCGCGCTGTCGACACGATGATCGACGAGTTCGAGAAGACCGCGTCGCTGTTACGCGGACTGGCCGTGACCGAGCAGTTGCGCGCGCGGATCACCGAGTTGCGCGCGATGGCGTCGTAGTCGACTCGTCCCGTGCCGCGCGGCTTCAGACGCGCAGCGAGAGAAATCCTTCGACGGAGGTGTACTGCAGGATCGAGTCGTCGCGCGTGACAAGCCGTGCCGTCTCCGCGATGGCCTGCGCGATCAGGAGGCGGTCGAATGGATCGCTGTGTAAAGGCGGCAACGCGGCAAGGTGCAGCGTGTGTGCCGCGCGGACAGGAAGGTCGGCAAACCCATCCGCCTCCGCCGTGGCGAGCAACTCCTCGAGCTTGATGTCGATTCTCCCCAGGCTGCGCTTGATGGCGATCTCCCAGAAGCTGGCTGCGCTGACAACAACTTCGTGCTCGCCTGATGCGATCAGATCCCGAGTGGAGCTCGATAGACGGCGGTCTCCGCCAGCCCACCAGAGCAAAACGGGAGTATCGAGAAGCAGTTTCACGCTTTCTTGCCGTCGAAGAGGCCGGGCGGCAGCGGAGCGTCGAAGTCGCGGCCGATGCGCATCCGGCCGCGCATGCGGCCGGGCTTTCTCTTGGCGGCGGAAGGCTTCCAGGCGACGAGTCGCGCGACCGGCCGCCCGTTTCGCGCGATGACGATCTCTTCGCCCTTCGCCGCCTGGTCGACGAGCTGTGAGAGGCGCGTCTTCGCTTCGTAGATGTTCACCGGCTTGGTCATGGTCTAGTCTGATCAATTCTATTACAATCCCTGCCGCGTGACGGATTTCGTCGTCGAGCAGAGTCCCTTCGGGCGCATCGTCGTCGCGCCGTCACTGCCCGAGGGCCGCGCCCTCTTCTACACCACGATCGACTTCCACGGTCAACTCGACGCGAAGATCGCGCGAGACATCACCGCGTTCATCGCCGAGCGGTTCCAAATCGACGCGACGCTCGCGACGTGCATGCAGATTCACAGCGCGAACGTGACCCGCGTCGCCCACGCGCCGCGATGGAGCGAATGCGACCGTTGCGACGCGCTCTGGTCGTCCGACCGCGGCGTCGCGCTCGGCATCAAAGTCGCCGACTGTCTGCCTGTCACGATCTTCGACGACCACGACATCCTGGCCAACATCCACTCCGGGTGGCGCGGCGCCGTGCAGAACATCACCGCCGCGACGCTCGACGCTGCGCCGATTGACCCCGCTCGCGCATCCGCCTACCTCGGTCCGACGATCCGCGTCTGCTGCTTCGAAGTCGGCGAGGAAGTCGCGCAG
>DASWBH010000338.1:0-4308 GCA_036390755.1 Thermoanaerobaculia bacterium
CTCCGATCCGAGGAGTCCCTGCTCTTCGGCGGCGACGGAGTTGAAGATGATCGAGCGCTTCGGCGCCGGCGTGGTGTTCGCCCAGACGCGCGCCATCTCGAGCAGCAGCGCGGATCCGCTGGCGTTGTCGATTGCGCCGTTGTAGATGCGGTCGCCGGTCGCGTCAGGGGTGCCGATGCCGAGGTGATCGTGGTGCGCGCTGTAGAGGATCGCCTGATCGCGCAGCTGCGGATCGGATCCATCGAGGCGCGCGATGACATTGCGCGTCTCGAACTTGCGCAGCGTGCTCGCAATCGTGCCGGTGAACTTGACGTTGAGAGGAACAGGATGAAAGTCGCGCGACGCGGCCGCAGTCGTGAGCGCCGCGAGATCCTGACCGGCAGCGCGGAAGAGATCGTTCGCGACCTTCTCCGTGATCCACCCGGCGAAGCGCAGCGCCGGCTCGCCGCTCTTCAAGCGCATGTACGACGACTCGCGTCCCCACGAGTTGCGCACGACCGGCCAGCCGTAACCGGCCGCGTCGTCGGTGTGAATGAGGATGACGGCCTGCGCGCCTTTCGCCGTGCCGGTCTCGTACTTGTAGGTCCAGCGGCCGTAGTACGTGCGCGTCTTTCCTTTGAACAGATCGGGCTCGCTCGCGCTGGCGGGAGGATCGTCGACGAGCATGATCAGCGTCTTCCCGCGCACGTCGACGCCTTTGTAGTCGTCCCAGCGATACTCCGGCGCGACGACGCCGTGGCCGACGAAGATCACGTCGGAGTCGAGCGTGCCGGCCGGCTGCTGTTCCTGATCGGAGCCGACGAATTCGTCGAGATGCTTGAGCGGTCCGATCACATTCGTTCCGTTGCGCGTGAACGCGACCGAGCTCTTCGACGCGTCGAACGTGACGCCGGTGAGCGGCACGGTCTGAAAGTACGTACCTTTCTCGCCGCCCGGCTTCAATCCATACGACTGCAACTCCGTCGCGATGTACTCCTCGGCGATCTGGTCGCCTGGCGTGCCGGGCGCGCGGCCTTCGAGAAGATCGCTCGAGAGGAACTTGTCGTGCGCGGCGATCGCATCAGCGCGGAAGAGCTTCATCGCTTGCTGCACCCCCGCGGGCATGTCGCTGCTCTGTTTCGCGGCCGCGATCGACAGCGCCGCCACTGCAATCGAGAGGAAGAGAGTTCGTTTCATGGCTGCTTATCATAAGAATCATGGGCAACGAAGCGAAGTGCCTCGTGGAACTCGACGGGAAAACGGCCGAGGCGAAGGCGGTGCTCGAGACCGAGGAGCTGGTGGTGCGCACGCCGTTCAAGGTGACGGTTCGCTTCGCCGAGATGAGCAGCGTCGACGCGGACGACGAGCGGCTGCACGTGAAGTGGGGCTCGCATGCACTGTCGCTCGCGATCGGCCGCGACGCGCGGAAGTGGGCGGAGAAGATCCGCAATCCGAAGCCGCTCGCGGACAAGCTGGGAATCAAGGCCGGTCAGAAGATCTCGATCGTCGGCAAGCTCGAGGCAAAGTTCATCGAAGAGTTACAGCAGCGCGGTGCGGACGTTGCGATGCGTCTGCGGCGCGGCAGCGACATCGTTTTTCTCGCGATCGACGCTCGCGAAGATGCTGACCGAATGGTCGGTATTAAAGAGTTCCTCGCGCCCGCCGGCGCGATCTGGGTCGTGCGGCCGAAGGGCACCGACGCGATCTCCGACATCGACGTCATCGCCGCAGCGCGTCGCAGCGGCCTCGTCGACGTGAAGGTTGCGCGCTTCTCCGCGTCGCACACCGCGGAGAAATTCGTCATTCCCGCCAGGGACCGAAATTGAGGGGTAGGGAACTTCGCGTCCGAATCACTCCTCGAATGGATGTCATACAAGCCGATGGATTTCGATTCCGTGGTTTCGGTGCAGATGCCGCTCAGCGAGCGTGTGCTCGACCGCCTCGCCGACATCATGTGGGCCACCGACGAGATCCTCGACATGATCGGCACGCAGAAGTACATGCATGACGACTCGACGGCCGAAATCGAAGAGTCGGTGCGGCATGTCTACAACCACGTCAACGATCTGATGAAGAAACTCACGGATTAGTTGTCGGTGATCGGTTGTCGGTTGTCGCGGCAGTACCTGGCTGGTGCTCGACAATCGCTCAACAGCTACGAACTGCCGCGACAACGGACAACTAACAACCGACAACTAAACGGGCGGTCGCCGCTTGTGAAACTCCGTCTTCGACTGAAACAGGTTCGCGGCCGTCAGCACCTTCTCATCATCCAGTACGCGCGCGAGGAACTGCAGTCCCGCCGGCAGATTCTTCGACGTGAATCCTGACGGCACGCTGATCGCGGGAAGTCCGCAGAAGTTGCCGATGCCGCCGATCGGGTCGGGAAACGCGAGATCGGTCTCGAGGTTCGTCTCCATCGGCGTCGCGGCGATCGGCAGCGATGCCGTGGCGATCACGTCGACGTCGTCGAAGAGCGCGTCGATCTTGCGCTGGAGGATCGAGCGAATGCGCTGCGCGCGCACGTAGTCGTTGCCGGGAATGGTCGCGTTGATGTAGCCGCCGACGCGGCAGCCGGGATCGACGAGCTCCGACACGCGGCCGCTCTCGATCAGCGTATCGAACGCGGACGCGCCTTCGACCGAGATCGTGATTCCAGCGGCAACTTCCCACGGACCTTCCGGCACTTCGACGTCGACGATGTGCGCGCCGGCCTTCTCCAGCGTGGCGCGCGCGTTGTTCGTCGCCGTGGCGACGTCGGGCTGCACCTCTTTCCACGCGTTCTTCACCCAGCCGATGCGCAGCGGCGCAGCGCTGTGCGCATACGCGAACTCCGCCCGCGCCTGCGGCAGCGATCCGCCGTCATCGGCGTCGTGACCGGCGAGAGCAGCGAGGATCAGGCCGCAGTCGTCGGCGCTGCGCGCCATCGGCCCGATCTTGTCCATCGTGTACGACAGGGCCATGGCGCCGCTCCGTCCGACGCGGCCGAAGGTCGGCCGTAGACCGGACAGTCCGCAGTACGTCGACGGACAGACGATCGAGCCCCACGTCTCCGTTCCGATCGCGAACGCGGCGAGCGCCGCCGCAGTGATCGCGCCCGATCCGCTCGACGAGCCGCACGTCCAACACGTCTCGTTCCAGGGATTCTTCGCGCCGCCGCTGATCGAGGCCGTGCCGTAGCGATACCCCATGCCGCCGGCCAGCTCGATCATCGCCGCTTTGCCGATGAGGATTGCGCCGGCGTGCTCGAGCCGCCGGATCACGTTCGCGTCGTAGTCGAACGTCTGTCCGGCGTAAGGCTTCGCGCCCCACGTCGTCGGATACCCCTTCGCCGCGAGCAGGTCCTTCGCCGCGTATGGAATGCCGTGCAGCGGACCGCGGTACTTGCCCGCGCCGATCTCCTTCTCCGCCGCGCGCGCTTCGCGCAGGGCCCGCTCGCGCGTGAGCGTCGCATACGCGTTGAGGCGCGGTCCGAGTTTCTCGCTGCGCGCCAGGTACGCCTCGGTCAATTCGACCGGCGACAGCTTGTGCGTGCGGATGCGGTCGCCGAGCTCGCGTACGGTCAGGTAGAGGACGTCCTCGCCGATCATTGCCGTCCTCGGTCCTCGGTCCTCGGTCCTCGGTTGAACTTCCGGTAAATGCGGAACGGCTCGGCGGGGCCCGTGGCGTTCTCGAGATCGTACTTGCGCATTGCTTCGACTCCCGACTGGCCTCCGGCAATCAGACGCCGGACGTCGCCTCGCTGCTCCTCATTCAGATGCGAGCCGTACTTGGTGACGATCCACTGCACGCGCGCGTCGACTTCGGCCTGACTGGCCGGCGAGAGCGCGGGCGGATTGTCGGGCGGCTTCGGCTGCGCGGGTGTCGTCTTCGGAGCGGCCGGCTCGGTCTGCGCGATCGTCGACGGCGCTACGGCTGCGGCCGCGGCGATCACGATCGCGTTGCGCGCAAACGAACGGCGGGAGATTTTCTTCATCGAGGTCTCCTGTGGCGAGGGCTCTCGCGTTGATGTCGCGGCCTCGGGATACGCTTCTCGCCCGCGGCAGGGACGACTTCCACGCCTTCTTCGCCGCGACGTCCCGCTCCGCCGCGCCTCGCCTTCTCCAGCGTCATCAGGAATCCGAAGGCCGGATCCTTGAACTGAAGATGGCGGAGCACGTTCCAGTGCCTGCGCACGTAGCGCTGCAGAAACGTCAGCACGTGGCCCAGCGAGATGATGCGGCACGGGGGAATCTCGGCGCCGGGCGGAAACGCGCCGAACGCGACGAGCCGGACGACGTAGCCGCTCGGCAGCGTCGCCACGCCGGTCGCGAGCAGCGACTGGATCAC
>DASWBH010000339.1:0-3680 GCA_036390755.1 Thermoanaerobaculia bacterium
CAGCACTTCAACGAGACCGGCTTGTTTCTGCGGTTCTCTCAACGCGGCTTCAACGGCGCCGCAGGGCTCGCCGACGTCCCCGTGACGTTCGACTATCCCGGGCAATTCCTCGCGCCTGCGCCTGACCGCATCCTCTTTCACGACAAGCACATCATGTCGGTGTGGGACGGCGTCTCGCCCACCGTCACAAATCTCTTCACCGCTGACGCCGAGCTGAGCGAAATCGCGCCCGGATCGTTCGGCCACTATCTCGTCGCCGAACGATTCGCGGATCCGGTACGCGGCGCGAGGTTGATCGAGTTCGATCTGAACGGCGTGGTGACCGAGCATCCCTTCCCGCAGAACATCGTCAACGGCATCGCCGTCGGCGCGAGCCACATCGAGTTGCTCGCCGACCACTGCACGCTGCTCTTCACGACGGGCGACGACGATCCGCACGGCAATCGCGTGCGCCGGATGAACATCTGCACGAATCAGCCGGAGCCGGATTTCGCGACGCTCGTCGGCGGCTTCTACGCTGGTTCGATCCGGCAACTGCCAAACGGCGACGTGCTCGTGGCCAATGGCGATCCGATTTTTCGATTCAACCTGGCGGGCTCGATGGTCGACACGTACCACCTTCCCGGCGTGAAGCTCATCGCGCTCGCTGACGATGCGGCGACGTTCTGGGCAGTCACGGTGGATGCGAATCGGCAACTGACGTTCCTGCACGAGCTGCCGCTCGACGCGCGTTTACCCTCCAGAGCGGTGCTGATCGATTCGCCGGGCTCGTCGAACTTCCTTCTTGTCGACGTGACGCAGCTCGTCGTGGTCAGCGAATGGCGCGCAGCCGTCGACCACCGCGTGCGCGCGATCCGGCGACGGTGAATCCGACTCCGAACCCGGAAGAACGTTCAGGTAAATTGATGACACGTGAATTTCGAGATCCTCAGCGAGTTCACCGCTGTCGAGACGATCGCGGCTGGAACGAAGCTGCGTGACCGCCGAAGACTCGCTCGACTCTACGGACGAGGAAAGTGGCGGAAGGTGAAAGGTCGAGCCACCGTTCGATTGTCGGATGGTACGATTCTCGAGGCTGAGATCCTCTGGTATGAAGCGCACGGTATCGGCAGGAACGAATTCAAGTTCAAGAAGCCGCTCAGCATCCGCTAAACGCGTCTCCGTGCGGAAACGCTCGCGCGTCGCATCAGCGCCTGACGCGTCGCCGAGGGGACAATTCGCTGTCTGTGTTCGGAATGACGAATACGAAGCTTCGCTCGAGCTGCGAAAACTCTACCCCGTAATCGAAGACGAATTCGGAGCCGAACACGGAATGATTCGGGTGATCGACGAATCGGGCGAAGACTATCTCTTCCCCAGCGAGTGGTTCGTCCGAATAAGCCTCCCAGTGGCACTGGAGAAGAAACTGCGGAAGATCGCGTAAGCCGCCGCCCAACTCCGCGTAACGTTTAGGCCCGACGTCAAGAGAAGCTCCGTGTGCATGGCGCTGCGCGAGCCGACTGGCGACGCCGCGTCACCACCGTAATCCCACCAGCGAAAACGGATCGACCCTCGCTCCCTGCACGCGCATTCCCCAATGCAGATGTGGGGCGGTGACGCGGCCGGTCGCACCGGCGGCTCCAATGACTTGACCGTTCTTTACGACCTCGCCGTCCTTCACGTCGATCCGCGAGAGGTGCGCATAGAGCGAATAGATGCCTAAGCCGTGGTCCAGAAGTACTGTATTTCCCGTAAAGAAAAGATTCTTCGCGAGCACGACGCGGCCTCGATTCGTCGCATGAACCGGCGTGCCGGTTGTCGCGTGCAGATCGGCGCCGGAGTGCGGCGCGCGCGGCTCGCCATTGAAGATGCGGCGCTCACCGAAATTCTTTCCTTGTTCTCCCGGAATCGGCACAGTGAACGGCTCGTCGGGAAGAATGTCCGTCGTAACCCGCTCATAGATCGCATCGATCTCGCCCGACTCGCGGTGCGAGCGATCGAGATCCGCCTTGCTCAATTCGACGAACTTTTCATCGACGTTCAGTTGACTTATGGGAAATTTCTTAGCCCGGACGTCGATCGTGACTTCGCGTCTGTCCACACGGCCATCGTCCATCGTGAAAACGGCCTCGGCGCGCTGCTCGCCCGGCTTCGCTTCCACGTCAATGCCGAGAATCGTGGTCCACATGCCGTCGACGGGAAACGCGGGCACATTTTTCTTTTGCCAGATCACCTGCACGGATTTCACATGGGGCTCGTCCGGCAGCTTCAACTGAACCGCGCTTCCCTGATCTGCTGTGTAAACGACGGCAGCGAACAACAAGCTGATCGATGCGAAGAGGAGTGCGGCAATGAGGGCCCGGATCATTTCTTTCCTTCGAGGAGCATGCGCGTCGCGGGATGCTGCGGGCGGGTGAGCACGTCGCGCGCCGGTCCCTGCTCGACGACCTCGCCGTCGGCGAGGATGACGACGCGGCCGGCGAAGTCGCGCGCGAAGTCGTCATCGTGCGTGGCGATCAGAAGCGTGCGGCCCTCGCGCGCCAGGCGCTGCAGCGTATCGCCGAGCTCGAAGCGCCGCGCCGGATCGAGCGACGCGGTCGGCTCATCCATCAGCAGCAGCGGCGGATCCATCGCCATGGCGCGCGCGATCGCCACGCGTTGCGCCTCGCCGCCGGAGAGCTCGCGCGGATAGGCGTTCTTGCGATGTGCGACGCCGAGGGAGTCGAGGAGCTCGATGGCGCGGCGCTGGGCATCGGTCCGGCTGGCCTGAGAGACGTGCATCGGCGCGAGCGTGACGTTGTCGATCGCGGTGAGGTGCTCGAATAGATAGTGAAGCTGGAAGACCATGCCGACGCGGCGGCGCAGCTCGGCGAGCGTGCGGCGCGGCGGAAGCGGACCGGGTGCGAGTGTCACACCGTCGACGCTGATGGAGCCGGCGTCGAACGGCTCGAGGGCGGCGATGCTGCGCAATACCGTCGTCTTGCCGCCGCCGGAGAGACCCATCAGAGCGACGAGCTCGCCGCGGGTTGCGTCGAGGCTGACGCCGCGCAGGACTTCGCGCACGCCGCGCGAGAGCCGCAGATCGCGGATGCGCAGGACCTCGCTCACGGGGACGGCATCCTCCAGCGTCGCTCCAGTCCGCGCGCCACGCGCGACAGCGGCAGCGACAGGACGAGGTACAGCGTCGCGCAGATCGCGCCCGGCACGACCCAGCTGCCGACATTCGCGGCGAAGATCTGCGTCTGCTTCGTCAGCTCGACCACCGTGATCACCGAGACGAGCGACGAGTCCTTGAGCAGGGCGACGAAGTCGTTGGTCATCGGCGCGAGCGCGAGCCGGAACGCCTGCGGGCCGCGCACCAGACGGAACACCTGCACCTCGGAGAGGCCGAGCGTGCGGGCCGCTTCGAGCTGACCGCGCGCGACCGCTTCGAGCGCGCCGCGATAGATCTCGCTCTCATACGCCGCGTAGTTGAGCCCGAGGCCGGCCAGCGCGGCGATGAACGCCGGAAGCCGCACGACCGCAGACAACCCGTAGTAGATGACGAACAGCTGCAGCAGCACGGGAGTGCCGCGCGTGACCTCGACGTAAAACGTGAAGATCGCGCGGAGCAGCGGACCGCCGTAGATGCGCGAAGTCGCCGTGATCACGCCGACCAGCACGGCCAGCGCCATCGACGCGCAGGACAGGACGATCGTGAT
>DASWBH010000340.1:0-1754 GCA_036390755.1 Thermoanaerobaculia bacterium
AGGTTCTGCCGGATGTTCCGCATCGTGGCGCGGCTGAGCCGCCGCGCGCGAACGATGCCGCGGAGATCGCCTTTGACGAGAGTCACGTCGGCGCTCTCCATGGCGACGTCGGTTCCTGTGCCCATTGCGATCCCCACATCCGCCTGCGCCAGCGCGGGCGCGTCGTTGATTCCGTCGCCGGCCATCGCCACGACGCGCCCCTGCTCCTGCAGCCGCTTGACCGCCTCCACCTTCTTGTCAGGCAGCACTTCGGCGACAAACTCGTCGATCTTCAGCTTCCTGGCGACCGCTTCGGCCGTCGTGCGGCTGTCGCCGGTGAGCATCACCACGCGCACGCCTTCATCGTGGAGCTGCCGGATCGCATCCGCGGCGCCTTCCTTGATCGGGTCGGCGACGCTGACGATTCCGGCCAGGATTCCATCGACCACGACGAACATGACGGTCTGCCCGTCGCGTCGCAGCTCCTCATCGAGACCTTCCACTTGCGCGGCGTCGACGCCGAGCTCGTCGAGCTGCAGGTGATTGCCCACCGCAACTTCGCGTCCGTCGATCGTGGCGCGGACGCCGCGGCCCGTCGTCGACGAGAAATTCGACGGCCAGCCGAGAAGCATGCGCCGGGATTCGGCGCCGGATACGATCGCAGAGGCGAGGGGGTGCTCGCTCGCGCGCTCAACGCTGGCGGCGAGGCGCAGCAGTTCGTTTTCATCGAAGCCGCCGACCGTGATCACCGACGCGAGGCGAGGCTTGCCGAGCGTCAGCGTACCGGTCTTATCCACGACCAGCGTGTCGACTTTGCGCAGAACTTCGATCGCCTCGGCATTTCTGAACAGCACGCCCGCGGACGCAGCTTTGCCGGCGGCAACCATGACGGACATCGGCGTCGCCAGTCCGAGGGCGCAGGGGCACGCGATGATGAGAACGGCAACGGCGTTCACGATCGCGTAGACGAGCCGCGGCTGCGGTCCTGCGAACATCCACACGCCGAACGTGATCACGGCAATCGTGATGACGAGCGGAACGAACCACGCCGAGACTTTGTCGGCGAGCTTCTGAATCGGCGCGCGGCTCCTCTGCGCTTCGGCGACCATGCGCACGATCTGGGCGAGCAGCGTGTCGGCACCGACGCGTTCGGCGCGCATGACGAATGAGCCGGTCGCGTTCACCGTTGCGCCGATCACGCGATCGCGTTCGCGCTTCTCGACAGGAATTGGCTCTCCCGTGACCATCGACTCATCGACGCTGCTGTTGCCTTCGGTCACGACTCCGTCGACCGGCACCTTCTCGCCGGGCCGGACGCGCAGCAGATCGCCGGGATGAACGTCGTCGAGCGGCACGTCGTGTTCGCTGCCGTCACGGTCGACGCGGCGCGCCGCTTTCGGCGCGAGCTCCAGCAGGGCCCGGATCGCCGCGCCGGTGCGCCGTCGCGCGCGCAACTCCATCACCTGGCCAAGGAGCACGAGAGTCACGACGGCGGCCGCGGCTTCGAAGTAGACGCCGACGTGGCCGGATGCATCGCGGAAAGACGCGGGGAAGAGGAACGGCACGAGCGTCGCGACGACGCTGTACGCATACGAGACCGTCACGCCGAGGCCGATGAGGGTGAACATGTTGAGGCTGCGGTAGCGGATCGATTCCACGGCACGGATGAAAAACGGCCAGCCGCACCAGAGGACCACAGGCGTCGCGAGCGCGAGCTCGATCCACGGCCGCCAGATCGTGATTGTGTGGCTGATCCACGCGTGAGGCGCCATCGT
>DASWBH010000341.1:0-5694 GCA_036390755.1 Thermoanaerobaculia bacterium
CCTCAACCGCTGAACCACACGGGCGTCAAGCTCATCGTCGGCCTGTTCCTGACGGCCCTCGGCATCGTGCTCACGCTGGACAACCTGCGAATCATCTACGCGGGCCACTACCTGCGCTACTGGCCCGCGGTCGTCATCGCCATCGGTGTCATCCGTGCGCTCGATCCGAAGACTCGTTTCGGCGGCGTGATCACGATCGTGGTCGGCGCGCTGCTGCTCGCGTTCAGCCTGCAGGTGCTGCATTTCTCGATCTTCAGTCTCTGGCCGATGCTGATGATCATCGGTGGTGGCGTGATCGTCGCGAACTCTCTCGGGTTGCGCTCGCAGGAAGTGACCGGCGGATCGTCGGAGAGCATCGTGGCGGTCTTCTCGAATCGAACGGTCACTGTCCATTCGAACGCCTTTACCGGCGCGCGGGTCATTACGGCCGTCGGCGGATGCACGATCGATCTCACCGCAGCGGACATCGAGCGCGGCCCGGCAGTGATCGAAGCGTTCGTGGTGGTGGGCGGCCTCGTGCTTCGCGTTCCCGACGGCTGGGAGATCGTGGCCGAGGCGGTCCCGGTGATGGGCGGAATTGACGTCAAGACGAAGTCGAAGCACACGGGCCGGCAGCTGATCGTGCGCGGTTTCGTGATGATGGGCGGCATCGAAGTGAAGGATGTCGCGGCGAGGACGGCATGAACGGCATGCGCAACAAACGAATCGACCACAGCGCTCTCGTGTGGGGATTTCTGTTGATCGGGTTCGGTGTGCTGTTCCTGCTCGATCAGTTCCACATCGCGCGGTTCGACGAACTGATCCGGGACTTCTGGCCGATGATCATCATCAGCCTCGGCGTGGCGAAGCTGTTCAGCGGAAGGTTCTGGGCCGGATTCGTTCACATCGGCGTCGGCGCGTGGCTGCAGGCGTGTCAGCTCCGGCTGTTCGGCCTGACGTACGGCAACTCGTGGCCGCTGCTGCTCGTGTTCATGGGCGCGGCGATCACGTTGCGCGCGATCATCGACGCGATGCGGCGCCACGAGCCTGCGCCGCCGGAGGAGCGCCGTGGATAGCGCGGAATTCGAACGGACGATTCGCCAGCACCGGCGCGAGGAGCCATTCGCACGGTTGATCACCGGCCTGGCCATCCTCACCGCCGGCGTCCTGATCTGGCTCGATCACCTCGGCCGCATCGACGCATGGGACTACCTCAGATGGTGGTCGGTCGTACTCATCGCGTACGGCCTGGTGAATCTCGTCGCGCGACGGTGGAGCAGCGCGGTCATCCTGATCGTCATCGGTCTCGTTTTTCTGCCGCGATTTCCGCTCTTCCACGATTTCTATCTGCGCGATGTGCTGGCGTTGTCGCCGCTATTCATCAGTGTCGCCGGCGTGACGCTCGTCGTGCAGTCATTGCGGCCCGTGGCCAAGGACGCTGCGAGCGGCGGAACGCTCCGCGCGATCTCGATCATGGGCGGTAACGGGCGGACATTCGGCGGCGACGAGTTTGTCGGTGGCGACGTCGTCTCGGTCATGGGCGGCTGCGACATCGACCTGACGCGCGCGACACTTTCGCGTGAGGCGGTGATCGACATCCTCGCGTTCTGGGGCGGTGTCGCGATCAAGATCCCGCGGACGTGGCGAGTGGAGTCGAGGATGGCGACGGTGATCGGCGCGCTCGTCGACAACACCAGCGGCGGCACGCAGAACGGTCCCGTGCTCGTGCTGCGCGGCAGCGTGATCATGGGCGGCGTCGAGGTGAAGAGCTCGAGCGAGGAGCGTGCATGAAGATCAAAGCGGCTCTGTATGCGATCGGCGCCGTCACGTTCGCGGCGATCGTCAGCTCGGTGCTTCTTCTGTCGAAGTCGAACGTGGCGCTCAGCTCGGTCGTCGTCGCGTCGATTGCGCCATCGCTTCTCCTCGGATTCATCGCTGTGGCGTCGCGGTTCCTTTGCCGCGTGCTGCCGATCCGCAGCACGGCAGATACGCAGCTGATCGCCGCACACGGCGGATCGGCGGCCGTGGCGAGCGGGCTCTGGACCGGCGCATGGATCGCCTCGTCCGGCGCGCTCGGTCAAGCGCCACCCGATCCCACTCCGCTCTTCGTTCTCGGCCTCATGCTGTACATCGCCTGCGTGGTCGTGCAGTACCTCGTGATCGAAGTCGAGGCGGCGCGCGAGGCCGAAGCGGCGGCGCTGCGCTATCAGGTGCTCGCGCGCGAAGCCGAGCTGCGCGCATTCAAGGCACAAGTCGATCCGCATTTCCTTTTCAACAGTCTCAACGCCGTGGCGTCGCTGTGCGGCACGCGGCCGAACGACGCCCGCGAGATGGCGCTGCGGCTCGCCGAATTTTTCCGGATCATGCTGCGGATCGGCGCGCTCGAGCGGATCACGCTCGGCGAGGAGATCGACCTGGTCACGCGCTATCTGGCGATCGAGAAAGTCCGATTCGGCGATCGCCTGCGGACGCACATCTCCGTCGATGACGGCGCGGCGAGTTGTCTCGTCCCCCCGCTGTTGCTGCAGCCGCTCGTCGAAAATGCAGTGCGGCACGGCATCGCGTCCGTAGTCGAAGGTGGAACGATCGACGTGAACGCGCATCTCACCGACGGCACGCTGCGGATCAGCATCGACAATCCTGCCGATCCCGATCGGGCCGACTCGCACGGCGAAGGCATCGGTCTGCAGAATGCGGCCGGCCGCTTGAGCGCCGTGTCCGACGGCCGCGCACGTTTTCACGCGGCTGAGGACGAAGGACGCTTTCACGTGGAGATCGAGCTCCCGCGATGATTCGCACGATCATCGTCGATGACGAGCCGCCCGCGCGCGACATCCTGCGCGAGTACCTGAGCGCGAACGACGACGTCGAGATCGTCGCGGAATGCGCGAATGGATTCGAAGCCGTGAAGGCAGTCGCCGAGCACGATCCCGACCTGCTGCTGCTCGACATCCAGATGCCGAAGCTCGACGGCTTCGAGGTGCTGTCGCTGCTCGATCGCTCGCCGATGGTCGTCTTCGTCACCGCGCATGACGAGTACGCGGTGCGCGCGTTCGAAGTGAATGCGCTCGACTACCTCCTCAAGCCGTTTTCCGAAGACCGGTTGCGCGCGGTGATGCAGAAAGTAAGGCAACAGCTGCTGCGTCCGCGCGCGGCCGCGGCGCCGCTCGGCGAAGCGCTGCGCCACAAGCCGCTGCAGCGCATCGTGGTGAAAGGCGACGACGGCGCGATTCAAGTCGTGCCGGTCAGCCGGATCGATTACATCGAGGCCGCGGACGATGCAATCGTCATCGTCGCGGGTCCGACGAAGGTGCGCAAACAGCAGGCGATCGGCGACCTTGCCGCGCAGCTCGATGCGACGCGCTTCGTCCGCATCCATCGCTCGTACCTGCTGAACATCGATCGCATCGACAAGATCGAGATGTACGCCAAGGACAGCCGGGTCGCCATCCTGCGCGACGGGACGAAGTTGCCCGTAAGCCGAAGCGGGTATGCGACGTTGCGGGAACTGCTGTGAGTCATTCCGAGCGGAAGCGAGGAATCCGGGCGGTGGGCGGCGCGACAGACGCAGCACCCGACCACCCGGATTCCTCGCTCACGCTCGGAATGACATAGGCACTTTCCGTTCTCGACGTTCATATCTCACCTCGCCGTGTGATGCCCCGCATCTCCCGTTGGTCACCGTGTGAACAAAATGTCTCCACACTGCCTCAGCGGGAGTCGCGATGATCGAGATCACCATCTACGGCCGCGGCGGCCAGGGCGGAGTCACGCTGGCAAAGGTGATTGCCACCTGCTGGTTCGCGCGGGGCAAGCACGTTCAGGCATTCGGGGTCTACGCAGCGGAGCGATCGGGTGCGCCGATTCAGGCGTACGTCCGCATCGATGACGCGGAGATCACGAACCACAATCAGATCCGCCAGCCGGACCACGTCATCGTCCTCGATCCGACGCTGATCGGCGGCGGCATTCTGGCCGGCGTCAAACCGACGGGCGCGATCATCCTCAACGCGCCGGAGCCGCCGGCCGCATTCGCGAACGGTTTTCCCGGCCGCTTCGTGGCGACGATCGACGCAACCTCCATCGCCATCGAGCACGGCCTCGGCACGCGCGCGGTGCCCATCGTCAACACGACGATGATGGGCGCGGTCGCGCAGATCTTCGGCCTCACCTTCGACGAAGTCAGCGCCACGATGATCGACCTCGGCTTCGGCGGTGCGAACGTCGAAGCGGCGCGAAAGGCATACGACCGCGTCGAGCACGAGAAGCTCCCGGGCGTCACGGCGCACCTCGCAGTCGCGAAGGTGGAAACCGAACCGGTCGGACTGCTCGACGAGAACGCCGGCGGTCCGCCGAAGATCCGCACCGGCTCGTGGGCGACGCGACGACCGGAACGGCAGACGCTCACGCCGCCGTGCAATCACAGTTGTCCGGCCGGCAACAACGTGCAGAAATTCGTGCAGGCGACTGCGCGCGCCGCGTACACGGAAGCGCTCGAGGTGCTGCTGGAGACGTCGCCGCTGCCGGGGATTTGCGGCCGCGTGTGCCCGGCTCCGTGCATGGCTGCGTGCAACCGCAACGAGTTCGACGAAGGCGTCAACGTGCGTGAGCTCGAGCGTTTCGTCGCCGATCACGGCGAGTGGCCTGCGCCTGTGACGCGAGTATGGCGCGAGCGGGTCGCGATCATCGGCTCGGGTCCGGCCGGTCTCAGCGCCGGGTATCAGCTCGCGCGCCTGGGTTATCAGGTTTCGCTGTTCGAGGCGAGCGACCAGCTCGGCGGCGTGCTGCGCAACGGCATTCCCGAATACCGGCTTCCGCGCGAGGTGCTCGATCGCGAGCTCGGGTTCATCCTCATGCACGGCATCAACGCGTACACCGACGCGCGCATCGATCGCGCGGCGCTGCGCGACCTCACGCGTCATTACGCGGCCGTCTTCGTCGCGACCGGCCTGCAGGAATCGCGCGCTCTCGAGCTCGGCGACTCGTCCGGCACCGTGCGCCAGGGCATCGAGTTCCTCGAAGGCGTTCATCGCGGAGTCGAGGATGTGCGCGGCGAGCGGGTGATCGTGGTCGGCGGCGGCAACACAGCAATCGACGCCGCGCGCTCCGCCCGGCGGCTGGGCGCGGCGAGCGTGCGCATCCTCTATCGGCGCTCGCACGCGGAGATGCCGGCCATTCCCGAAGAAGTTGCGGCGGCGATCGACGAAGGCGTCGAGCTCGACGAGCTCGTGCTGCCGGTCAGCGTCAAGCGGGACGGCGATGTCGCGGCGCTCACGTGCGTGCGCATGAAGCTCGGAGAGCCCGACGCGAGCGGACGCCGCCGGCCGGTTCGCGACGACGCGCCCGGCGCGGAATTCGTCATCGAGTGCGACAAAGTCATCCTCGCGCTCGGCCAGTCCGCCGATCTGTCGATCCTTCCCGAAGGCAACGAGATCCACGGCGACGGCGAGGTGATCGGCATAACGGCGGCGCCCGTGTTCATCGGCGGCGACTTCGGCAAAAGCGAAGGCACGGTCGCGGCCGCGATCGGCAGCGGGCGGCGCGCGGCGATGAACCTCCATCGCGTGCTGACCGAAGAAGACTTCCTGATGCCCGAAGAGCCGCGCGTCGCAACGTTCGATGCGCTGAACATGCGGACCGTCGCTCATGCGCAGCGTCATCGCGGCGCGACGATTCCGCGCGAGCTGCGCGAACAGACGTTCGCCGAGGTGCACG
>DASWBH010000342.1:0-4407 GCA_036390755.1 Thermoanaerobaculia bacterium
CCTCAACCACATTCTGGAGGCCGAGCTCGCCGGCGCGGTGCGGTACACGCACTACTCGTTCATGATCATGGGCTACAACCGTATCCCGATCGTGTCGTGGCTGCGCCAGCAGGCCACCGAGTCGATGGCTCACGCCCAGCAAGCCGGCGAGATCCTCACGTCACTCGGCGAGCATCCGTCGCTGGGCATCGGTCCGCTGCTCGAGACGCAGAAGCACGACGCCGGCGACATTCTTCGCGAGGCTCTGGAGAACGAGCGCGCCGCCATTGCGCTCTATAAGGATCTGCTCGCTGCGGTCGTCGACAAGTCCGTCTGGCTCGAGGAGTACGCGCGGCAAATGGTGCAGCAGGAGGAGATGCACGCGTTCGAAGTGGACAAGATGCTGCGCCGGCCGGGCGAGGTGAAGAGTTTCTCCGGCTGAGCACGAAAGTCTCAGACGCTCTCTCGTCGAAGCTTGCTGCGCAACCGGCTGCACATTCCTTGAGCACTTCCGATATGCGGAGGGATTCTACCGAGCCCGTGGATGGGCGCCGCCCTTCCATTTCGGCGAGGAGCTGTGAGCCGATCCCGCGATGTTGGACTTGCGGTGCAACGACGCGCTCCGCTGCGAAGTCGCCGAATCGTTGCTGCCCGTCGGAACCACGCCCGAGCTCTACGCCCGCAGCGCGTCTACCGGCGTGAGGCGCGACGCGGAGATCGACGGGTACAGGCCGGCGAGCAGGCCGATCGAGATCGCGAAGCCGCTTGCCACTGTGAGGCCGAACATCGACACGGGGAGGCCGGCCGGGAACACGCCGGCGATCAGCTTCACGACGACAATGCCGCCGAAGAGGCCGATCGCGGCGCCGACGACCGATAGCGTGATCGACTCGATGAGGAACTGCATGAAGATCTCCGTCTCGCTCGCGCCCATCGACTTGCGCAGGCCGATTTCGAACAGCCGCTCGGAGATCGAGATCTTCAGCACCGAGAAAATGCCCACGCCGCCGATCAGCAGCGAAATGCCGGCGATCGAGAAGAACACAATGCGCCAGTTGCGCAGGATCACGACGACGTTGCCGCGCTCCTTGAGAATCTCTTTGCCGACATTGTCGATGCGCACGTCGCCGATGCCATTGTGCGCGCGCTTATAGATCCGCGCAGCCTCGTCCTCGGCGTCAATGCTCTTCTCCGGGTCGTTCGCTTTGGCGAGCACATAAGAGATCGCGTTGGCGCGGCCGAACATGTCGCGATAGAGCGTCCAGGGGATGTACGCGCCGGCGGTCTCCTTGCGCATGTCATCGTCATTGACGAACTTCATGTTGAACTCGGTGCCGATGCCGATCACGGTCAGCCTGCGGCCGCCGAGGGTCAGTTGCTGGCCGACGGCATCCTCACCGCCGAAGAGCTGCTGCTTGAGCTTGTAGCCGAGGACGCAGACGGGAGTGACGCCGGCGACGTCGCGCTCGGAGATGAATCGCCCCGCCGAGATCCTGCGGTTCTTGATGATCGCGAACTGCGGCTCGATCCCGTACAGATTCACGCGCCGCGTGATCGTGCCGGCCGTGACGACCGCCCGCGTCTCGCCCACCGGCGACACGGCGCGGATGTTCTCCGCGTCATCGAACCACTTCGAATCCTCCTCGCGCAATCCGCGTGACACGTGCGCCTTCGCGCGCTCGATCCGGTCCGTCGGCGCGCGCTGCGACATGTACAGCACGCCGTCGAGACCGAGATCCTCGACGCCTTCCCACACGGCGGCTTCGACGCCGTCGAGCACCGACATGACGACGACGATCGCCAGCGTGCCGAGGATCACGCCGACTAACGTGAAGCAAGAACGCAATGGATGCGCCTTGACCTCCTCGAGACTCGTGCGGATCGATTCGTTGATGAACATGGCCTTTACGTCCTCGGTCCTCGGTCCTCGGTCCTCGGGTTCGGGATGGTTCCGAGGACCGAGGACCGAGGACCGAGGACCGTCTTCATTCGGTTCTCAGCGCCTCAATGGGATTCAGTCTTGACGCCCGGATCGCCGGATACATGCCGAAGAAGAGTCCAGTCCCGGCCGCGAAGATCAGCGCGTTCACGATCGTCGACGGCGTGATGAACGTCGGGCGCTTCATCAGCATCGAGATCGCCGTCGTGAACAGCTTCCCGGCGAAGAGGCCCAGGAAGCCGCCGAAGACGGAGACGACGATCGACTCGGAGAGGAACTGGAAGAAGATCTGCGCCGGCGATGCGCCCACGGCCTTGCGCGTCCCCACCTCGCGCACGCGCTCGTTGAACGAGGCGAGCTGGATGTTCATGACGACGATCCCGCCGACGAGCAGCGAGATGATTCCGCAGATCATGAACGTCATGTCGTACATCTTGTTGTTCTGCTCGTTGCGCCGCAGGTTGGCCACGCGCGAGAAGACCTCGAAGTCGTTGATGCCGTGCTCGCGCTTGAGGATGTGCTTGATCTCGTCGACGGACTGATCGGCGCGCTTGATGTCGCGCATCCGCGCGTGCATGTAGCTGATCTTCCCGTGCTGCGGCGACTCGCCCTTGCGCGTCACGAACGTCGTGATCGGGATGTACATCTGCCGGTTCATCCAGCGCATGATGTTTCGCTTCTGATCGAAGCTGAAGTACTTCTCCTCCATCACGCCGACGACCTGGTAGCCGGTGCCGTTGATCGTGAGGATCTTCCCGATCGGATTCTCGGAGCCGAAGAACTCCTGCGCGCGCTCGGTGCCGAGGACGACGACGCGGGCGGCGGAGGTGAGGTCGTTGTCGGTGATGAAGCGGCCCTCGCCGGCGTGGAAGTCGTTCATCGGCGAGTACGCCGGCACGACGCCCAGGACCGAGCGCGGCTTCTCGATCGCGCGGTAGCGGATGGTCATGTCCATGTTCGCGACCGGCGAGACGAGGTCGATCTCCTTCGCGTCACGCCGCAGCGCCAGCGCGTCGCCGTACGTCAGCCCTTCCGACGCCAGAGCGCGCGCGCCGAGCGTCACCTTTCCGGTCGGATGGTTCGAGACCCAGATCTTCTGGATGCCGCCGCTGACGCGGTAGTACTCCATCGCCGCCGACTTTCCGGCGACCGAAAGCGAGAACGTCGCCACGATCGAGCCCGCGCCGAGGATGATGCCGAGGAGCTGCAGCAGCGTGCGGCCGAAGTGGTCCTTGATGTCGCGCAGGCCGTCGATGATCGATTCGAAGATCAACATGCTCTCAGCTCTCAGCTCTCAGCTCTCAGGAGAGACGATCAGTCCATCAACGATGGTGATCTTGCGTTGCGTGCGTGCGGCGATGGCCGGGTCGTGCGTGACCAGAATGATGGTCTGGTTGTTCGCGGCGAGCTTCTCGAAGATGTCGATGATCTCCGAGCCGGTCTTCGTATCGAGGTTGCCGGTCGGCTCGTCGGCGAGGATGAGCGACGGGTCGTTGACGAGTGCGCGGGCGATGGCGACGCGCTGGCGCTGCCCGCCGGAGAGCTCGTTCGGGCGATGCTTGGCGCGGCGGTCGAGCCCGACGTGCTTGAGCGCCTCGAGCGCGCGCTCGCGTCGCTCCTCGGTGCCGATGCCCGCGTAGAGCAACGGGAGCTCGACGTTCTTCCACACGGTCGCGCGCGGCAGCAGGTTGAACGTCTGGAAGACGAAGCCGATCTTCTGATTGCGGATGCGCGCCAGCGCGCGTGCCGAGAGGTCGGCCACGTTCTCGCCGTCGAGCCAGTACTCCCCGTCAGTCGGCGAGTCGAGACAGCCGAGGATGTGCATGAGCGTCGATTTGCCGGAGCCGGAGGGGCCGACGATCGCGACGAACTCGCCGCGAGAGATCTCCACGTTCACGCCGGCCAGCGCCTGCACGGCGTTCTCGCCGGCGTCATAGATCTTCGTCACGCCGGCGAGGTGAATGAGAGAGCGCTCGGGTTCGGATTCGGGTTCGAGTAGTGCACTCATAGCTGTTGGCTCTTAGCTCTTAGCTCTTAGGAGAACGACGCTCGTAGCCAGGTAGCTCCTAACAGCTAAGAGCTAAGAGCTACGTCACTCCTAATCGTCGCTGTCGTCCTTCTTCTTGTCAGCCGGCAATGTCGGATCTTCCAGCGCGACTTCCTCACCCGGCTTCAGACCCCTGACGATTTCGACGCGCGAGTTGTCGGCCAGCCCGGTGACAACGACTCGGCGCTCGAAGTAGGTCTTCCACGCGTCCTTGTCGCCCTTCTTGAGCTGGGCGACGGCTTTCGGATCGGCCTTCTTCTTCACGTAAACGATCTCGTTGTCGTCGCGCTGAAAGACGGATTCGACCGGCGCGGTGAGCACCTTCGGTTTCCGTTCGCCGTTGACTTCGATGTTCGCGGTCATGCCGGAGCGGAGCTCGCGGCCCTGCGCGTCGAGGCGGATCTCGACGTCGAACACGCGGACCTTGTCGTCGATGCGAACG
>DASWBH010000343.1:0-2208 GCA_036390755.1 Thermoanaerobaculia bacterium
TCGAATGTTCCGCGGATGCAGTCGTCATATCCGGCGACGAACTTCACCTTGGGATGTTTGAACGCGATGAGCGTCTTGCGGAGGTCGGGCTCGACGGCGATGACTTCTCGTGCGCGCTCTTCGACGACGAGACGCGGATAGGTGCCGTGGCCCGCTCCGAGGTCGAGCACGCGCGAGCCCGGCGGAATGACGTCGAGCGTCCGCATGAACGGCGCCGTCAGAAAGCGGCCGAGGATGTGGAGGCGTTGACCGGCGGGGTGTTGGCGAAATGTCTGGTGGAGCAGCCGGAGCGCGCGGAGGTAGCCGAGCGGCATGGGGGCGCGGATTATAGTGGCTCGCTTGTCGAGGCCACTTCTCTTCGCGACGGCCGTGCTCGCGGTGGTGATGTTCTTTGCGATGCCGGCCAGTCCGTGGGAGTTTGACGAGCTCCTGTATTTTCAGGGCATCCGTCACTTCGACCCGGTCGCGCATCATCCGCCGCCGCCCGGGTTTCCGCTGTTCATGGGAGTCGGTCACGTTGTCCGTCTGTTGATTCCGAGCGATTTCGCGACGCTCGTCACGATCAGCTTCATCGGATCGATTGCCGGCTTCGCGCTGCTCGCGCTCGCGTTCGGTGCCATTGCCGGAGATGCGGCGATGGGCATTGCCGGCGCGCTGCTGTTCTACTCTTCGCCTGCGCTGCTCGTTCATTCGACGCTGCCGCTGTCCGATCCGGGAGCGGTCGCCCTGCTTGCTGCGGCGCTGTTTTTCTACTCGCGCGGCGTCATTCTGAGCGCCGCAGAGCGCGAAGAATCCGGGCGGGGGAGCGAACCGCCGCCCAGATTCTTCGCCGTCTTCGCGGCTCAGAATGACGTGTTGTTCGCTGCCTTTGCCGCGTTGACAGTCGGCTGGCGCCCGCAGTTCTCGATCTTCGTCGTCCCGCTGTTCCTCGCCGCGATGTTCGTGAAGCGATCCGGAGTGCGGCGGCTGGCCGCGGTTCTGTTGATCTTCACGTTCGTCTGCCTGGCCTGGCTGATTCCGCTCGCGACTGCCGTCGGCGGAGTCGAAAAACTGCTCAGCTTCGAAGTCTCGCAGGCCGGCTATCTCGCGCAGCATGACGCCGACGTATCGCGCAGCGGATGGACGCCCTCGCAGATCGCATTTCGCTTCATCGCGCATCCGTGGGGGACGAAAATCGCGTCGTTCCCCCTGCTGATCGCCGCCGCGATCGGGGCCGCTCTCATGCGCCGGAACCGTGAGGTGTTGCCGCTCGCAATCGCCTCCGCCGTGTACCTCGCGTTTGCGCTATGGATCATGGATCCCGCCGATGGTGTCCGCTACGCCATCCCCGTCGTCCTCGGCGTCGCGTTTTTCGCGGGAGCAGGAGCAGTGTGGATGGCGCGACGCCTCTCGATGCCGGCGTACGCTCTCGTCGCGCTCTTCGCCGCCGGCTCAATCGTCTACGTCAGCTCATTTCTTTCGCAGCGCAGTTCGACGTGGTCGCCGCCTGCGTACGCGGCGGCGTTCGCGCGCTCGACGTTCCCCTCGACCGCCGTGCCGCTGTACGAGCTGCCGCTCTGGCCGCACTCGCAGTACTACTTCGGCGATCGCCATCCAATGCGCGTGAACGAGGGGCTCGCCGCATACTTCGACCGTCCGGACATCCCGCTGTTCATCTACGCCGACGGGATCTCGCACGCAGCGGATGCCCGCGTCTTCCGCTGGTCGCCGAGCGACGCGTATTCGAAGCTGACGCGCAATCACTATCGCGTCGTGTCGCTCATTCCAATCGGGCCGGAGCAGCGTTTCCGCGTTGTGCGCGGCGTCTACACCACCGAGCGCGAGCAGGATGGCGACGAGTGGCGATGGCTCGACTCGCCGGCGGAGCTGCAACTGCCGCACGGACGCGCGCGCACGCTCACGCTGCGCATCGGGCTTCCGGTGATTTATCCGATGGAGACGAACACGCTGACGGTCTCTGTCGGCGACGGTCTGCCTCGCGTCGTTCCGCTCGAGCGCGGCAAGCCTGTCGAGATTTCGCTTTCCGTGCCGGCCGGCGCGCCCGTCGTTCGCTTCGAGACGGCGAAGACGTTCATTCCGGCGGAAGTGCCGGGGAGCCTGAATCGCGACGGGCGGCGTCTGGCGGTGAAGCTGTACGACCTGCGGACGACATCCGCCGCCGCAGTCGAGGTGCCGCAAGTCGCGTCGCGACGATGAGCGCGGCGAAGA
>DASWBH010000344.1:0-8352 GCA_036390755.1 Thermoanaerobaculia bacterium
GCGATGAGCGCCCAGGTCTTGTACCGCCGCAGATATCGATAGAGCCGGCCGAGTACGTTCATCCGCGTGCCACGCTCATTATCGCCTCTGCGGCGCGGCGGCTCGCTCCGTAGTCGCCCAGCCGGGCCTTGACGAGCTGAAGTTCGAAGCACGTGCGCTCGTACGTCGACGGAACGAGAAGATCACGGACCGCGCGCGCGATGTTCGGGCCGGTCACTTCGTGCTGCAGCAGCTCCGGGACGATCTGTTTGCCGGCGATGATGTTCACGAGGCTGAAGTGCGGCAGCTTCACCAGCCACTTTGCCAGCCGGTAGGTCATCGGCGAGAGGCGGTACATGACGACCACCGGCGTGCCGACGATCGCGCACTCGAGCGTCGCCGTTCCCGACGACGACATCGCGACGTCCGCCGCGGCGAGCGCTTCACCGCGATCGTGCGCGAGAATCGGGATCTCCACCTGCCTGGATCGAAGGATGTCTTCGAGCTCGTCGTGATCGATCGTGGGCGCCTGCACGATGAAGGCCTGGACCGGTCCTTCGCGCTGCAGGATTGCGACCGCGTCGAGCATCGCCGGCAGCAACGCATTCACTTCCATCCGCCGCGATCCCGGGAGCAGCGCAATCCGCGTGACCTCGCTCTTGTTAGTCTTCCGGCGAATCATCGCCAGCTGTTCGATGAGCGGATGTCCGACGTACGTCACGGGCACGTTCTGCTGTCGATAGAAGTCTTCCTCGAACGGGAAGATCACGATCATGTGGTCGACCGACTTCGCGATCTGCTTCACGCGCCCGCGCCGCCACGCCCATACCTGCGGTGAGATGTAGTAGACGACGCGAAGGCCCATCGCTTTGCACTTCCTCGCGACGCGCAGGTTGAAATCGGGGTAGTCGACCAGAAGAACGGCGTCGGGCTTCTCGACGCGGATCCGCTCGAGCAGCTCGCGGAAGATCCGCCGGAACATGCCGAGGTGCCGCAGGACGTTGAAGAGTCCGACGATGCCCATCTCCCGGGCGTGGTAGAGGATCTTCGTCCCCTGCTTGCGCAGCAGATCGCCGCCGATCCCGAATGTCTGCAGCGTCGGTTCGAGCTGCTTCAACTCCCGCACGACTTCCGCCGCGTGCAGGTCTCCCGAAGCTTCGCCCGCGACCACGGCGAGCTTCATCGCAACGGGAACGGATACATCACCCAACCGAGGGCGATGCCTCCGAAGAAGAGGGAGAGGAAGACGAAAAAGAAGAAGCGGATGCGCTCCTGCCGCCCGCTCTTCCACAGCAGCGTGAAGAACAGTGCTGTCGCGATCGCGTAGATCAGCATCAGCACGATGTGGTTCCGCAGAATGCTCATTCTTTTCGTCTCACGGAGATGTCGAAGCAGTCGAGGACGAGCAGCAGGTTCATCAGGCCGGCGGTCAGCGTGAACGTCGTGCCGTACTCGTACGTGATGGAGCGAACGTCGCCGTGGGGGCCCATCGCGCGCGCGATCCAATAGAGCACGCCGGCACCGAGCGACCCGAGGCTCGCGAGGATCTTCAGCAGCGCGCCGCTGCTCTCGGAGACGGTGTACAGCGTGCCGTCGATCGACAGACCGATCACGAAGAGCACGAACACGATCGCGAAGAACACGGCCGCCCGGGCCCGATAGCCGAGGTAGAAGTGACCGGCGCCTGGGACGAGATACGCCAGGACCATCGCCACGATCGAACGCCTATTCATGGTTCTTCAGCATGTCCTTCGAGATTTTCTGGAAGTGCGGCTCGAGCTTCCCGAACGTCACGTCGAGCTCCTCCGGGACGAGCCGCGTGCGCGCGGTGACGGTCATGAAGTTCGAGTCGCCACTCCAGCGCGGCACGATGTGCATGTGGTAATGGTCGGCGATGCCTGCGCCGGCAACCTGACCGAAGTTCATCCCGACGTTGAAGCCGTCCGGATGGTAAACGTCGGAGAGGATTCGCTGCGACTCCGCAGTGAGGCGGATGAGCGAGCGCAGCGACGCGTCGGTGCTGTCGTAGAGCCTCGCCTCGTGCGCCACCGGCGCGACCATCAGGTGACCGTTCGTGTAGGGGTAACGATTCAGCATCACGAGTGCGTCATCGCTGCGGAACAGTGTCAACGCTTCGCGCGGCTGTTGTGTGGTTGCGGCTGTGCAGAAGATGCATTGCGCCGGTGTCTCGCTTCGTGGCGAGGTCAAGTAGCTGAACCTCCAGGGTGTGAATAGAATCTCCATCGAAGGCAGAAGGCAGAGGGCAGAGGGCAGAAGTAACCGGCATTCACTTCTGCCTTCTGCCTTCCGACTTCTGCCTTTCGCATTATTCGCTCGCCGCCCGCTCCTCTTCTTCCGTGTTCGTGTCGCCGGAGCTCCCGCCGCCGCCGATGTCACCCATCGCCTTGTTGATCAGCTCTTTCAGCTCCTTACCGGGCTTGAAGTAAGGGATCTTCTTCGACGGCACTTCAACCTTCTCGCCGGTCTTGGGATTTCGTCCCGTACGCGACTTCCGGCTGCGCAGACGGAAGCTGCCGAATCCGCGCAGCTCGATCTTCTGACCGGCCCGAAGCGACTCGACGATCGAGTCGAACACGATGTTCACGATCGTCTCGGCCTGCTTTTTCGTGAGCTGGACTACGCGCGCGACCTCGTCGACGAGCTCGGCCTTCGTCATCACGCCGGCCTTGGCGCTGCCCTCGTTCGTAGCGGAATCGTCCTGTCGCTCCACCGTAGCCTCCTCCACTTGCTTACCACCTGTACAGAAACCGCGGCACGCCGCGAGCGGCGATGCGCCGGATCAAAGTCTCTGAGTCGTTCGAATCGGTGATCAGATCGAGCAGCGAGTGCTCTTTTCGTTTCGGATAGATCGTGGCCGGCTCGCCGCGAATCCCTGCCCTGTGGCCGGCCAGCGCAACGGCGTCACTCAGATTTCCGAGCCGGTCGACGAGATGCAGCGTCAGCGCTTCCTCGCCGGTGAACACGCGACCGTCTGCGATTCCGGCCACCTGCGCCTCGGTGATCCTGCCGTTGCGCCCCACCGCGACCGCACGGACGAACTGGTGATGCAACTGCATGACGATGCGCTGCAGGTATTGCCTCTCCGCGTCGGTCAGCTCGCGATACGGCGTCCCCGCCGCTTTCATCGCGCCGCTGGTGATCGTCTCGCGCTTCATCTTCGCCCAGTGAATCAGATCGCCGATCTCCATGTAATCGAGGATCACGCCGATCGAGCCCGTGATCGAGCCCGGATTGGCCACGATGTCGTCGCACGCCGCCGCGATGTAGTAGCCGCCTGATGCAGCGACGCTATCGAGCGACGCCACGATCGGCTTGCCGCTCTTCTGCCGCGTCTTCCGGATCTCGGAGTAGATCTCCTGCGACGGCGCGATCGCGCCGCCCGGACTGTTGATGCGCATGACGATGGCTTTGACCGTCGCGTTGTGCGAGTAGCGGCGAAGCAGATCGATCGTCTCGCGCGCATCGAGAATCTCGCCTTCGATCGGCACGATCGCGACTTTCTGCGTCGACAGGCTGAAGTCGCCCGAATCCTGTCGTGCAACCGCGACGAGAAATGCCAGGAGGAAAAATCCGACGATGAGAGCCGCACAGCCAGTGAGCGCGCCGAAGAAGAAGACGCCCGTCCGCGACTTTCGCGGCGCGGGTGGCGGTGACGGCGGCGGAGTGAACGCCTGAGGCGGAGTCGCCGGCACCCTCGGCGGTGTGCCCGGCTGCTCAGGAGGCGTTGGAGTCTCGAACTCGCTCATACGTTAGGTCTCGGAGCTCTCCGGCGTCTCCGGTGCCGGCTCGGGTGCCGGCTCGGGTGTCGGCGGCGCCGGAGGCGGTCCGCCGAGCTGCGCGCGCTCTTCATCGCTGAGCGGCTGAACGTCGCGCGTGGTCAGACCGATCTTCCTGTCCGTTGGATCGATCTTGATGATGCGCGTGCGGATGTGCTCGCCCGCATGGAAAATCTTGTCGAGCTTCACTTTCGGGTCGCGCTGAATCTCGGAAACGTGCGCGAGACCTTCGACGCCGTCCGCCACGCGGATAAACAGCCCGAAGTCAGTGATCTTCGAGATCGTGCCCACCAGCTCATTGCCGATCGCATGCTGCTTCGCGAAGTTCTCCCATTCGTTCGGCAGGAACTCGCGGATCGACAGCGACAGCCGCTGATTCTCGCCGTCCACGTTGATCACGCGCGCCTGAACCGTATCGCCCTTCTTCAGCACTTCGTTGGGATGCTTGAGGCGGCGGTTCCACGACATGTCGGAGATGTGAATGAGTCCGTCGATGCCTTCCTCGACTTCGACGAACGCGCCGAAGTCCGTCAGGTTGCGCACTTTGCCCGTGATCACCGATCCGACCGGATACCGCTCGCCGATCGTGTCCCACGGGTTCTGCTCGAGCGCCTTCAGCGACAGCGAGATGCGGCGGTTCTGGACGTTGACGTCGGACACGACCGCTTCGATGTCGCTGCCGACCGACAGCAGCTTCGACGGATTGCGCACCTTCTTCGTCCACGACATTTCGCTGACGTGGATCAGTCCTTCGACACCCTCCTCGAGCTCGACGAACGCGCCGTAATCCGCCAGCGAAACCACTTTCCCGTGGACCTTGCTGCCGAGCGGATACCGCTGCACGACGTCGCTCCACGGATCGGGCGACTTCTGCTTGTAGCCGAGGGAGACGCGCTCGGCCTGGGGATCGAACTTCAGGACGATGACTTCGATCTCGTCGCCGACATTGAAGTACTCGGATGGATGGTTGACGCGGCCCCAGGAGATGTCGGTGATGTGGAGCAGTCCGTCGACGCCGCCGAGGTCGACGAAGACGCCGTAATCGGTGATGTTCTTGACGACGCCGTGCGTCAGCTTCCCTTCCTCGAGACGGCCGAACGTTTCGTGCTTCTGTTGCGCCTGCTCGACTTCCAGGATGGCGCGCCGCGACAAAACGACGTTGCTGCGCTTCTTGTCGAACGACACGATCTTGAACCGGTACTCGTGGCCCTTCAGCGCATCGAGGTTCTTCACCGGCTTCGTGTCGATGAGCGATCCCGGCAGGAACGCCTTGATCCCGCCGATGTCGACCGCCACGCCGCCCTTGACGCGATCGACGACCCGGCCAGTGATCGGCTGGTCGGCCTTGTAGGCCGCCTCGATGCGATCCCAGACCAGCATGCGCTCCGCTTTCTCGCGCGAGAGCGCCACGTAACCTGATGCATCTTCGAGACGTTCGACGAAAACGTCGATCTCGTCGCCCGGCTTCACTTTGATCTGCCCGTCGTAGCCGGTGACCTGCTGGATCGGCAGAAGTCCTTCTGATTTGTAGCCGATATCGACCACGACTTCGGACGGCGTCAGTTTCACAACTCGGCCGCGAACAATCTCGCCCTCGGCGAAGCTCGCCATCTTCTTGTCATAGAGGTCGAGCAGCTCGCCCATGCCGAGGCCTTCCAGGCTGGTGTCCTGATTCTTTTTCTTCGGATCATCATTGGACGCCATGAACTGGAAAACCTCCCTGACCGGCCCCGCCAGCCGCCACCACAAACGGGGTGCCGGCGACGACGTTGGCGGTGCAAAAAACTAACGCTAAATTATTGATACGCGTCGAAATCGGGAGTGTAACGGGCGGGAGTTAGGGCGTCAACTAAAGCCAGAAGGCAGAAGGAGGAAGGCGGAAGTGCGGGGCGTTTACTTCTGCCCTCGGCCCTCCGCCTTCTGCCGTTCCCGAACGCGCGAAACGATGGCATCGACGACTTCAGGAATTGTGAGCCCGCCCGTGTCGATGACGGTGTAACTCTCGTCGTACCTGAGCGGTGAGTCCGCTCGCGTCGAATCCTGTTCGTCGCGCGCCATGGCCTCGGCCAGCACGGCATCGAATGAGAGAGTGGTCCCCTTCGACTGGAGCTCGCGATACCGGCGCTCGGCTCTAACTCGCGGCGTTGCCGTGAGAAAGAACTTGTACGGCGTCTCGGGAAACACCTTGGTCCCGATGTCCCGCCCTTCGAGGACGCCCCCCACCGCGCGACCGAGCTGCTGCTGCAGCCGGACGAGCACGCGACGCACGCCCGGGACGGCGGATACGTCGCTCGCAGCCATCGAGATCTGCGGCGTGCGGATGAGCGAAGTGATGTCCTCGCCGTCCAGGATGACGCGCGGCGGCTCGCCGGGGACAAATTCGATCTTTGCATTCCCCGCAAGTCGTTCCAGCGCCTCGGCATCGTGCGTGTCGATGCCGTTCCGGACCGCCGCCAATCCAATGGCGCGGTACATCGCGCCGGTGTCGATGTGCGGGATGTTGAGCTCGCGGGCGACCAGCTTGCTGGTGGTGCTCTTGCCGACGCCGGACGGGCCGTCGATGGCGACGATGACGGTCACCGAGTGCGGGCCGTGCGAGCCGCGCTGCTTCGCGGCGCTGCTTTGCGCGAAGCGGTCTTCTTTTTCTGCGTCGTCGCTTTCTTGCGCGCCTGCGGAGGTTTGGAGGTGCGGCGCTTCACCGGCTTCGGCTCTTTGATCGACGCGAGCATCTTCACTTCCTGCTTCGTCAGCTCGCGCCAGACGCCGGGCGTCAGCTTCGGATCGGAGATCGGTCCGATGGCGACGCGTTTCAGCTTGGAGACCGGATGGCCGATGGCCTGGAACATCTTGCGGATCTGCTGCGTCCGGCCTTCCCGCAGCTTCACCTCGAACCAGCTGTTCCCCTCATCCTCGGCTCTGCCGGTCGTGCGGGTCCGCTGGATCTCGCACGGCAGCGTTCGTTTTCCTTCGATCGTGATGCCGCGCTGCAGTTTGTCGATGAGCCGCTCGTCCGGAACACCGCGCACTTTCACGTGATACGTCTTCACGGAGCCGTGCTTCGGATGCGAGACCTGGAACGCGAGCTCGCCGTCGTTCGTCAGCAGGACGAGACCTTCGGAGTGATAGTCGAGCCGGCCGACCGGATAGATGCGCTCGCGAACGCCACGTACCAGATCGATGACCGTGCGCCGCCCTTCCGGATCCTCGACGGTGGTCATCACTTCTTTCGGCTTGTAGATGAGGATGTATCGATGCGGCTCTTCGTGCGTGATCAGCTTGCCGTCGACTTTGATGTGATCGCGGGTCGCGAACGCTTTGGTTCCGAGCTCGGTGACGACGCGTCCGTTCACCGTGACCCGTCCCTCCCGGATCATCGTCTCCGCTTCACGTCGTGATGCCACGCCGGCGTGGGCGATGATCTTCTGCAGTCGCTCCGGTTCCATCACTCGTGCTGATCGCTGCCCGTTGATTCTAACTCGACTTCTTCCGTTGCCTGCGCGTCGGCGAGCGATGGCTGCGCGGAATTGATCGCGGCCACAACGTCTTCGTTGATCGACTCGCCGATCAGATCGCCGAATTCTTCGAGCCGCGGCAGATCGCGGATGTCGTTCAATCCGAAGTGAACGAGAAACTCGCGCGTCGTGCGATAGAGGAACGGACTGCCGACGACGTTCTTGCGGCCGGAGACGCGAATCATGCGGCGCTCGAGCAGCGTGCGAATGACGGCGGTGGAGTTCACGCCCCGGAGGTCGGAAATCTCCGGCGCGGTGAGAGGCTGTCGATACGCGATCATGGCCAGCGTCTCGAGCGCGGCAATGGAAAGGCGGGTCTCCCCTTTCTTCGAGAAGAACTTCTTCAGGATCGCGTCATGCTCGGGGCGCGTGGCGAAACGCCAGCCGCCGGCAGCCTGCTCGAGCACGAAGCCGCCGGGATTCGCGTCGAGAATGTTCCTGATCTCGTCGAGCTGCGCCGTGATCGCTTCGGGCGTTTCGCCAAGGGCTTCGACGAGATCGTCGAGCTTCACGGGCTCGTTGCTCACGAAGAGGATCGCTTCGAGAGCTGACTTCAGTTCGTTCTGGTCCATGTGGTAACGGGTAAGCGGTTAGCTGTCGAAGATGGCAAACGTCGCGGGGTCGATCGCATTGTCGGTTCGCGCGACGAGAATCTCGCCGAAGTTGGCCGATTGCGTCAGCGAGATTCCTCCGAGCCTCACCAGCTCGAGCATGCCGAGGAAGATGGCGATGAGCTCGGTGCGGTCGCGGCTCTCGAGGAACCACTGCAGGCGGATCGGCGATTTCTCCTGCAGCGCGTTGTACAGCTCGGCCATCTTGTCCGAGACCTTGTGCACCAGCCGCTGCAACTCGATCGCCTCGGGGTGATTGAGCTTGTAGCGATTGAGCGCGGTGCGGAACGCGTCGATCAGATCGAAGAGCGAGACTTCGCTCATGTCGATCTCCGCGTCTTCGCCGGGAAGCTGCACGGGTTTGCGAGACCACATGCCCATGCGGAGCACGTCGAGCTCGGCGAAACTTTCGGCGACGGACTTGAACCGCTGATACTCGAGGAGGCGGTCGAC
>DASWBH010000345.1:0-6507 GCA_036390755.1 Thermoanaerobaculia bacterium
CGTCGAGGCCGGCGAGATCACGCGGAGCGCGCGAATCTGGGCGAGGTGCGTGATCAGTTCGTCGGTCATGCCGTCGGCGAAGTCGGGATCTCTCTGCCCTCCGGACAGATCGACGAGCGGCAAGACAGCGATGGAAGCGACGTGGCGCGAGGGAGCGCGCTGCGAGCGTAATCCGATCGTCGCCGCTGCTCCGAGAGCCAGCACCGCGATGGCCACGACCCCAGCACGCCGCAGAAGCGCCGCGTGATGCATCGGCGCCGCCGAGCCGGTCTGCGCCACCTGCAGCGCCGTCACCAGATCGTCGGCCGAAGCGAATCGCTGCGCCTGCGATTTCGCCAGGCAGCGTCGAAGTACGGCGGCGACCGCCGCAGAGATCTCTTTCGGCTGCGCTTCGAGCGGATCGACGGTCAGGATGGCCGCGAGCGTCTCGGTCGGACTCGCACCGGCGAAGGCGCGCCGCCCGCAAAGCATCTCGAAAATGATGCTTCCGAGCGAGAAAAGATCGGACCGGGCGTCAATCACGCCGGCGGTGGCCTGCTCCGGCGACATGTAAGAGAACGTTCCGACGATCGCGCCCGGGTTCGTCATCTGCGAGACGGTGCACGATTCCGGCGTCGCTTCGTCGGTCAGCTTGGCCAGTCCGAAGTCGAGGATTTTCACGCGCCCTTCGGTCGTGATGAACAGGTTCTCCGGTTTGAGATCGCGATGAACGATTCCTTTGGCATGTGCGGCGGCCAGACCGCGCACCACCTGCACGGCCGTGTTCAGCGCCTCGGCGGGCGGGACGGGTCCGCGCTGCAGGCGCGCTCGAAGGCTTTCGCCTTCGAGCAACTCGGAGACGATGAACGGCGAGCCGTCGTGCACTCCGAGCTCGTAAATCGTCAGGAGGTTCGGATGGTTGAGCATACCGGCGGCCTGCGCCTCCTGCTCGAATCGCCGCAGCTTCGCCGCGCCAGCGGTCGCCGATGAGTGGAGGACCTTGATGGCCACATCGCGCCGGAGGCGCGGGTCGTGCGCGCGGTACACCTCGCCCATCGCGCCCTCGCCGATCAGTGTGACGATTTCGTAGTTCCCGAGCCGGGCCCCTGCGCTGATCGCCAATGGAGTCTCGGCTCTCATGTCGCGTCGACCGACATCGTCGGCTCGCCTTGTCTGAACATCCGGAAGATCATGGCCACTCGTCCGAGGACCAGAGGGTCGCCGTCAGCGAGTTGCTTGCGCGTGCGGATTTTTTCGCCACGCACGAACGTGCCGTTCTTGCTGCCGAGATCCTCGATCGTGGCGTTGTCGCCTCTGATCACAATCGCGGCATGGCGGCGGGAGACGGAGCTGTGATCGATCCAGGCAATCGACTCCGGTCCGCGGCCGAGGACGTTCTCGCCGGCCACGAGCGAGATCTCGCGATCGCCGCAGATCAGGCGATAGGCAGGCTCGGAGACGAGTGCCGTCGTCTCCGGCAGCCGGTGAGTCTCCGCACAGAACGCGTATCCGTATCGGTGCACGGTCCGCACGAACCGGGGCTGCTTCGCATCGTCATCGAGGACTTCCCGAAGCTCCGCGATCGCAGCGGCCACCGTGCCGTCGGAAACGTACGTATCCGTCCACACGCGGCGCAGGAGCTCGTCTTTCGTCAGCGCCCTTGGCGTGACTTCGATCAGCGACAGCAGCAGCTCGAAGATTTTCGGCGATACCGCGACCGGCTGGCCGCGCCGCAGCAGCTGCCGGCTCATCGAGTCGACGATGAACTCCGCGAAATGGATTCGCATCGCTCTTCCTAAGAAACCATCGCGGTTTCCCGAGAGATCGCCTAAGACTTCCCGGGCCGCGAGTCCGATCGTGTGTGCGTAGAGGCGATCGTAACCCAAATAACACACGAAGAGGAGGACTCAAATGAAGTCACGGACGACGATCACGCTGTTCATTTTCCTCACCGCCGGCTGGGCAGTTGCCGTCTCGGCGGACATGGTCATCGACTGGAACCGGATCGCAACGCAGGCCATCGTCGCGAATGCCGGCAGGGGGCCCGGCCCGGCGCTCATCGATCTGGTCTACGCGAATGCGGCGATGTACGAAGCCGTCAACGCGATCGACGGCCGTTTCCAGCCGTACATTGCAACTCCGCCGAGCGCCACGCCCGGCGCATCCGAAGAAGCGGCGGCAGCGACCGCCGCATACAAGGTATTGACCGCGTTCTTCCCTGCCCAGCAGCCGTTTCTCGACGGGCAGTACGCAGCCTCGCTCGCGACCGTCGCCGACGGCTACGCGAAGACGCAGGGAATCGCGATCGGCGAGGAGGCCGCGGCAGGACTTCTCGCGAATCGCGCCGGCGATGGCCGCAACGACCCGTCGATCGTGTTTCCGTCGAGCGATGCCGTCGGCGTCTGGCGGCCGACTCCGCCTGCGTTTGCGCCGTACGCCGGGCCGTGGATCGGATTCATGCGGCCGTTCGTGCTCGTGAGCCCGTCGCAATTCCGCGCTGAAGCCCCTCCTGCGCTCGACAGCGAGCAGTGGGCCGCCGATTACAACGAGACGAAGGCGTTCGGAGCGCTGAACGGCAGTGCCAGAACGCCGGAGCAGACCGAGATCGGGCTGTTCTACTCCGAGCACACCGCCGCGCAATACAACCGGATCATGCGGGACTTCGCGGCCTCGCAGAACCTCAGTCTCGCCGACACGGCGCGCCTCTTCGCGCTCGTGTATCTCTCGACCGGCGACGCTCTGATCAGCGTGTTCGACTCGAAGTTCCACTACGGCCGCTGGCGGCCGGTTACGGCCATCCGCCTCGGCGACACGGACGGGAATCCCGCAACCGATCCCGACCCGGCGTGGGTCCCACTGGCGCCGACCCCCGCGCACCCTGAGTACCCGGCCGCGCACGGCGCGTTCACCGGCGCGTTGGCTGAAGCGCTGCGCCAGTTCTTCGGCACGAAAAACGTGACCATCACGTTGACCAGCGCGGTCACCAACACGAGCCACACTTTCAACAACACCGACGATCTCGTCAGCGAAATCATCCTCGGCCGGATCTTCGGCGGCATGCACTTCCGAACGTCTGTCGAACGCGGGCTCGTCATGGGCAGACAGGCGGCACACTTCGTGGCCACGCATGCGCTGCGGCCGGTGCATCGAAACAGCGAGAGGGACGATCGCGACAGGTGAGCCGCATCGGTTGACATTCACGGACGGCAGAGCTACTGATGGAAGAAACCAAAACAGGATCGGTCATGAGCGCAGGTCGCCGAAGGTTCACTCACGTAGTTGCCGTCCTCGGTACGGCAACACTTGCTGTTGTCGACCTGCACGCGCAGGCGTGGCTGCCGGCGAAAGGCACGACGTCGGTTGCGCTCAGCTACCAGTACATTTTCGTGAAGCAGCACAATCTCGCCCGCGGTGAGCTCGCCGACGTCGGTCACATCCACGCGCACGCGACCACACTGCAGTTGTTCTACAGTCCGGCCAGCCGGCTCGAGGTGTCGGCTGGCCTGCCTTACGTCGTCGCGAACTACCGCGGGCCGCTCCCGCATCAACTGCCGATCGACAACGGGACGTACCACAGCACATGGCAGGACTACCGCTTCGATGTGAAGTACCAGGCGACGAGCGGCATCGTGGCGATGGCACCCTTCATCAGCGAGGTTCTGCCGTCGCACCACTACACGTACTTCGCGCACTCCGCAGTCGGGCGCGATCTTCGCGAGACCTCGATCGGCTCGTATTTCGGCGTCACCGACCTCTTCACGCATTTCCGCACTTGCGGTTGCCCGAGCTCGACCTACGCGCAGGCACGGGTCGCATACGCATCGATGGAGCGAACGCTGGGGATCCGGACGTGGCGCACGAATGCTGACCTCGACATCGGTTACTTCGCCAACGAGAAGTTCTCCGTTCGTGGACTCGGCTCCTACGCGCGCACGTACGGCGGCGAGAACTGGAACGACTGGAACGGCAACAAACTCTCACCTTTTTACCTGAACCACGACAAGCTTCTGAACGAACGACATCTGATGCTCGGAGGCGGCGCGAGTTACGCCGTCTCCGACCGGCTCGACGTTGTCGCATCGATTCAGCACGCGATGTGGGGACGCAACGGCCATCGCGTCGACATCGCCTCGAACTTCGGTGTGTCGTGGTCGTTCGGACCGACTGCTCACTGAGCGCGCGCCGTCCGGCTGCGAGTTTGCGGTATAACCTCCGGTCATGCAGGACACCCGTCGCGTCGCCGTCGTCCGCGGTGTACGCACCCCATTCGCCAAATCCGGAACCCACTACGCCCGCCTGACCGCGCTCGACCTCGGCAAGATGGCCGTGACCGAGCTCGTCGAACGCACCGGCATCGATCCGAACGAAATCCAGGAAGTTGTCTTCGGCAACGTCATCCCTTCCGTCAAGGCGCCGAACATCGCCCGGGAAATCGTCCTCGGCACGGGCCTGCCGAAGAAGATCCCCGCCTACAGCATCAGCAAGGCGTGCACGTCCGCGAACCAGGCCATCACCGCGGCGGCGGACATGATCGCGCGCGGCTACGCCGACACGGTCATCGCCGGCGGCGCGGAGTCGCTTTCGGACATCCCGATTCTCTTCTCGCGAAACATGGCCGAGGCGTTTACGGGAGCGGCGAAGGCGAAGAGTGTGGGGGCGAGGATCGGCGCGTTCAGGAAAGTTCGCCCGAAGGACCTCGTGCCCGACGCGCCTGCCATCGCGGAGTCGACCACCGGACTGTCCATGGGCGAGTCGGCCGAGAAGATGGCGAAGGAGAACGGCATCTCGCGCGAGGCGCAGGACAAGTTCGCTCTGCAGAGCCACCACCGCGCGGCGAAGGCCACGCAGGACGGCCGGTTCAAAGACGAAGTGATGACCGTCGTCGTCCCGCCGAGCTTCGACAGCATCGTCGAATCCGACAATCTGATCCGCGGCGACACGACGCTCGACGCGCTCGCGAAACTGAAGCCGGTATTCGATCGCAAGTACGGCACGCTGACCGCCGGCAACTCGTCTCCGCTCACCGACGGTGCGGCTGCAGTGCTGCTGATGTCGGAAGAGAAAGCGAAGGCTGCCGGCTACACGCCGATCGGCTTCATTCGCAGCTACGCGTATGCGGCGACCGATCCGTTCGATCAACTGCTGCAGGGTCCCGTCTTCGCGCTGCCGCTCGCGCTCGAGCGCGCGAAGCTCACGCTGAAGGACATCGGCGTCATTGAAATGCACGAGGCATTCGCGGCGCAGGTTCTGTCGAACATCCAGTGGATCGGTTCGAAGAAGATCGCCCAGGAAAGGCTCGGCCGCAGTCAGCCGGTCGGTGACATCGATCCCGAAACCATCAACCACACCGGCGGCTCCATCGCCCTCGGACATCCGTTCGGCGCGACGGGCGCGCGCATCGTGACCACCGTCTGCAACGAGCTGCAGCGCTCCGGGCAGCAATACGGGCTCGTAACCGTCTGCGCGGCGGGCGGGATGGGCGTGGCGATGGTGCTGGAGCGCGAATAGTTCGCAGAGCGCCGAGCGCGGAGCGCGGGAGAACGGGTGGCGATCCGTATAATCGGCCCGGATGACTGCCATTCTCTTCGCCCTTTCGCTGTTTGCAGCCGTTCCTTTCCTCGACGCCCCGACAAAGCAGCTCGTCCGCGACATCTACCAGCAGCTCATCGAGATCAACACGACCGAGTCGGTCGGCAACATGACGACAGCGGCCGAGGCCATGGCGGCGCGGCTGCGTGGGGCGGGGTACCCTGCGTCCGACGTGCAGGTGCTCGTGCCGGAGCCGCGGCACGGCAATCTCGTGGCGCGGCTGCGCGGCACGGGAAAAAAGAAACCGCTGCTGCTGCTCGCGCATCTCGATGTCGTCGAAGCGCGCCGCGAAGACTGGACGACCGATCCGTTCAAACTCATCGAGAAGGACGGCTACTTCTACGCTCGAGGAAGCGGCGATGACAAGGCGATGGCGGCGATCTGGATTGCGACGCTCATCCGCCTCAAACAGGAGCACTTCGTTCCCGACCGCGATGTGATCGTCGCGCTGACGTCCGACGAGGAGACCGGCGACTACAACGGCGTGCAGTGGCTCGTGGATAAGCACCGCGAGCTGATCGATTCCGCGCTCGCGATCAACGAGGGCGGCGGCGGCGCGATCAAAGGCGGTAAGTACCTCTACAACGGCGTCGGCGCGAGCGAGAAGGTGTACGTCACGTTCGGGCTCACGGTGCACAACAAGGGCGGGCACAGCTCGGTACCGGAGAACCCGAACGCGATCTACCAGCTGGCGAACGGGCTCACGCGCCTCGCGTCGTACGAATTTCCCGTGAAGTTGAATGAGGTCACCCGTGCGTACTTCCGGCGCCTCGCCGACATCGAAGGCGGCCAGCTCGGCGCGGACATGAAAGCCCTTGCCGATCGCGAAGATCCCGCAGCGGCCGGCCGCGTCGCCCAGACGCCCTCGTACAACGCGCGCATGCGGACGACGTGCGTGGCGACGCGGCTCGAAGCCGGCCATGCCGACAACGCTCTCCC
>DASWBH010000346.1:0-9215 GCA_036390755.1 Thermoanaerobaculia bacterium
GCGAGCAGTTCCGCGGAAGGCCTGGCGCTGTTCCGCGCGCAACGGCCGAACGTCATCGTTGCCGACATAGGCATGCCGGCAGAGGACGGTCTGTCGTTGCTCCGACGGATTCGCGACTTGACAGACGCCGACGGAGGACGGACGCCGGCGATTGCGCTGACCGCGTACGTGCGCAAAGAGGAGTCGGAGCGATTGCTCGCCGGCGGCTTTCAGGCGTATCTGACAAAACCGGTCGAGCCGGCTGAACTGGTCAACGCGATCCATGCTGTCGTGCAGCAGCACGTGTAGGTGCTGCGGATCGAACGCCGGAATCCGCCGTTCGTCGCATAGCGCTGTCCCTCAGGTAACCCTACAAAGGTATCCTCAGCGGCGATGGCCGGATTGACGATGGCCGCGAGACCGGCCGGCATCTTTGCGAAGGCATCGCGGCGCGTTGCCGTCGCGCTTACCATTTCCATCGGCGTCGGCCTCCTGATGATCACCCCGTGGAGGAATCACGCGGCCGCGTCTCTGTCCTCACTGTTCCTCCGCACCATCATCCTCGGTCTGTCTGCGACCACCGTCTTCGCTCTCTTCGAAGTGTGGCCCCGGAGGCTGCCGCGCTGGTTCCAGCGATGGGTACTTCAAGTCGTTGCAGTCGGCGTTTTCATGCCGGTTACGACGTTGCTGATTGACACCCTGTTCACTCGCGGAGGTGCGCCGCCGTTCTGGGCGGAACACGGCCGCTTGAACGCGTGGCTGATGCTTACGTACGTCGGCCTCCTGATTGCGCCGTGGACGGCTCTCGCGGCGATCGTCCGGCAGAAGGAAGCCTTCGCCCGCGATCAGAAGCTTGCGTTCGCGCTCGAGCGCAGTGAGCTCGAACGGCAGGCGCTCGACGCGCGTTTGCATCTGCTGCAGGCGCAGGTCGCGCCGCATTTCCTCTTCAATACGCTCGCGAACGTGCAGGCGCTCGTCGACGCGGGCTCGCCGCATGCGTCGACCGTGCTGCGGAGCCTCATCGCGTACCTGCGCGCGGCGGTGCCGGTGCTCGACGAGCCCGCCGCGACCATCGAGCGCGAGCTGCAGCTCGTTCGACCTTATCTCGAGCTGATGCAGATGCGCATGCCCGATCGCCTGCAGTACGCGATGAACGTCGACCCATCGGCGCTGAAGGTTCGCTGTCCGCCGACCACCCTGTTGACGCTGGTCGAGAACGCAGTGCGACACGGGATCGATCCCAGCGAAGAAGGAGGCCGGATCGACATCGACATCGAACGCCTGGGCGAACGCTGCGTGGTCCGCGTCACCGACACCGGCGCCGGACTCCGGCAATCGGGCAGCGGTCTCGGGACCGGGCTGACGACTCTGCGCGAGCGGCTGCAGCTGATCTTCGGCGATGCAGCGCAACTGCGCCTGATCGCCGGCGCTCCCCGGGGTGTTGCGGTCGAAGTCGACATGCCGGCACAAATATGAACGCGCACGCGACAGCGTTGATCGCCGACGACGAACCGCTGCTGCGCGATGCGCTGCGGCGACAGCTCGCGAACGTCTGGCCCGAGCTGGAGATCGTGGCCGAGGCGCGGAACGGGCGGGAGGCGGTGCGGTTGTTCGACGAGCGGCATCCCGACATCTGTTTCCTCGACGTCCACATGCCGGGCCTCTCCGGCGTCGATGCCGCGAACCACATCGGCCGTCGCGCGCATCTCGTGTTCGTCACCGCGTACGATCACTACGCCGTGCAGGCCTTCGCCCAGGGCGCACTCGATTACCTTCTGAAGCCGGTCGAACAGGCGCGGCTCGCGGAGACCGTGAGCCGCCTCAAGGAACGTCTGCAGTCATCGAGGCCTGCGATCAACACCGAACAACTTTTGCAGCAGCTCAGCGCACAGCTCGCGAAGCTGCAGGGCGGCGGGAAGGGCGAAGCGCTGCGATGGATTCGCGCACAAGCAGGGAAGACCGTCCGCCTCATCGCGATCGACGACGTCGATTACCTCCGGTCGGACGCGAAGTACACGGTCGTCGCCTGGCGCGATGGAGGGAAACCGGCCGAGGCGGTCGTGAGGATGCCGCTCAAGGACTTGCTCGAGCAGCTCGATGCGGAGCAATTCGCGCAGGTCCATCGCTCGGTCGTCGTGAATCTGCGCGCGATCAGCCATGTGAGGCGGCACGACAACGAGACGGCGGAGATTCACCTCAAGGGCCGAGACGATGTTTTGCCCGTGAGCCGCAACTACGTGCATCTGCTCCGGCAGATGTAACCGCCGTTCGTCCGCGCGAATCCGCTCTTCGTCGCGAGCCTGTTGTTGGAGCGCACCCGTGCCGCCACGATGTTGGCGCAATGAAGCAAAACACCTTGCTCGTCATCACCTCTCTGCTCTCGCTCACCCTCTTGACGTTTCACCTGGCGGACGACATCGTCCGAGGGTTCGAAAAGGGAGGGGTCTCGAACCTCACTGCTGTGCCGATCATCGTCGTCTGGCTTTACGGAACTCTGGTGCTCGCCGAACGGCGATCGGGACACATCATCATCCTCCTCGCCTCGCTCCTCGGGTCGGTCGTGCCCGTCATCCACATGATGGGGAGGGGTGTCGGTGCCGGCAGCCGCATCGCCAATACCAGCGGGGCCTTCTTCTTCGTCTGGACGCTCATTACGATCGGCGCGACCTCGCTCTTCTCCGTCATCCTGTCGGCGCGCGGACTGTGGAGCCTGCGCCGGGGCCAGGCGACGTAGTCCGTGCTCCTGCCGATCCACGTTGCCGCAGGCGGGCTGGCCATCGTTCTCGGCGCCGTCGCTCTGTCGGTGAAGAAGGGCGGGACCATCCACCGCCGCAGCGGGATGCTGTTCGTCTACGCCATGCTCGTGATGGGCATCAGCGCCTCGATCCTGGGGTTTCTCAAGAGCCCGGGGAATGAGCTCGCCGCCTTCATGATCGCTTACTTTGTCGGCACTGCGCTGACGACCGTCCGCCCCATGCCGCGACGGACGCGCCCTATGAATGTTGCCGCGCTGGCGGTGGCGGTCGGACTCGCGCTCATCGACATCGCGGCGGGTGTGATCGCCTTCAACACTCCTCGCGGTTTCCGCAACGGCGTCCCGTTCGTGATGTACTTCTTCCTCGCCACCGTCCTGCTCCTGGCGGCGACTGGCGACGTGCGCGTCATGAGATTCGGTATGCCTCGCGGAGGGCCGCGCCTGTCGCGCCATCTGTGGCGGATGTGCTTCGCGCTGTTCATCGCCGCCGGATCGTTCTTCTCGATCCGTGAACGCGTGGCGAAAATCCTTCCCGAGCCATTGACGACCGGGCCGATGCGCGCGCTGCCGATCCTGCTGCTGTTTGGCGCGATGTTCTATTGGTTGTGGAGAGTCCGCGGCCGCCGCGCGCTGCCAGTGCTCGGAGCCGGCGAGTGAGAAGACTTCTGCGCTTCCTCCTTCGAGCCCTGATCGTCGTCGTTGCGTTGGTGGTTGTGCTCGCGGCGCTGTTCGCTTACTTCGGCTACACGCCTTTTTCCGCGGTTCCACGATTGTCAGGCACTCGGACCAAGGGAACCATTACGGTGGCCGGGCTGACGCGGACCTACTCGACTTACGTGCCGCGGGACCTGCCGAAAGGATCACCGCTCGTGGAGGTGCTGCACGGTTCCGGCGAGAACGGCGCGCGGATACGAGTCGAGACCGGTTATGGATTCGATCGTCTTGCTGACGAACATCACTTTGCGATCGCCTATCCCAATGCGTATGAAGGCGATTGGGACGTGTGCAGCATCGTCGGCGCGATCCGCGCGAACGGAGGCAACGTCGACGACGTCGGGTTCCTGAGCGCGTTGGCCGACAAGCTCAGCACGGAAATCGGTGTCGACCGCGACCGAGTGTTTGCGGTCGGCAGCTCTCGAGGCGGGAGCATGGCGCTGCGCCTGGCGCTCGAAGCGCCGTCGAGTTTTCGCGCGGTTGCGGCGGCATCGGCCAGCGTGCCGGCGCCGGAGAACTTCAAATGCAAGCCCGCGGGCCACGGCACGTGTTCAGTCATGATCATGAATGGTACGGACGATCCTCTGATGCCGTTCAACGGCGGAAACGTCAGCCTCTTCGGCTTGTTCTACCGGAACGGCAAGGTCCTGTCGTCGCGGGCGTCCGGTCAATACTTTGCGGATCTCAACAAGATCACCGGCCCGCCTGCAACGAGCGATACTCCGATGGCCGCCGGCGTCCACGTCGAGCGGTTCCTCTGGCGTAACGCCTCCAACGTGGAGGTGGAGCTCGTTGCCGTTCACGGCGCGGGACACGGAATCCCGCAGCCATACCGGCGGCGTCCGCGATTACTCGGCCCATCGCCCATGGATCTGAACGGACCGGAAGTGATCTGGGCCTTCTTCGAGCGACAGCGTCCGAATCGACGGGAGGGAACACCATGACCTCGACGAGCAGGAACGCCAGAATCGCGGGCCTCCTCTATCTACTGCTCGCCATCGCGGGCCCGCTCCGCCTCATGTACATTCCCAATAAGCTGTTCGTGCAGGGGAACGCCACGGCGACCGCCGCCAACATCGCCGCGCACGAGACGCTCTTCCGTCTCGGCATCGCCGGCGACCTGTTCTGCGGGACGATCCTGATCTTCCTCGTGCTGGCTCTCTACAGGTTGTTCAAGGGAGTGGACCAGTACCTCGCGGTGCTGGTGGTGATCCTCGGCGGTGTGTTGCCGGCCGCCATCGACTTTTTCATCGTGCTGAATGACTCCGCTGCTCTGATCCTCGTGCGCGGCGGCGATTTCTTGTCCGCGTTCGACAAACCTCAGCGCGATGCGCTGGCCATGCTGTTCCTCCGCATGCACGGCCAGGAGATCCTCGCCGCCGAGATCTTCTGGGGCCTGTGGCTCTTTCCCCTCGGGATACTGACGTACAAGTCGCACTTTCTTCCCCGCTTCCTCGGCGTCTGGCTGATCATCAACGGCTTCGGCTATCTGGCCATGAGCTTTACGGGCCTGCTATTGCCGGATTACGCAAGCCGGGTCGAAACCATCACTTTCCCCGCCCTCATCGGTGAGTTGGCGTTCCTGCTGTGGCTGCTGATCGGGGGTGCAAAAGAGCAGACCGTGAGTTCAGGGGAGCGATGACCCGGAGAAAACGAAGACGGCCATGCGGGTGGCCGTGAGTCGTTGATTTGTTGGTTGCTGGGGCAGGATTCTTCGCGCTTGTGTCGCGCCGCGGTTCGCCCGCCGCGCGTTCATGCTCATGGCGGTTCCCGCGTTCATCGGCGAGAAGTCGTTCGCCCACGTCATCGCACGACTGACACCGATGGCTTCGGCTGGCCCTCCCACCGGAAGCTGTACGTTTTTGCTTTCCTCACATTCATGACGAGCGCGGGCCGAAAGCAGGCGAGGCAGATCCCTCCTCGACGACGCACGCTCGGATAGACGATTCCGAGGGAGCCGGCTTCGAGCAGTTTCTCGGCGAGTCGCTGCGAGGCGACGTAGCTGTCGGGATTCCTCGCCTCCGCGAACCGCTTGTCTCCGCGAATTTCGTGGAGCTCGGCGCTGAAATCCGCGAGGTAGTCGTCATAAGTCATCTCCTCCTCGGTCCACCCCACCTCCGCGAGCTCGATCCATTTGTGGAACGCGATCTCCGCTTGCGCCGTCTCGATGTCGAATGCGGCATACCACGCGCCGCGGTCGGGACCGTTGAAGCGGCTGCCGAGCGGATGCGGATGGCAGAACGCGGCGTTGACGATGCGGAAGTAGGGAACGCCGAAGACCAGCTCGTGGATGCCGATCCCGGGAAGACGATCGTTCTCGGCAAGGAGGCGATCATTGGTCGCATCGTCGAGGTCGAAGAGATCCCGGAGATGCGCATCGTCCTCCGCGATCTGTGCGAGCACGCTGTCGCCGTCGTCGCTGTACTTCGAAGGGACGAGCCGGTGCGTGTCGTTCTGCCGGACCAGGCGGACCGCGGGCAGCGTCACAGGCCGCCGCGGCGCGCGTCGAGCAGGCGCCGAACCGTCTGCATCGCCAGCAGGCCGCCTTTCATCATGTAGGCGAGCGGCGTTTCGCCGGCGAAGATGCGGTTGTTGTTGGGCAGCCGGACCCACGCGTCTGCCAGTTTCTTCGAGTAGAGAACGTTGAGCGCTTTGAAGATGCCGATGAGGTACGAGATCCGGAGGAGCCGGTCTGCGTCGAGCAGCCGGGCGGGATTCTTTTTCATTTCGTAATACGGCCCGTTCGACATACCTCCCAGGAGCACCTTTGCGTCGTCGTCCCGGATGTCCCAGCGGGCGATGATGTTGAAAAACGCGCGTACGGCGGATGGGCTCAGCCGCTCTCGCTCGCTCCTGGACGTGAGGTCGATGATCGGGGAAGGTTCGTAGCGCGTCGCCGGGTACCCTGCATGGAGCGCCATAGCTCTACTCCTTTATAGGAGTATATACGCTCTAAATCAGGAGACCGCAAGGAAGGGCGGGATTGGGCGAGATTCAGCCGGAAAACGAGAAACCCACTGTTCCCAGTGGGTTTCGTTGAATTTGATTGGTTGCGGGGGCAGGATTTGAACCTGCGACCTTTGGGTTATGAGCCCAACGAGCTACCAGACTGCTCCACCCCGCGTCATCGTGCTGAAGGAACTGCTGCGGCGAGAGGGGCGCGATTATCGACGGCCCGCGCTCTCGCGTCAAGGAATCTCGGTAACTCGTTAGCCCTGCTCGAAATTTCAGCTTCATGCTGGCACGGTTCGTTCTTCGCGGCCTCAGGCATGAAGTCCCTCTCAGCCATTTGCCTGTTCGCCTTCGCGACGACGGCCGCCGCCGCGACGCTCCCCGGCTTCCGCGTCGAGAAGCTCGGCGCCGCGGCCGGCTTCGCCAGCTCGGTCGTCCTCGACTCGCACGGCGCGATCTACTACACGTCGACCGCCGGCACGATCTACCGCTTCGCCGAGGGCATCAGCGCGCCCGTCGCGACCGTCACCACCGAGGGCGTGAGCAACTCCGGCCTCCTCGGCATGGCGCTGATCGACGACAACACCGCCGCCGTCCACTACACGACGGTCAATCAGACCTACGACGTGATCTCGCGGATCAACCTGCAGACAGGCGAAGAGACCGTCGTCTACAAGTTCGTCGGCGACATCGACGTACCCGAGCGCGGCACCTCGCCCGAACATCACGGCGGGAATCCGACCGTCGGCCCCGACGGGTCGATCTACGTCGGCATCGGCGACTACGGCGGCGGAATCGTCGCCTCGATGTCGCAGTGGAACGGCGGCAAGATCTGGCGAATCGCTCCGAACGGCGAAGTCACGCAGATGGCTCTCGGCGTGCGCAATCCGTTCGACCTGATCTGGGACGACGCGAACAAGCGTCTGATCGTGCCGGACAACGGCCCTGCGAAAGGCGACGACATCAACATCATCACCACGATCGGATCGAACTTCGGTTGGCCCTTCAGCTTCGCGGGCGTGCCGCCGATCGCGGGCGATCTCCCGCCCGTCTACACGTTCATCAACACCATCGCGCCGACCGGCATCCTGCAGCTCAATCACGCGAACCCGCAGCTGCGCTCCGGAATCCTCCTCACCGCTTACGTGACGAAGGCGATCTACTTCTTCCCCGACATCGACGCGAAGCCTCTTCCCGACCCGATTCCGCTCATCCTCGGCGAGACCGGCCCGGTCATCGATGTCGCGCAGTCCCCGCAGGGCGACATCGTGTTCGTCACGGGTAACGCCGTCTACAGGCTCATCGTGCCGCGCCGCGGCGACTGCAACGGAGACGGACGTCTCGATACGGCAGACCTCGTCGCGCTCGAGCGCGAGCTCGCCGACGCGCCAGAATCGACGTACGACGCACAGAACGGCTCGTTCCCGGGAAGTTGGGGCTGCGACGCGAACGGCGACGGGATCATCGACGCGAACGATCTCACCGAGCTCATCCGTCTGACCGGCGCCCGGCGCCGTGCCGTGCGGCCGGGCCGGTAGCGGCCGGTTAACGGCACCGCGCGTGCACTATCGAAGCGCGTCTAAAGGAGGTATTCCATGAACGGACGTACGCACAGCGTCGCGCGTCCTGTCGTCTCGCTGTTTGCCGCCTTGATTCTGGTGAGCGGCGTTGCGAGCGCGCAGACGAAGATCAAAGAGGGGTGGAATCTTTTCTCCCCGCAGGACGACGTGCAGGTCGGACAGCAGTCGGCCGCCGAGGCCGAGAAGCAGCTGCCGATCCTGAATGATCAGGGAGTCGAGAATTACGTGAACCGCATCGGCCAGAGGCTGGCTCAGAATGCGGGCGGACCGCAGTTCCAGTATCGATTCCGCGTGGTGAACGCATCGGACATCAACGCGTTCGCGCTTCCCGGCGGATTCGTCTACGTGAACCGCGGTGTGCTGGATCAGGCGCGCAACGAGGGCGAGGTCGCGGGCGTGCTCGCGCACGAGATCTCGCACGTCGCGTTGCGCCACGGCACGCATCAGGCCTCGAAGGCTTACGCCGCACAGGCCGGCCTGAGCATCCTCGGCGGCATTCTCGGAGGTCACATCGGCGCGAACACCGCGCAGATCCTCAACACGGTCGGCGGCGTCGGGCTCAACGCGCTCTTCCTCAAGTACAGCCGCGATCTCGAGTCGCAGGCCGACGTGCGCGGGTCGCAGATCCTCGCCGCCAGCGGTTACTCGCCGCAGGACATGATCAACTTCTTCCAAACGCTCGAGAGCGTCGACAAGTCGAAAAAGACGAACTGGCTGTCGGATCACCCCGCGCCGCCGGACCGTATCGCGCGCATTCAGAAAGAAGCGAAGATGCTCCGCGTCTCCAACACGCCGACGACGAACGTCGCCGAGCTCCAGCGCGTCCAGTCGGACATGCGCCGCCTTGGCGCCGCGCCGACGACGCAGCAGATCGCGCAGAGCGGAACGGCTGCAGGCGGCTCTGCGAACCGCAGCCGCACGGTCAACCGAAGCGGTGCTCCCGCGTCGATCCAGGTCGCGGCGCCATCGAGCTCGCTCCGCACGTACACCGCGCCGTCGGGCGTGTACCGCGTCTCGTATCCGTCAAATTGGAGCGTTTACCAGGAAGGGTCGACGGGCGTGACGATCGCTCCGCAGGGCGGCGTCGGCAACCTCAACGGACAGACGGAGATCGTCTACGGCGCGATCGTCAATCACTATGACCCGTTCGGATCGAATTCGACGGCCTCGAATCTTCGCGGCTCGAACACGAACCCGTACATGGGCAACATCACGCTCGAAGACGCGACGAACGA
>DASWBH010000347.1:0-3109 GCA_036390755.1 Thermoanaerobaculia bacterium
AGAAGGGCAACGAGCTGGCGAAGACCGCGCTCAAGGCCACCAGCAAGAAGGATCATCTCCGCGCCACGATCGATGGAGAGATGAAGGGCGACGAGATTCACGTCAACTCGCTGAAGCTCGACTGACACTTTCCAATAACGAGGCGCCGTCGTTCCTGGCGGCGCCTCCTTCCATTTTTCCCGCTGGTCTTCGCCAACCCCATCGCATAAGTTGCGCTCCATCGTTCAAACGGAAAGGAGCCCTATGCGCACTCCTCGAGTGGTTGCCCTTCTCGCATTCGCCACGGTGGCCGCGTTCGTTTTCATCGCGGCGGAGCAGAACAAGACACCTGACTGGTCGATGAACGCGACGATCATCGAAGCCTGCAGTTGTCCGATGTTCTGCCAGTGTTACTTCAACCCGGAACCGGCGTCGCATCACGATCACGAGCACGGCATGTCGTCGTCGGCTCACTACTGCAAGTTCAACAACGCGCTGCGCGTCAATCACGGGAACTACGGCGACACGAGCCTCGACGGCGCGAAGTTCTGGGTCGCCGGCGACCTCGGCGCCGACTTCTCGAAAGGGAAGATGGACTGGGCCGTGCTGACGTTCGATCCCGCCGTCACGCCGAAGCAGCGCGAAGGCATCATCGCCGTCCTCGGCAAGCTCTATCCGGTGCAGTGGAACTCGTTCACGATCGCGAAGGATCAGCCGATCGACTGGAAGGCGACCAAGGACATGGCCACCGCCCTGATCGACAACGGCAAGACCGCCGAAGTCTCGCTCGGCCGCGGCATGATGGCGATGAACGACGAGTCGCCGGTGATCAAGAATCTCCGCTACTGGGGCGCGCCGCGCAACGATGGCTTCGTGCTGATGCCGAACAAGGTCGAGGCCTATCGCGCCGGCGCCAAGGCCTTCGAGTACAAGGGCACGAACGGATTCATGATCACCGTCGATCTGAATTCGAAGGACTTCGAGAAGGCTCAGACGGGAATGCAGTAGTCGTCAGGCGCTGAGCCTTTGTTACGATCCGGAGGATGAAGACGTTCCTCGGCTTCATCCTCCTTCTTTTTTCGTCCACTCTTCCCGCCTACGCGCAGGACAAACCGGCCGAGCACAAACCGCCGGCCGCTGACGCGCCGAAGGACAACATCGCGACGACGCAGCACACCGTGCGCGTCGGATCCGAGACGATCGCGTACACCGCGCGCGCGGGCACGATCGTCATCAAAGACGAAGAAAGCACGCCGCGCGCGAGCATGTTCTTCGTCTCGTATACGAAGGACGGCGCCGATCCGGCGACGCGTCCGATCACGTACACGTTCAACGGCGGACCGGGATCGTCCGCGATCTGGCTGCACATGGGCGCGTTCGGTCCGAAGCGCGTCAACTATCGCGACGACGAAGGTCACCCCGCCGCGCCGCCATATCACCTCGTCGACAACGAGAACTCGCTGCTCGACATCACCGATCTCGTCTTTATCGATCCCGTCACGACCGGATTCAGCCGCGCGATTCCGTTCAAGGACGCGGGCAAGTTTCACGGCGTGAAGGAGGACATCGAATCGGTCGGCGACTTCATCCGGCTCTGGACTACGCGCTACAACCGATGGAGCTCGCCGAAGTACATCGCCGGCGAGAGCTACGGCACGACGCGCGCGGCCGGACTCTCCGGATACCTGCAGGGCGAGGGGATGTACATCAACGGGATCGTCCTGATCTCCTCGATTCTGAATTTCGGGACCGCGGAATTCGACAGCGGCAACGATCTGCCGTACGTCCTGTTCCTTCCGACTTACGCGGCCACCGCGTGGTATCACCACAAGCTCGCGCCCGACCTCGAGAGTCAGACTGTCGACCAGGTTGCCGCCGAAGCCGAGCGCTTCGCCCTCGGCGAGTACAACGACGCGCTGATGCTGGGAGATCGGATCAGCGACGCCGCGCGGAAGGACATCGTCGCGAAACTGGCCCGCCTGACCGGGCTGTCTTCCGACTACGTCGATCGCGCGAACATGCGCATCCGCATCGACCGGTTCGACAAGGAGCTTCTGCGCGACAAGCGCCGGACCGTCGGCCGTCTCGATTCGCGATTTACGGGGATTGATCTCGACTCGGCGGGCGAGCGCCCCGAGTTCGATCCGTCGATGGCGGCAATCAGAGGCGAATACACAGCCGTATTCAACGACTACGTGCGGCGCGAGCTGAAGTTCGAGAGCGATCTGCCGTACGAAGTCCTCACCGGGAAAGTCCGTCCCTGGAGCTATGACAGCGCGAACAACCGCTACGTCGACGTCGGCGAGACGCTGCGCGGCGCGATGTCATCGAATCCGTATCTGCGCGTGTTCGTGGCGAACGGCTACTACGACCTGGCCACACCGTTCGCTGCGACGAAGTACACGTTCGCGCGCATGGGACTCGATCCGGAAGTGCGCAAGAACCTGTCGATGGATTTCTTCGCCGGCGGTCACATGATGTACATCGACCGCGCCGCGCACGCGAAGCTGAAGAAGGACATCGCCGACTTCATGCGCCAGTAGGGTGAGCACGCGGCCGGAGGATCGATCGTGAATCGTCGCCAGTTCATCGCTGCATCCGCCGCTCTTGCGTCCACGTGGAAGGTCTCGTTGTTCGCGCAGCCCGCGCTGCCGCCGTCGATCGCGGCGCTCACGCCGATGCGCGATCAGGCGAAGCCGATCACGAACGACGAGCGCCGGGCGCGAATCGAAAAAGCCAGGCGGCTGATGGCCGGGGAGAAGATGGATGCGCTCGTGCTGACGCAGGGCACGTCGCTCGTCTACTTCACGAACATCCGATGGTTCGGCGGCGAGCGGCTCTTCGCCTGTGTGATTCCGGCGAAAGGCGAGCCGTTCTTCGTCTGTCCGGCATTCGAGGAGGATCGCGCCCGCGAACAGATCGCCCTCGGCCCCTTCGGCGGCAGCCGGGCGGATGTGCGCACGTGGCAGGAAGACGAGAGCCCGTACGAGCTCCTCGCCCGCGGCCTGAAAGATCGCGGCGTCAGCAGCGGAAACGTCGGAATCGAAGAGAACGCGAAATTCGTGTGGTCGAGCAGCATCGCGTCCGCCGCGAGCCACGCGCGGATCGTGAGCGGAACGCCGGTCACGGC
>DASWBH010000348.1:0-8916 GCA_036390755.1 Thermoanaerobaculia bacterium
CGCGTAGCTCTGGAACACCATGGCGATGCCGCGCTCGCGAGGACTGAGGTCGTTGACGACGCGGCCGCCGATCAGGATGTCGCCGGAGGTCGGCTCCTCGAGGCCGGCGATCATCCGCAGAAGAGTTGTTTTTCCGGAGCCCGAAGGGCCAAGGAGGACGAGGAACTCGCCCTCCCGGCTCTCCAGATCGACATTCACGACGGCGCCGACGTTGCCGCGTTTGAAGATTTTTGTAAGTTTTCTGGTCTCGACTACCGCCATTCAGTCGGGTCCTCGGTCCTCGGTCCTCGGTCCTCGGTTTTCCTCCACCCGGATCGGCTCAACCGAGGACCGAGGCACCGAGGACCGAGGACGCTTTGGTCTATGCCCACTTCGCCCAGATGCGCTTGAGCTCCGTGTCGGCGGCGCGGACGGCCTCTTCCGGCTTCATCTCGTCGCGCGCTGCTTTCGCGAACATCGTCGGCAGCACGAACGTGTTGAAGGCCTCGTCGATCGCCGCGGTCGCGTAGCCGGGATAGCCGACGTTCGTCGCCCACTCCAGCACGTTGCCGAGGACTTTGTACTTGTCGTTGGGAACGGCCTTCGGATCGTGAGCGATGACCTCCTTGATGTTCGGAACCGTCGCGGGGAAGCAGGGGAAGTTATAGAACTCGCTCGACCGGAACGCGGTGCCGAAGTCGTTGATCAGGTCGACGAGGAACTGCTTTGCGCCTTCCTTGTTCTCGGCGAAGTCCCAGATCACGTAGCAGTCCATGACGTGTTCCGCGGCGATGCGGCGCACCGGACCCTTGAGCGCGGGCGCGATCTGGATCTGCTTCGACATCTCCGGATTGTCTTTTTCCGCCGAGCGCGTGACCGAGATCGCGTTGTCGACGAACGACAGCTTGCCGGCCAGGATGCCGCGGTTGTTCGACGACGGATCCCAGGAGAAGACTTCCGGCGTCATCGTCTGCTTGAACAGATCGCGCATGTACTTGACGGCCTCGATCGTGTTCTTCGAGTACAGCGTGACGCGGCCGTGCTCGTCCTGTTCCGCTCCGCCGTAGGACCAGAGCAGCGCGCGGACGGCCATGTTCGTGTCGAGCTCCTGCGAGAGGCCGATGCCGACCGGGTTGCCGAACTTGTCCTTGATCCGCTTTCCGCCGACGAGAAGGTCGTGGTACGTGTCGGGACCGTGCGGGAATCCGACCTGCGACCAGAGGTCGACGCGGTAGTTGCCCGGGTCAGGCACGTACGAGTCGGAGAAGGCGAAGAATTTCTTCGTCTTGGGGTTGAACGTGGAGCGCTCGGCGAGCTGGATCATCTTGCCGTGCGTGCGCCCGACCTCTTCGTAGATCTCGCGATGATCGATGACCTGCTTCTCGTACGCGGCAGGCGGCGCGAGGAACATGAAGAGATCGTGTCCCTTCTTGGCCGCGACTTCCGCCGCGGCGCGGGCGTTGATCTCACCGATGGCGATGTGATCGACGATGACGTTCGTGTTGTGCTTTGCGCCCCATTCCTTGGTGAACGTGTTATCGAACCATTTGTCGTAACCGGGAACGAAGTGACTCCACTGGACGATCTTGAGGGTCTTCTGCTGAGCCAGTGCTCGCTGCGGGAAGAGGAAGCCGGTCGTCATACCAGCAGCGGCGACGCCGGTGAGTTTCACGAACTTCCTGCGGCTTAGCGTGTGGCCAGACTTTTTCGCCATGAGCATCCTCCTTTCGGACGTTGAAGCCTACTACGCTTCCGTCCGGTTTTGGACGCTCATCTGTGCGCCGCAGAGCGCGAAGAATCCCGGCGGAGGAATCGGGCCACCGCCCAGATTCTTCGCCGTCTTCGCGGCTCAGAATGACGACCGGCCGCTCAGTTGACCGGGTCCATCGCGTCCTTGTGCATGCAGTCGGGGCAGAGCGGCAGCTTCACGTCGGTCGTATAGCCGCAGCGCGGGCAGACGTAGAACGTCTTCGGCTGCTTCATGGACTCGATGTTCCGCGCCGCTGCGGTGCAGAGATTCGCGTGCTCGACTTCCGTATCGCGCGTCTCGTCGAAGATCTTCGCGATCTCGGTGTCGCCGTTGCGGCGCGCTGTGTCAATCGCATCGCGATAGATGCCGTCGCGCTCCGCGTTCTCGGCGGATGCCGCGGCGCGAAGGTTATCGGCCGTCGATCCGACCAGCGGCTTGTACGCAGCCGGCTCCGGCGGCACAACGATGCCACGCTCTTTCAATGCCTGGGCGAAGCGGTGCGAGTGAATGTGCTCCGCTTGCGCCTGCGCCCGGAACAGCGCTGCTGCGCCGGGATAGCCTTCCGCGTCGGCCTTTGCAGCGTACGCGGTGTAGCGGACGATGGCTTCGCGCTCGTTGGCAAGCGATTTCTCGAGAATGACGCGCACGTCCGGCGCGACCGGCCTCTCGACGGCCGCGACGATCGGAGCGGCGATCAGCGCGAGACAGACAGAAATGAAGATGACCTTACGCATGAGGAGACCCCCTCTGTTCTGATGGATAGGTCGGCGCTGAGGAGCGGGCGAGCACGCGGGTCACGAGAGAGGAGTGAGCGTTGGCACGTTCATGCTGAGAGATCGCCACGTTCATGCTGAGCGAAGCGAAGCATCTTCTGGCTCAGGATAGACTTTGGAGCTTTCTCAGCAGGAACCGTTTTTCCGGCGTCGACGACGGCAGCTCCAGCGCCCGGCTGAAATGCTCGGCGGCCCGAACGCGATCGCCGGCACGCAACCAGAGCTCGCCGAGAGTCGCCGCCAGTGGCAGGTAATTCTCGAGCGACGCGGCGATGCGCTCGACTTCGGCGATTCCCTGCTCGGTTCCCCGCGCCAGCGCCACGGCAATGGCGCGATTCAGCGCCACGACCGGCGAGGGATTCATCGCCAGCAGCTCGTCGTACAACTCGACGACCGCCGGCCAGTCGGTTTCGTCGAACGACGGCGAAGTGGCGTGACACGCCGCGATCGCCGCCTCGACGTGATATCGCGTCACGACGTCACCCGACGCGGACCGATCGAGCTCGCCCATGCCGTCGCCGATCATCTGCGGATCCCACACCGATCGATCCTGCTCCGCGAGAACGATGAGCTCCCCGGCCGCATCGACGCGAGCGGGAAGCCGCGCCGCCTGCAGCAGCATCAACGCGAGCAGCGCATGCGTGTCGGGCGAGGAGGCGACCGGATGCGCAGCGAGCGCGCGCGTCAGCCGGATGGCCTCGCTGCAGAGATCCGCGCGAATCAGCTCCTCGCCCGAATGCGCGCTGTAGCCTTCGTTGAACATCAGATAGAGCACCTGGAGCATGGACTCGCGGCGCGACGGCAACTCGTCGCGCGACGGCATCGTCATCGCGATTCCTTCCTCGCGAATCAGCCGCTTCGCGCGCACGAGGCGCTGTGCGATCGTCTCGTTCTTCGTCAGGAACGCGCGGGCGATCTCCTCGACGCTGAACGCGCAGACCGTCTTCAGGGTCAGCGCGATCCGGCTCTCTTCGGGAATCGCCGGATGACAGCACATCAGCATCATCGCCAGCTCGTCGTCGTCCAGCTCGTGCGCGAACCGCGCGTCGGCCGCGGGCGGCGTGTCGGTCAACGCGGCGGCGATCTGCGGCTGCTTGTCGCGAAACACGTTCGAACGGCGGATGTGATCGAGTGCCTTGTTCCTTCCGACCTTGAACAGCCACGCGGCCGGATCCTCGGGAACGCCGTGAATGCTCCACTGCTGCAGCGCCATCACCAGCGCGTCCTGCACCACCTCCTCGGCCAGCGACAAGTGCTCGCTGCCGAGGATGTGTGTGAGCACGGCGACCATCCGTCCGGCGCTGCGCCGGAACAGATGGTCGACCACTCCGTGAACCGGTTCGGTCACATCGGATCCACTTGACGGATCTCGATCGAGCCGAAGTCGAGATGCGGATGATCGCTGCACAGCCGCACCGCGTCGTCGTAATCGTTCGCTTCGATGATCATGAAGCCGCCGATCACTTCCTTCGACTCGACGTACGGACCGTCAGTGACCGAGCCGCGCTTCATCACGCGTCCGCCGCGGTCCTTGAGTTTTTCGCCGCCGGTGCGGCCGGCTTTCTGGCTCCACGTCCGATAGCGGCCGAGGATGTCCTGGAGCTCCTGAGGGCTGAGGTTTGAGGGGAAACCCTGATCGCGCAGCATCAATACGAATTTCGCCATGGTCGTTTCTCTCCTTTCAGTGTAGGAGACGAACGGGCTTCGCGAAAATCGACAGGACCTGCGCCGAAAAAACGAAACGCGCCGACCCGCTGAGGATTATCGGCGCGCTTCCCACGCTAGCGGTCCCGGATAACGCATCCGGGGCTGGTTTCCGCTTCTGCAGAGCTGGTGCCAAATTTCTTGTGCAGTGCGGTCACGCGCGCCATTGCGCGCCGGCGTGGAGGATCTGATCGATCGACAGCAGCCGCTCTTCGCCTTTGCGATTGACGAAGACCGAGTGGTACCAGCCCTTGACCGCGACGGGCGTGAGGATCTCGTTGCCGATCTGCAGACGCTTTCCGCTGCCGAGCTTCAGGAAGACTTTCTCGTAGGCGGAGCGGGTGAGGCGAGGCGAGGGCGCATCCGGCGGCGACTGGCGGCGGTCCTGATCGCGGCGCTCGCCCGACCGCGCCGGCAGGCGAACGCGCGTGCGCCGGTCCTGCAACTCGCCGCGCCATGGAGGTGCGAGGCGTTCGACGTCGCCGCGTCGACGCGCGCCTTCCGTCGACGACGTCAATGCGGAGAAGTTCTCGAGCTCGGGCAGCACTGTGCCCCATCGCGTCGATCGGCCGATATCGTCGTAGGCAGCGGGGCGATCCTTGAGGTCGAGCAGCGAAGGCGTTTCACCGCGCAGGACCGAGAAGAGCAGCCGGAAGCTGAACGGATCGGTGTAGCGGCGGATCGAGTCGCGAAATGCGAACGCGGTCGCCAGCGCGATCTCGCGCAGCGAGCGCTTGCCGTCGCGCGTCTGCCAGATCGGTGCGTTCGGATCACTCGCGAACGGGCTCTGCGGGAAGTGGTAATCGCGGATCACCCAGCCGTTGCGGGACGGATGCTTGCCCGGCGTGACATCGGCGATCATCGGTATGCCGCGCTGCTCGAGCTCGTCGAGCCGGTACGACGGCCACGAGATGACGTCGCGGACGATGCCGACGATCAGCGCGGCCGCGGCGGACATCAATCCCGGATCCGGCGTGAAGTCCATCGTGATCTCGATGCGATCTCTCCGCGGGCGCATGCCGATGCCGGTCGATCGCTTGTTTAACGCGGCGATGATCGCCGGCACGGGCAGCAAGTACGCGAGCAGCATCGCCAGCTTCTGGATCGTGCGATTGCGATTGCGCTCGCCGCGCGGCAGCTCGAACGAGATGTTGATGTGGCAGCTGAACGCCTGCAGGCGCACGCGCTTGCCGGTCCTCTTTTCCCAGCGATCGAGCTGATCGCGCACGAAGCCGATCTGCTCCCACAGGCTCCGCACCACGCGCGCGGTGCACTGCGGCGCGATCTCGATCACCGGCGTCACGACCTCGATCACGCCTCCGTCGAAATAGACGGCACCGCCGGTGGGAAGCTGGGACGATTTCGACGTGCGCCGCAGGAGCGGACGGTCGATGAACGACGCAGGCGTGCGCCACACTTCTTCCGGTGTCACCTCTTCGTCGTCGATGAAGACCTTGAACTCGGCCTCGAGGCCGATCACCGGCATCTCGAGCTCGTTGCTGTACGGAAACCGCGGGTCGTGCTCTGAAGGCATAATCCCGGACTGATCGAGTGAAAGAGCAAACCTCACGCCGATGATCAGCAGAACCATTCCGCACTCTCGTGAAGCTCTTCCCGTCATCGGCCTCGGCACATGGCAGACGTTCGACGTCGGCGCGACCGAGAGCGAGCGCAGGCCGCTCGTCGAAGTGCTGCACCGGTTCGCAGCGGCCGGCGGCAAAGTCATCGACTCCTCGCCCATGTACGGTAACTCCGAGGAGGTGGTGGGAGCGTTGAAGGAGAACGTCCCCGGCGCGTTCGTCGCGACGAAAGTGTGGACGCGCGGCCGCGAGAACGGCATCGAGCAGATGACTCGCTCGATGCAGTTGCTGCGCGTGCGCAGTGTCGATCTCATGCAGGTGCATAACCTCGTGGACTGGAAGACGCACCTCGACACGCTCGCGCTGTGGAAGAAGATCGGCCGCGTTCGCTACACCGGCGTGACGCACTACCAGACCGGCGCGTTCCCGCAGCTCGCATCGATCATGAGCGGCGAGGCGATCGATTTCGTGCAGCTCCCGTTCTCCATCAGCGTTCCCGACGCGGAGCAGAGGTTGCTGCCTCTCGCGCACGACCGCGGCATCGCCGTGCTCGTGAACCGGCCGTTCGAAGCGGGCGTGGTGTTCCGCAACGCGCGATCGCGCACGCTGCCCGAGTGGGCGTCGGAGTACGACTGCAAGAGCTGGGCGGAAGTGTTTCTGCGCTGGATCGTCTCGCATCCGGCAGTGACGGGCGTAATTCCGGCGACGCGCAATCCGCTGCACATGAGCGAGGACCTTCGCGCAGGCGACGGAAGGATGCTGACGACGAAGGAACGCGCCGAGCTACGGAAGAAGGTCGTCGAACTGCTCGCGCTTTAGTTCTCGGTGACAACCGACAACTGACAACTCGTTTTCAGCTTCCGACGTTCAGCCGGTAGTACACGGTCATCTCGTGCACGACTTCCTGCACGACTCCGTCTTTCATGAACGGCTTGAACCGCCAGGTGCGGATCGCGTCGAGCGTGCCGTTCACGAAGAGATCGTGCTGCGGCGCTGAGACGACGCTCACCTCTTTCACCCGGCCGTCTTTGCCGATGATGTAGCGCACCACGAGCTCATCCTCCCAGTAGCGGATGAGAGCGCGGGCGGGGTACTCCGGATAGGGTTGGGATAGCGCGATCATCGGCAGCTTCTTGTCGCGCGGGACGTGAACGCGTCCGTCGGCACCGACGCCATCGCCGACGCCGCCGAGGATGCCGCCGAGTTTGCCTCCCGGCTCACCGCCGATCAGCCCGCCGAGGACGCCGCCGTCGAAGCCGTCGGCAAGGCCTCCCTGGATGCCGGTGGGAACTGCAAACGCTGCGCGCGTCACCAGCTCCTGCTTGACGACGGGAATCTCGTCCGGGATGACCGTCGGCGCGAGCATCTCGACAGGCACCGCGAGCTTCGCGTTCGTGATCTCCTCCGGTCTTTCCGCGAGAGGCTTGGGCGGCGGCGGTGGGGGCGGCGGAGGAACGGGAACTTCGGACAACACGAACGCGACGTTGTAGACCGGCGAGGTGATGGGGAAGCTCACTTCCCAGAGGCTCGACGCGAGCGCAAACCCGCCCGCCATCGCGTGAGCGACAATCGAGAACGTCAGCGCTTCATACAGCGCGCTGCGGTTCCGGGACGACGCCTGGGCAGGTGCAACCGTCTCGAACAACGCCGCACTCCTGAATGCTGTGTGCGCGTCAGCTTACCAGCGGTTCGGATCAGAGGGAAGCAACGATCGAGCTGAGCTGCTCACCCAGCTCAGCGGCAGACGCTTGCGGCACCGTCGCGCTGTCGAAGCGAACGAGCACGGGATCGTAGATGCCGCGCTGGAACAGCGCCGCACGAACATGGATGAAGCGCGCGCGAAGATCGGGAGGGAGAGGCGAAGACGCGGACTTCAGTTCGGCCGCGATCGTGGCGCCGAGCGTTTTGATTTCGTCGATCGACATCTCGATGGGAGCCTTGTTGTCGTTGTCGTTCATGCCGCGAATCCCGAATCCCTAATCCCGAATCCCAAGTTTCCGATACATGTCCGAGTCACCGGGGTCGACGCGAGTGAACGTCGTCACGCCGTACTCCGCGAGCTGTTCGCCGCTCCACTCATCCACTTTGATCAGCCCCAGCGCGCTCAGATCGTCGTCGACGCCGGCGATATCGTAGCCCGCCCACAACGCGAATCCGCGCTCCTCGCTCGGTCCGAGGGCGTGGCCGACGCGGCCGAATTTCTTGATGTAGCGAGACACGGTTGGTCATAGTAGCGAAGGTGACACAGCTCATCATCTTCGTCGGTGTGCAGGCCTCGGGGAAGAGCACGTATTATCGCGACCACTTCGCGGCAACACATGTGCACGTCAGCAAAGACCTGATGAAGAACTCGCGAGACGCCGAGGCGCGGCAACGGCGATTGATCGAGGCGGCGCTCGCGGAAGGGAAGCCGGTCGTCGTCGACAACACGAATCCGACGCCGATCGTCCGCGCGCCGCTGATCGAGATCGGCCGGCGCCACGGCGCGCGCATCGTCGCATACTTCTTCGAGGTCACGGTGAAGACGGCGGTCGCGCGCAACCGTGGGCGCGAAGGGAAGGCGCGCGTGCCCGACGTGGCGATCTTCGTGACGAAGAAGAAGATCGTGCCGCCGGCTCTCGACGAAGGCTTCGACGAGATTCACATCGTCGATGCGGAGCATTTCGGTGCCGAAGCACAATCCTGAACAGCTTCTGCGCCGCGTCTTTCCGCCGATGCTGGCGACGCTCACCGAGACGCCGCCGCGCGACGAGAAGAACTGGACGTACGAGCTCAAGTACGACGGCTTTCGCGCGATCGCCGCGATCGCCGGCGGCGACGTGGCGATGTGGAGCCGCAACGAGCTCGATCTCGAGCCGCGCTTCCCGCACATCGCCGAAGCGCTGCGGAAGCTGCGCGGCCCGGAGATGGTGATCGACGGCGAAGTCGTCGCGCTCGACGCGAAAGGCGCGCCACGGTTTCAACTTCTCCAGCAGGGCGACAAACGCGAAAAGCTGTTCGTCTTCGACATCCTGTGGCTCGACGGCCGCGATCTGCGCAAGCTGACGTATCTCCAACGCCGCGAGCTGCTGGAGAAGACGTTGCGCAAGGCGCCGGCGCCGATCGCGATTTCGCAGACGCTGCCGCCGCC
>DASWBH010000349.1:0-9669 GCA_036390755.1 Thermoanaerobaculia bacterium
CTGGCCGACGAGCACAAGCCGCGCATGATCATCTGCGGCGCGTCGGCGTACTCGCGCGTGATCGACTTCAAGCGCATCCGCGAGATCTGCGATCGCGCCGGCGCGCTGATGATGGCCGACATCGCCCACATCGCCGGCCTGGTCGTGACGGGCAATCACCCGTCGCCGGTTCCGTACGCCGATTTCGTGACGACGACGACGCACAAAACACTTCGCGGACCGCGCGCGGGATTGATCCTCTGCAAGGAGCAGTACGCGAAGGATCTCGATCGCGCCGTCTTTCCCGGAGTTCAGGGCGGACCGCTCGTCCACATCATCGCGGCGAAGGCCGTGTCGTTCGCCGAAGCGCTCACGCCGCAGTTCAAGGAGTACCAGACGCAGATCGTCCGCAACGCCAGGGCGCTGGCGAAAGCCGTTGCCGACACGGGCTTCCGCATCGTCTCGGGCGGCACCGACAATCACCTCTTCATGACCGACGTCTTCTCGAAAGGGATCACCGGCAAAGACGGGCAGAACATGCTCGAGGCGGCGAACATCACCGTCAACAAGAACACGATTCCCTTCGACACGCAGAAGCCGATGGTCGCCTCCGGCCTGCGCATCGGGACGCCGGCGGTGACGACGCGCGGCCTGCGCGAGCCGGAGATGAAGACGATGGCCACGCTGATCGCGCGAGTCCTGGACAGCAAAGGCGACGCAGGCGTGATCGCGCAGGTGAAGAAAGACGTCAAACAGCTTTGCGACCGGTTCCCGATCTACTGAAAGCGAGAAACGAATGTCACGGATCAACGGTGAGAAGGCGCGCGGCAATCTGCAGAAGCGGAAGCGCACGAATCAGCGGATGAAGGATCGCGCCGCGCGCGCTGCGGCGGCGAACAAGGAAGCGGCTCCCGCCGCGCCCCCCGCGAAGAAAACCTCCAAGCGCGCGGCCGAGTGAAGAAGCAGTATCCCTACTACCCGATCTTCCTCGACATCGAGGGACGCAACGTCGTGATCATCGGCGGCGGGAACGTCTGCGCGCGCAAGGCCGAGACGATGATGAACTACGGCGCGCGCGTGACCGTCGTCTCCCCCGACTTCACCGACGAGATCGAGAAGTGGGCCACGGAAGGCTGCCTGCAGACCCGCCGCAAGAAGTACGAGGAGAGCGACCTCGAAGGTGCGAACATCGTCATCGCCTCGACCGACGACGAAGCCGTCAACACGCAGATCGCCACCGACTGCCGGCGCCGCCGCATTCCGGTCAACGTCGTCGACGTCACGCATCTCTGCGAGTTCATCGTTCCGGCCATCATCGAGAAAGGCTCCGTGCAGATCGCCGTCTCCACCGGCGGCAAGTCTCCCGCGCTCGCGCGGACGCTGAAGGAAGACCTGCAGCGCTTCGTCGGCCCCGAGTACGACGAGGTCAACCAGGCCCTCGGCTCTCTGCGCGACGGCGCGAAGAAGACGCTGCCGACCGACGTCGATCGCAAGCGCTTCTTCGACGGCATCATCGGGCAGGGCATCCTCGACATGCTCCGCGACGGACGCCGCCGCGAAGCGTATGAGACGATTGTCCGAGCATGCGAGAAGGCGGGAGTGCCGGTGAGCGACGCCGTCAGGCGCGGAGCGGAGTCAGCCGAGACCGCGCCGACGCGATGAGCCACAGGTAACACGCGAAGAGCGGCAGGCGGAGCAGCGCCGCGCCGCGCGGATCCGAGATCAGATCGCTCCACCACCACAGCCGCGGCGGCGAAGAGGCATTCATCAGGAAACCGCCAAGGTACGGCACGAGCGCGTACTCGATCAGGTACGTGGCGGCGGCGACGCAACCCGCGACCGCGACGTCGGCGCGCCACTTCTCATCGAAGCACGCGTAGCTGAGAACGAAAAAGAAGAGCGGCCACGCGATGTACTGCGGGCCGTAACCCGATCCGAACGCGACGAGACTCGCCAGCGTCACACCGGCCAGCAGCACGAATCGGCTCGGCTCGATATCGCTCGAGCGCCAGAGCACCGAGCCGAGGAAGACGAGCGCAGCCAGGGCAATGAACGGGAAGATCGCCCCGTATCCGGCGATCACGTCGGTGAGACCAGCGAGCGTGAGAAGTCCCGTAATGCCGAACGAGCCGGGCGCGGACCGATAGCCGAGGACGTAGCGGCGGACATCGAGCGGATCGAGAACATAAATCGTGCTCATGCCGATCGCCGCCGGCGCGATGAAGAGAAGCACGCCGAGGACGCGCACGCGCACCGCCAGCTCACGGGTGCGGATCATCAGCAGCGGAGCAAGCACCAGCGGGAACGTCTTCAACAGCACGCCGATGCCGAGGGAGAAAGACGCTGCGAGCCAGTCAGCCGGCTCGCCCGATTCGCGATAGCGAAGGAACGCCATTGTGAAGAGCAGCATGGCCATGACCGGCAGCGCGTCGAAGTTGGCGTGCTGGCAAGTCAGAAGGATGAGAACCGGATTCGCTGCCACTCCGACGATGAGCAGTCGCTCCGGAGCTCGAATCGCGAGGAATCTGCGCGCGATGATGAACGCGAGCATCGCGTTCACGGCATCGGCAACGATGAGCAGGAGGCGAAGAAGCAGCGCGAACGGGATCCCTGTCGCCCGCGACGCCGTTGAGACCTCGCCAATGATCTGCATCCACAGCGGCGGCCAGTTGAGGAAGCTGCTCGCGTACGGGTTCTGACCGTGGTTCAGCATCGTCGCGACCTCTCGCCACGCGGAGAGGTCGAGCGAGACCGCACGCGCCGGCAGAACCGCCAGAACGGCCACGCGACAGATCACGGTGACGAGAGCCACAACGGCCGCCCGCTTCCACACCGGACCGTGAGCGGAGAGACTCACCGCGACCGTTATACCAGCGGTGCCGCGCGCACACCGTGTGAGACGATTGCGTCAGCATGCGAGAAGGCGGCAGCGATCGCGCGGCAGTCGTCGCGATCATCGTCATCTGGCTCGCCTCGCTGCTGCTGTGGATCCAGCCCGGGCTGACGATCCCCGACGCGGCCGGTTACGTCGTCTATCTCCCCTCGACGTGGATCGATCACGATCTCCTCTTCTTCAACGAATGGCAGCGCCTCGGGCTGATTCGCGACGGACTTCCGATGTTCCGCAGCGCGACGGCCACCGGTCATCTGAGCGACCACTGGGCGATCGGGCCGGCGCTGCTGTGGTATCCGGCGTTCGTCGCCGCCGACGCGGAGCGCGCCGTCGTTCCGTCGCTGCGGAGCTTCGCGCGCGACGGCATCGTCCTTCCGTACAACATCGCCGTCGTCGTGACGAGCGCGATCGCCGGACTGGCGACGCTGCTGATCGGCTACGGGGTCGCGCGGCGCTGGTACGGCGTTGGAGCTTCGCTCGCCGCAGCGTTCGCGACGTGGTTCGGCACGACGCTGCTCTGGTACTCGCTGCGCGATTCGGCGATGTCACACGCGCCGAGCGCACTCGCCTGCGCCATCGTCGTCGCGACGGCGCTGCGGCTCCGGCGCAACATGAGCGCCGAAGCAGTTTTCGCAGCCGGACTGGCGATCGGATTCGCGGCGATGGTGCGCATCCAGAACGCCGCGTTCGTCATCGTTCCGTTCATCGTCATCGACGCGATCGCCAGACGCGAGCTCCTCAAGCGCATCCACCTCTTCATCGCCGGCGGGGTGCTCGGCGTCTTGCCGGAGCTCATCGTCAGCGCGTTCATCTACGGGACGCCGCTCGGATTCGCCAGCATCGGTGTGCGCGCGATCGGCTGGTATCCGTGGACGCGGTTCTGGGGCGTCGAGATGCTGTTCTCGTGGTACCACGGCCTGTTCACGTGGACGCCGCTCGCGGCGATCGCGATCGCCGGTCTTGTCGCGCTCTGGCGTGACGATCGACCGCTGGCGATCGCCGCGCTCGCATCGATCGCGATTCAGTGGATCGCGAACTCGAGCGCCGACCGCGCATTCTGGGCGGCGATCTCGTTCGGCGCGCGGCGCTTCGACAACTGCACGATCTTTTTTCTTCTCGGTATCGCTGCCGCGCTGGCGCGCTGGCGCTGGCGTGCCGGCGTGCCCGTCATCGCGGCGTGCACATGGACGATGCTGCTGTTCTTCGTCGGACGGCACGTCGACCTGAACGCGTACCAGACGTTCGACGAGCTGTGGCGCGCAATTCCGTCCGGTCTTGCCGATCGCCCCCTCGCACTTCTGCAATTCGTGCGAGCGCCGATGCGCCTGACGACGCTCTTCCTGATCGTCGGCGCGATCGCGGCCCATGCGCTCATCTGCGCTGCCGTCTGGCTCGTTCCGGCGCGCCTTCGCAGCGCACTCGCCGGACTTTACCTCGCCGTGATGACCGCATATCTCGCCTGGACGGGCTCGCACGACGCCGGCCGCGTGGCGGGTTACCAGGGAGTCATCGATAGGAGCAGGCGATTCGAGGAGCTGTCGGGCGGCCACGACTTCGGCGAGCAGAGTCTGTTCGAGAACGAGCTGCAGTACCTGCGCAAGACGGGCCGGAATGAAGAAGCGCAGCGAACCGAGCGGGAGCTGCACGAATTGCTGGGCCGCCGTGCGTTCGCCCTGCAGCGCATGCGGGAAGCCGGCCCGTAATCGCTATGTTATTCTCCCCCGCTCCGATGCCGCTTCACGAGAAGAGAGTCGTGGCCGTGCTGCCCGCGTACAACGCCGAGAAAACGCTGCAGGCGACGTACGACGACATCCCGAAGGACTGGGTCGACGAGATCCTGCTGGTCGACGACTGCTCGCGCGACCGCACCGTGGAGCTTTCGCGCGAGCTCGGCATCCGCACGATCGAGCATCCGAAAAATCGCGGCTACGGCGGCAACCAGAAGACCTGCTACCGCACGGCGATGGACGAGCTGGGTGCTGACATCGTCGTGATGGTGCATCCTGATCATCAGTACGATCCGAAGATCATTCCGCAGCTCGTGCAGCCGCTCCTGCGCGGCGACTGCGATGCCGTGTTCGGCTCGCGCATGCTCGGCGGAAGGCCGATCGAAGGAGGGATGCCGAAGTGGAAGTACTGGGCGAATCTCTTCCTGACGATGGTGGAGAACGCGACGTTCTACGTCTTCCTCTCCGAGTATCACTCCGGCTTCCGCGCGTATTCGCGGCGATACCTGCAGAGCATCAACTTCGAAGCGAACTCGGATGACTTCGTGTTCGACACCGAGATCATCGCCCAGGGCGTCGCGAAGAAGATGCTCATCCGCGAGGTGCCGATCCAGACGCGCTACTTCGACGAAGCCTCACAGATCGGTTTCTGGCGATCGGTCCGTTACGGCCTGGCGATCCTCAAGACGATGGTGCTGTACAAGCTGCACAAGAAGCGCATCTGGTCGCACAGGATTTTTCACGACCGGGTGATCACCGCACCCGCGGCACCAGCGCGCGCCTGAGGCCTGTACAATCCGCGGCTCGTGTCCGAAGCGCTAGAAACGCCGCCGCAAGCAGTCGCCGGTCCCAGTCTCGCGGACGTTTCATCCCCCAGTCCTCATCCCTCATCCCTGCGGCATGACCGCATCGCCGTCGCGCTGCTGATCCTTCTGCCGACGCTCTACTTCGGCGACGTCCTCATCGGCGTCAACAACTTCTACATGCGCGATCTGACGCGCTACTACTACCCGACCAAGCAGATCCTGCGCGAGATCGTCCTCGGCGGCGAGTTCCCGTACTGGAACCGCTACTTCTCGGCCGGCCAGCCGATCGCCGCGAATCCCGAGCACGAGGTCTTCTACCCGCTCACCTGGCTCATCCTCCTTCCCAGCTACTACCTCGGATTCCGGCTGCACATCCTCGTGCACATCTACATCGGTTTGCTCGGGATGTACGCGATGCTCCGCTCGATGCGGCTGCGCGCGGAAGCGTCGTTTTTCGGCGCGCTCGCGTTCGGGCTCGGCGGCATTTACCTGTCGGACGTCAACCTCTTGCCGATTCTCTTCTGCGCGGCGTGGCTGCCGCTGACCTGTCTTTTCGCCCGGCGATTTCTCGTCGAGCGCCGCGCGCGCGATTTCGCGCTGGCCGCGCTTTCCCTCGGCGTGCAGTTTCTCGTCGCCGAACCGACGACGGTCATTCAGACCGGTCTGCTCGTCGGCATGTACGGGCTGTATCGCGGCTGGTACGAGCGATCCACCGCCGGCGGGCGCGTGTTGGCAATGGCGAAGAACACGATGTGGATCGCGATCATCTCCGTGACCGCGTTTCTGGTCGGCTGCGCGCAGATGCTCCCCGCGCTCGACCACGTCGCCGACTCGGCGCGCTCGCGCGTGTTCGAGTTCAGCCTCGTCGGCGCGTGGAGCATGCCCTGGGCGAAATTCGCCGAAATCATCTACCCGAACATCCTCGGCCACATCTCGGTCCACAACGTGATGCTGTACTACGGGAGCGGCCTGTACACGGGAATGGGCTCGCCCTTCCTGTTCAGTATTTATTGCGGACTGGCGGTGACGGCGCTGGCGATCGCCGGCGCGTTCGCGCGGCCGCGCGGCGGCCGTCTCGCGCTGATCCTCGTCCTGATCTCGGTCGTGTTCGCTCTCGGCGCGAACACGCCCATCCTGAAGTGGCTCTACGACGCGCACATCGCCACATCGATCCGATACCCGGAGAAGTTCATCCTCGTGGCCATGTTCACCGCGATCGTGTTCGCGTCGCAGACGCTCGAGCGCGCGCTCGACGGCGACACGGCAACGCGCGACACCGCGGCCGGATTCGTGCTCGCCACGACGCTGGTCGCCGCGATCATCGCCGCGATCGCGTGGACGCCGCTGTACAACCGGCTCTTCACGAAAGTGTGGGGACAGACGCCGGGACCGTTCGCGAACTATCTCGTCCAGGTCTCGCGAATCGACTGGATCGTGGCGGTCGTTCGCGGTGCATTCCTGACCGCACTCCTGATGACGATGTTCACGCGACGTCGCGCGCTCTGGCTCGTCGCCTCGCTCATCTTCCTCTGCGCCGACCTCGGCGTCGTCTGCTGGGAGCTCAATCCCCGCATGCCGGCGCGCTTCTTCACGGAGCAGCCGCCCGTCGCGGCGACGCTGCGGACGAATCGTCCGGCCTATCGCGTGTTCCACGAGGCGGACTGGTATGGTCAGGACGAGATCGCGCGCAAGTTTTTCTCGACCGGCGACGCTGTGTACTGGATCGTCCGCGATGGGCTCTTCCCGATGACGCCGGCCGGCGCGCGCGTGCGGACGGTGCTCGAGCGCGACTACGACAAGACCGCGCTGCTTCCGACCGTCGATCTCGTCGAATCGGTGTGGGATGTCAAACGTTCCGGCCGCGAGGACTGGTACGAGCCGTTCATGGCCATGTCGAACGCCTGGTATCGCGGCGTGTACAAGAACTTCGAGGACGAGAAGAAACGCGTCCACGGCGACTTCAAGAAAGCGATTCCGATCGACTTTCTCGAAGACAAGCACTATCCGCGGTACTACTTCGCGGACCAGATGGTGAGGATCAGAAGTCGCGAGGACTTCGTGAAGAAGCTCAGCGACTCGAGCTACTCGAGCGGCGTTGCGTTCGTGAAAGGTCCGGTGTTCGTGCCGGCGAAAGGCATGGTCCGTTCCGCACTCGAGAGCGCGAATGACGCCGTCATCGACGTCGAGAGCTTCGGCCGCGGATTCCTCGTCATGAGCATCACGCCGCACAAGTACTGGACAGTTACGCTCGACGGCCGCCGCGTCGATCCGGTGATCACGAACATCGGCTACCAGGGATTGGCCATTCCCGCGGGACGGCACCGCATCGAGATGCGCTACCGGAACACCCTGGCGCAGAAGGGGCTGGCGATCTCGATCGTGACGTCCGGCGCGCTGCTGATTGCGACGTTCGCGCGACGGAGAGCGGCGGTGTGATCGATCCGCAGCGCCATCGCCGGGAACGGATCATCGCTGCCGCGATCGTGCTCGTCGTGGCGGCACTCGTCGCCGGCGTGGTGATCTACAACAGGACCGTCGCCGAGCAGGTGCTGAAGCAGACCTATGTTCCGCGCGAGACAAAAATCACTCCGGAGCTCGAGATGCTCCGCCATTACGTCCGCATCGACACGTCCAATCCGCCCGGTAATGAACGTCCGGGGGCGGAATGGCTCGCCGGCATCCTCGCAGCGAACGGCATCCACTACGAGATCATCGAGCCGGCACCGCGCCGTTCGAATCTCTACGCGCGCATCAAGGGCCGCCGCACCGGTGAAGGGCTGCTGCTGCTGAACCACATCGACGTCGTCCCCGCGACGCCCTCGGAGTGGACGCGGCCAGCGTTCTCGGCGGAGATCTTTCTCAATGAGATGTATGGACGCGGCACGCTCGACATGAAGAGCATCGCGATCTGCGAGCTGCTCGCGTTTATCGATATAGCGCGGAGCGGCCGCTCGCCCGAGCGCGACGTCGTCTTCCTCGCCGTCGCCGACGAGGAGGCCGAGAGTACATGGGGTATGGCGTGGCTCGTCCAGCATCGCCCGGATTTGTTTGCCGGAATCCGGTACTCGATCAACGAAGGCGGAATCACGGAGATGGTGCAGGAGCGCGTCACGTACTTCGGCATCGAGGTGGGGACGAAGCAGGTTGTGACGCTGCTGCTGCGCGCGGCTTCACGCGAGCAGCTGCAGCAGACGCGCATCGCTCTCGAGCCGTGGTTCATCCGGCGGGAGCCGGAGCGGATCAGCCCGGAAGTGAAGGCATGGATGCGCGATCTTGCGCCGCAGCGGATCGCATTCCGCAATCAGCTTGCCGATATCGACAAGACAGTGACCAACGGAGACTTCTGGGAGCTGCCGCAGGGATACCGGGAGATGACGCAGGACAACCTCTGGGCAGAAACGGTGGAGAGGCGCGGCAACGAGTGGGAAATGCGAACGCATCTGCTCGACCTGCCCGATACGAATCCTGATGAGCGCATCTCCTGGCTGCAATCGAAAATCGCGCCGTTCGGAACGCGAATCCACGAGGTGGTCCGGAAAGACGGTCCCGTTCCGCTGAGCTCCCCTCACACGCCATTCTTCCAACTGCTCGCCAGAGAAGCGAAGCGGATATTCGGCGCGCCGGTCGGCGTCGAGATCCTCAATCGCTCCGCGAACGACTCGCGCTTTCTGCGTAAACGCGGCGTCCAGGCGTACGGAATCACTCCGCCTGTGAACTTCTACCAGGCCGAGACGCTGCATCGCGGCAACGAACGCATTCGCCCCGACTACTTCGAGCAGGGCGTAGTCTTCGTCCGCCGTGTCGTCGCCGAGTACGCCTTCGGCCGCTGACACAAACTGTCACAGCGGGCCTCAAAAACCGTCAGTTCCCCGCTCGTCTTGCAAACGTCAGATCAGCCAAACCCTTAATACTCAGCAGCTTGGCTATTTGCCATTATGTGGTATTCCCGTTGCGCTTACAGGTAGCGAACGAACAAGGAGAACATATGAACAGAAAGCAAAAGGGCTTCACCCTTATCGAACTGCTGATCGTCGTTGCGATCATCGGTATTCTCGCTGCCATCGCGATTCCGAACCTTCTTACCGCTATGCAGCGGGCCAAACAGAAGAGGTCGATGGCTGACATGCGGACGATCGCGACCGCGTGGGAAGCGCGCGCGACCGATACCAACAAGTACAACGCGGCCGGCACCATTACCGCGATCACGACCTGCAGCAACACCGTGACCATCGGCCAGCTCTCGGCCGGACTCTCCCCGACTTAC
>DASWBH010000350.1:0-1607 GCA_036390755.1 Thermoanaerobaculia bacterium
GCCCGCGTTGCGGCGGGTCGCGCCATCCGCCACCGTCCGTACGCGACGAACGCGCAGAGCACGCCGGTTACGGCTGGGATCAGCACCGTTGCACCGCCGCCCTGCATCACGGTGACCACGACCGCGCCGATCATCAGGATCGTCAGTCCCGCCGCCGCGAGCGGCGTCAGCTCCTGACGGATCCTGAAGATGCCCGGCAGGATCAACCCGAGGCCGCCGAGGGTCTCGACCACGCCGATGAAGCGAAGGAATGTGCCGTTCATGTGCGCCTGCTTCGCGAGCGCGTCGATCGGCGTGACGAGCTTCGTGATGCCGGCAAACAGAAACAGCGCGGCCAGCACCACCTGCAGAACCCAGAGCACGATGTTGAGTCTCCTGTCGGACATGGGCTTTCTCCTTACCGTCGGTTCTTTTCCGCCTGACGCCGGACGGCCTCTTCCTGGGCGCGAAGCTCGGGATTGAATTCTTCACCGAAATCGGCCGCCTCGAACACCTGGCGGATCTCGATTTCACCACCTTGGAACGGCGAGCGCTTCATCCATTCGACCGCCTCGGCGAGCGACTTCGTCTGTATGATCCAGAATCCGCCGACGAGCTCCTTGGTCTCCGCGAACGGCCCATCGATGACGGTCTTCTTCTTTCCCTCGAACCGGATCCGCACCCCTTTCGAGCTCGGCTGCAACCCTTCGGCCGCCAGCAGCACGCCTGATTTGCTGAGCTCCTCGTTGAACTTCCCCATCTCGGTGAGGATCTTCTCGTCCGGCATCGCCCCCGCCTCGGATTCCTTGTTCGCTTTGACGATGACCATGAATCGCATTTGTGTTTCTCCTTTCTACTGAGGCGTCGAACGAGGAGGACGGAAATCGACACGCAGCCGAAAATTTTTTCGGCGGGTCCTACGACAATCCCCAGCAGTAGGGGTCGCGCTCGTCCATGATCAGGGTCGATTCGGAGGTGACGTGGGCGGTGCTGCGGATGACGGGCAGGACCGTGCCGTTGGCGATGCTGACCGAACCATCGAACATCGTTCCGATGATGCTCTCCTGCCGCCAGTTCTGGCCCTCGGCGAGCGCGCCGTCCTCATGCAGGCAGGCGAGCTTCGCGCTGAGCGCCGTGCCGCTCGGACAGCGGCGATAGGTCTTGCTGGCGCGCAGCACGAAGTTCCTGCTGTTCGCGTCGCGGCGCTGCGATTTGCCGAACAGCGCGACGTCGGTGATCTCCTCGCCGCCGGGTCCGGTGATCTTGTCCTTCGCCAGCGCGCGGCGGATCGAGCGCGCGACTTCCAACAGCCGGTCGGCTTTGCTGATGTCGAGGTCTTCCTGGAGATCGTTGACGACGTAGCACCAGCTTCCGCCCCATGCGATATCGCCGCGGTATTGCGATCCGTTCATCTTCACCGTCACGTTTTTCGCCGTGCGGAAGCTGGGCACGGTGCGCAGCGAGAAAGCGGCTGTCGGAGGGATGCCGAGGGTGACCACGCCCGCGGGTGTCTCGACGCGGTGCTCGCCGGCGGCGAAGCGTCCGAGATATTCGAGCGACACGGCGAGCCCGATGAGGCTGTGGCCGGATATGTCGACGTAGCCGGTGTTGTCGAAGAAGATCACGCC
>DASWBH010000351.1:0-6918 GCA_036390755.1 Thermoanaerobaculia bacterium
GCGCATCCGGACGCAGCTCGCGATTCTTTTCGTGCTCGTGCTCGCGCAGCGGATCGCCGAAGAAGCAGGTGCGTATCCGACGCTGCCGGCGCGAACGGCGTATCCGCCGATCCCGCTGCTCGAGCCGTTGCGAAAGGACAGCGCTCCGTTCCGGATCGCAGGAGTCGGCGACTCGTTCCCGCCGGGCACCAGCGCGATGTACGGGCTGCAGGATGTTCGCGGCTACGAGCCGATGACCCTGAAGCGTTACGCAGATACGTATCCGCTCTGGTGTGCGGCGCAGCCGGTGTGGTTCAACCGCGTCGACGATCTGACGCGGCCGTTCCTGTCGCTGCTGAACGTGCGGTATGCGATCGCATCCGAGGCTGTTTCGGTTCCTGACTCCTGGCGGGAAGTCCGAAGCGATCGCGGCGCGCGCCTGTTCGAGAACACGCGCGTACTCGATCGTGCATTCATCCCGCGCACGATTCGCCTCGGCGTCAGCGAGGCGGACGAGCTCATCGAGATGGATCACGCCACCGACTTCGCGGACGTCGCATGGGTCCGCGCAGCGATGCCGGCGCAGCAACGCGACAACGGGCCGGGCCGGGTCACGACGATCGATCATGGCAGCGAACTGCTGCTCACGGCCGAGATGCAGCGTGCCGGCTGGATCATCTTGTCGGAGCCCTCATGGAAAGGCTGGCGCGCGTATGTCGACAGCAGCCGCGTCGAGACGCAGATCGCCAATCGCGCGTTGCTCGCCGTGTACGTCCCGGCGGGGAAGCACAACGTGCGGCTGATCTATCGTCCGGAGTCGTTCGTCATCGGACGCGCGATCAGTGCGATCGCGCTCATCGCGTTCGCGGTTCTTCTTGCACGAACTCGACGAACTCCTGATCGGAGTGGTGGATATGAGTCGATAACCACTGCCTGAGCGCGCCGGCAGCCGTCGACGCATTCCCGGTCAAGTCGTCGATCAGGATATGAAGCGCCGCCAGCAGCTCGCCGTGCTCGCGCACGTGTGACTGATATTGCGGATACGAATGCAGTCGCATGAGCACCTGCTCGGATGCGAAGTGCGCTTCGGTGTAGTCATACAAATGCTGCGCGACTTCGCGCGCGCGGGCGCCGTCGCCTGCCGCGAGCAGCCGCTCCGCCTCGGCGAGCAGCTTGTACTGCATCGCGTGCTCGGCATTGACGTCTTCGAGACCGGTCGGCTCTTCGCGGACGCTCGTGTCGGGTTCGTTCATCGTCCGATCATAGCGCGCCACTCGGCCGAGCTCCCGCCGGGAAGTGCGCTCTCACTGCGATAGCTCGTTCAGTTTCTTCTCGAGCGCTGCGATCGTGGTCTGTCTGACCTGCTCCTTCGGCAGCCGCTTCGCGTATGCGAGTGCCTCGGTGACGGTCTTCTTCGCGCTGTCCTTGTCGCCTTTCGCCGTGTAGATGTCCGCGCGCTGGCGGAGGATCAGCAGTTTGCGCGGTCCGTATGCGTGAGCGAGCGCGCGGTCGGATGCGGCCAGAGCCTTGTCGTACTCCTTCGTCGCCTTGTACGCGAACGCGAGTCGCGCCGGCGGGTTGTAGTCCTCGGGGAAATCGCGCTCCGACTGCTCGAGCATGGGAATCGCCTTCTCCGGAGTGCCGAGGTCGATGTAGGCGGAGAGGCGGTGCGAGTCATACACGGCTCGCTGCTCGGGCGTCTTCGCCTCGGCCGCTGCATTCTCGAGGAACGCCGCCCAGTCCTGCTTCAGCTTCTTCGCGCCTTCGGTGTCCTTCACGGCGTCTCGAGCGCCGATCAGCGCGATGTAGAGGCCGGAGCGATCGTCGCCGGAAAGGTCGAGCTTCGGATCGTCGAGCGCCTGGCGCGTCGGCTTCTCGAGGCGCACCATCAACTCCCCGCGATGCGGATTCTTCGCGTCGAGCTCTGACGCGCAACCGAGACCGCTCGCCGCGACGTTGGCCCACGAGGTCGTGTGCCCGAGGCGCGGGAGGAGATCGACGGCCTCGTTCGCGCAGCGCTCGTTGTCGGGAATCGTGCTGAGCGAGAACAACAGCGACTCCGCCGTGCGGCCGTAGCGCCGCCAACCCTTCGGAGCTTTGGCGAGAGCTTGCTCGTAGAGTTTCGCCGCCTCGGCGTGCTTGCCGTCGGACGCGAGTTTGTCCGCCGTCGCCACGATCGCGTCGGCGCTGGTCCCCGATTTGCGCAGCGTGTCGTCGAGAAGTTTCGTCAACTGGCCGACGGTCGCTCCGCCGACATAGCGGTTGACGATCTTCTCGCCGCGCGGATCGAGCACGAGCAGCGTCGGCACCGCAGGAATCGGATACTTCGCCAGGAACGCGGCGTTCTTCTCGTCTTCGGTGTTCACGCTGAGCCAGACGAACCGTCCGGCGTATCGCTCGAGGGACTTATCGCTGAAGACGTAAGCCCGCATCGAGCGACAGGTGTGTCACCAGGGTGCCCAGGCGTCGACGAAGATCGGCTCATGCGTTGTCTTGGCCCGGGCGACAGCCTTCGAGAAATCGTTTTCGATGAAGGGGAGGACTTCTTTCGCGAACGCTGGGGCGGCGCTCGCGACGAGGAGTGCAATTGCCAGAAGACGTTTCATACCTGAGTATTCACCCACTTTCCGATCCAATCCCAGACCTGCTGGTAAAAGAACCGCGAATTCTCACCGTTGAGAATCCAGTGATTCTCTTCCGGCCATACAAGAAGCTTGCTCGGTACGCGCATGCGCTGCAGCGCGGCCCACATCTCGAGCGTGTTGTTCATCGGGACGCGGAAGTCGTGCTCGCCGACCGACATCAGGATCGGCGTGCGGAACTGGTTCGCATACGTCAACGGGCTCTGCTCGATCCAGATCCGATTGCTCGTTTCCCAGAACGGGCCGCCGGCCATGAGCTCGCGGTGATACATGAAATCGCTGGTTCCCCACTGCGTCTGCAGCGTCGCAAGACCGGCGTGACTGATCAGAGCCTTGTAGCGCGTCGTCGTCGCCTCGAGCCAGTTCACCAGATGACCGCCGTAGCTCGCGCCGCCCGCAATCATCCGCGTGCCGTCGATGAACGGGAAGCGCTTGACCGCTTCGTCCGCACCCTGATTGACGTCGTCGCCGGGACCGCGCAGCGGATCGTTCTGAATCGCCTGCGCGAACTTCTCGCCGTAGCCGGTCGAGCCACGGTAGTCCGTCATGACCATGACGTAGCCGGGCTTCGCGAGCAGGTGGTAATTCCAGCGCAGCGAGATCTGATCGCGCCACATGTTCGCCGCGCCGCCGTGGATGAGCACGAAGAGCGGGTACCTCTTCGCTGCATCGAAGTTCTCCGGCACGACGATCATGTTGTGAACGCGCATGCCGTCTTTGTTCGTGAACCAGAAGTGCTGCGGCGGTTGCCAGTCGAGCTGCGATGCGGCGGCGACGGTGAAGTCGGTCAGGCTGCGCCGCGTCTTCGTCGACGGGTCGATGCGGACGATCTCCTGCGGATCGACCGAGCTTCCCCAGCGGCCGACCATCACGAGCGACGGCGCCTTCTCTGCGATCTCGAGGTCGGTGTAGACGCCGCGCTCGGGCTCGATCGCGAGATGCGCGTCGCGGCCTCTTGCTGAAGCGATGTAGATCTTCTCGAGGCCGGAGTCCTCGGCGGTGAAGTAGATCGTGGCGCCGTCTGCGGTGATCGCGTAGTCGGAAACGGAGCGGTCGAACGGCTGTCCGACGATTTCACGGCGGTTCGTCATCGACGGCCAGTCGTAGGCGACGAGGCGCCGATTGTTGTACGGAAGCTTGTTGTCCGGAGTGAACGTCGCGTACAGCGTGTGGCCGTCCCGGCTGAACGTCGGATCGCCATAGCTGCCGCCGCCGGCGGCGATGCGCTCCGGCTCGCCGCCGTCTGCGCGGACGCGGAATAGATCGACGCCGACTTCCGCGTACGCGGCCGTGTTGCGCGACGTCGTCACGCCGAACACGATCGACTGTCCGTCGGGCGACCACACCGCGCGGATGGTCTCGCCGCCTTCGCCTTGCGGCGTCCCGCTGAAACCGGGGTTGGCGACGAGCTGCGTGCCCGCCAGAATGTCCTTCGCTTTCGCGCCGTCGGTGAGCGGCTGCACGAGGAGGTGCACCTGCTTGTTCGGATCGATCCAGCGATCCCAGTTGCGGATCGGGAACGACTCGTAGACGCGCACGTTGGCCTTGCGGTCCTTCATGTCATGCAGCGTCACCGCGCTGACGAAGAGCACGTTCCGTCCGTCATCGCTGAACTTCGGCGATGAGACGCCGCCGGCAATGCTCGTCATCCGCTGCGCTTCGCCGCCTGCGACGATGTCGAGCACGTAGAGCTGGTTCGCTTCGTCGCCTTCGCGCTTCGTCGTGAACGCGATGCGGCGCGAGTCCGGCGACCAGACGGCGTCGCTCTCCGTCGCTTTCGTGAAGGTGATCTTGTGCGCCTTCGCGCTGCCGTCCGCGGGAACGAGCCAGAGATCGCTCGACTGCTCCTTCGGGTCGTACGAAGGATCGGTGACAGAGAACGCGACCCACTTGCCATCGGGGCTGATCTTCGGCGCGCCAACCCGCTTCATCAGCCAGAGCGTTTCGTGTGTGATTGGCTGCCTGGCCAGCGCTGCGGCGGCGAGCAGCAGGACTGCTAACGTGCTCAGTAAACGTTTCATGGCCGCGAATCCTAATCGGTAACGGGTTACCTGTTACCTGTTAGCCGAAGAGCAATCTGTGCGAGCGTGGCTCCGCACGCATCGATGACCACGTCGAGCGGTGTCCCGGTCCTGCCCGGCACGTACGCCTGGTGCCACTCGTCGAGCGACGCCACGACGACCGCGAGCGCGACTGCGGCGAGCGACCAGCGCAGCGTCCAGCCGTGCGCGCTTCCGCGAACGGCGCGGAAGTCGAGGTACGCCGCGAGGCCATACGCGAGGACGTGGACGGTCTTCCTGACGATGAACTGCAGGACCTCGAATGTCGTTTCGTCGACCGGTCCGAACGTGACCGCCAGGAACGAGTGGATGAGAACGGTTGTCACCGGCGTCCCGCCGGCCTTACCCGACATCAGCAGCAGGACCGTGGACCAGACCACCGCCGGCGCCCAGTACCGCACAACCTCGGCTCGCCTCACGCAGCGGGCGATCTTATAATCGCCCGATCCATGACAACGGAGCCCCGGAGCGTGAAGTTCACGGTCTACCAGCCGAATCTCGCGCCGACGCGCGTGGCGCTGCCGGTGCAGACGATCACCCTCGGCCGCGCCTCCGACTGCACCATTCCCATCCGCGACCGTTTCCTCTCACGCCGCCACGCCGAGATCGTCTTTGATGACGGGAAGTGGCTGGTCCGCGACTGCGGCAGCGTCAACGGTACGCTGCTGAACGGCACAAAGCTCACGCACCCGGTCGCGCTCAGCCCCGGCGACCGCATCGTCCTCGGCGACAGCGAAGTCGTGTTCGATGCGGCCGACTCCGAGCCTCCGCCGCAGTTCATCCCCGTCAACAGCAACTCCCACGCGACGAAGCTCATCGTCCCGCTGCGCGACGCCATCGCGGAGCTCGACCGCAGCCGCGAGCGCACCGCCGTCCTCGCCTCGCTCGCCTCGCAATTCATCGAAGACCGGCCGATGGAGGACCTCTTCGAGTTCATCCTCGACCGCGTGATGTTCCTGCTCTCGCCCTCGCGCGCCGCGCTCGCCCTCCTCGGCGCGGACGGAGCGAAGTTTCAGAACGTCCGCGTTCGGCGCAGCAATGCGACCGATTCGATGGAGCTCACGATCAGCCACACGCTCCTCGGGCAGGTCATCGAGGAGCGCAACGTCGTCTCGTTCGTCGACACCGCGCCTGACGACAAGATCGCGCGCGCCGAGTCGATCATCGGCCAGCACATCCGCTCCGCCGTCTGCGCTCCGCTCATCGTCGGCGACGCTGTCCTCGGCGTGCTCTACCTCGACTTTCTCGCCGCGCGCGGCGCGATCACGCACGAAGACGTGCACCTGATCGCGCAGATCGCGATGCTCGCCGCGGCCAAGCTCGAGACGACGCGTCTGCGCGAAGAGGCGATCGCAAAGGCGAAGATCGACGAAGAGCTGCGCACCGCATACGTGATTCAAAGCCGTTTGCTGCCGGCGGCGCTGCCCGTGATCGAGCACTACGGCTTCGCGGGCTCGAACAAGCCGTGCAAGACGGTGAGCGGCGACTACTACGACGTGATCGTGCGGCCCGACGGACGCATGTACTTCATCATCGCGGACGTGAGCGGGAAAGGCGTCACGGCTGCGCTCGTGATGGCCGGCCTGGCGACCGCGTTCAACATTTTCACGCGGACCGATCCGTCGCCGGCGGACCTCGTCCGCGAGCTGAACCTGACGCTCGCGCCGAAAACAGCGCCGACGAAATTTGTGACGCTCGTCGCCGGAGTGCTGAACCCGGCGACCGGCGTGATCGACTTCGCAAATGCCGGGCACGTTCCGCCGCTCGTCATCACGCGGTCAGGCGTCGAGCGGCTCCGGCTCACCGATCTCGTGGTGGGACTCTTCGCGCACGCGCAATACCGCAACCAGACCGTGCAGCTCGAAGACGGCGACTCGCTCGTGCTCTTCACCGACGGCGTGACCGAGGCGGAGAACGCGGCCGAGGAGCAGCTTGGACTCGAGGCGATCGAGTCATTGCTCGCCGGCCATCATGGCGCGGCGGCGACGGAGCTCCTCGACTCCATCGACGAGCACGTGCACACGTTCATCGGCGACGCTGCGCCGTCCGATGACGTGACATTGTTCGTGATTGCGAGACGGTAGGAGAGCCCCGGCCGAAGCCGGGGCTCGTGTCGTGTTGCGCTACTTCTTGAACGTGCGGATGTGGCCGACGAGGGCCTTGATCTCTTCGGCGGTCAGCTTTCCCTTGAAGGCGGGCATCTTTGCCTTGCCGTTCGAGATGACGTCGCCGATCTG
>DASWBH010000352.1:0-7549 GCA_036390755.1 Thermoanaerobaculia bacterium
TTCCAGGGAGCGCGCCAGACCGGCTCGCGCAACTCGCTGCGCGAAACCGCACGGCTCTCCTACAACCCATGGGAAACCGAGAGCGGCTACACCTATCCGGGCGTGTACCTCGGAAACAAGAAAGTGCTGCAGTTCGGCGGCGGCATCGACCATCAGGCCGACTACAAGGGCTACTCCGCCGACGCATTCATCTCGCTGCCTATCGGCGTTGCGCCGGCCACAACTCCGCCCCCTGCGACTCCCGTGTCACGCGACGCAGTGAACGCCGAGCTGACGCTCCTCGCCTTCGACGGCGGAACGACCTTCGCCACCGGCGCGACCGCAATTCCGGAACAGAAGGCCGCGACGATGCAGCTCGGCTACTACATCTCGCAGTTCAAGATCATGCCGTGGGGCCGCCTGGAGAAGCAGGACTTCCGCGCCAGCGCCAACAACGGCCGCGACAACAACCGCCAGCAGGTCGGCCTGACCTGGTTCCCAGGCGGCAACAACTTCAACGTCAAGGCGGCGTACTCACGTGTTTCACCGCGCGTGGGGACCACGACCAACGAGTACACCGTGCAAGTGCAGTTCTTCTATTACTAAAGGAGGAAGGAAGGTATGACTGACATTACCGTACCTGCACCCGCCGGGGTTGCAAGCACCACGGCGGGACGGGCCGAGTACCCGATCAAGCGGATCATCTTCGCCTCGGGTCTCGGCACAATGATCGAGTGGTACGACTTTTATATTTTCGGAAGTCTGGCCGCGGTCATGTCCGCGCTCCTTTTCCCCGGCAAGGATCCGACGTGGGATCTCATCAAGACCTGGGCCCTGTTTGCAACCGGATTCATCGTCCGTCCGTTCGGCGCGATCGTCTTCGGAAGGATCGGCGACCTCATCGGACGCAAGTACGCGTTCATGGTCACGCTGTCGATCATGGGTCTGTCCACGTTCCTCATCGGCCTGCTGCCGACCTACGCCGCAATCGGCATCGCCGCTCCGATCATCCTGCTCGGCCTGCGCCTCCTGCAGGGCCTCGCACTCGGCGGTGAGTACGGCGGTGCGGCCGTCTACGTCGCCGAGCACGTTCCCGACAACAAGCGCGGCTTCTACACCAGCTTCATCCAGATCACCGCAACCCTCGGCCTGTTCGTCTCCCTCGGCGTCGTGCTGGGGATCAAGGCGATGATGCCGGATGCAGACTTCAAGGCGTGGGGATGGCGCATTCCGTTCCTCCTTTCGATCATCCTCGTGGCGATGTCGCTCTACATCCGCCTCAAGCTCAAAGAATCACCGCTGTACGCTTCTCTGAAGAGTCAGGGAAAGACGTCGCTGGCGCCGTTGAAGGACAGCTTCGGCAACTGGAAGAACTTCAAGATCGTTTTGCTCGTCCTCTTCGGCGCGACGGCCGGGCAGGGCATCGTCTGGTACACGGGCCAGTTCTACGCGCTCTCGTTCATGCAGAGCGTCCTGAAGATGGACATCGTGAAGTCGTCCATCGTCGTGGCCATCGCCATTCTCTTCGGCATGCCGTTCTTCACGGTGTTCGCCTCGCTGTCGGACAAGATCGGCCGTCTGAAAATCATGATGGCCGGCAATCTGATCGCGGCCATCACTCTTCTGCCGATCTACAAGGCCATGAGTGCGGCCGCTGCCGATCCGAAGCATCCGAACATGGTCGTGCTGACGATCCTCGTGTTCATTCAGGTCATTTACGTGACGATGGTCTACGGCCCGATGGCGGCGTTCCTGATCGAGGCCTTCCCCGCCAAGATCCGCTATACGTCGTTCTCGCTGCCGTACCACATCGGCAACGGCTGGTTCGGCGGCACGTTGCCGCTGATCGCTGGAGTGCTCGTCGCCGAGACGGGCAACAGGTACGCCGGCCTGTACTGGGTCATCGCCGTGGCACTGATGACGTTCCTCGTCGGAACGTTCGCTCTCAACGAGAGCCACCGCGTCGAGATCTGGAAGGAAGCAGAAGAAGCGCGGCCAGTCGGCTAAGGCACACGAACAACGGAGAGGGGCCGGCTTTCGAGCCGGCCCTTTTTGTCATCCCGAGCGAGAGCGAGGGATCCGGGCGGTGGGCGCGCGCAACGAGATCCGCCCCCCGCCCAGATTCCTCGCTGTCGCTCGGAATGACGAGGCGGCGTGATTGTCCGCACACCGCCTTGTGATTCCTCTCCTAGCCTGCGTTCCGTCACACAGGCAGCGTACGGGGCACTCGCGAAAGGATGGCTCTATGTCACAGACCTTCGACCAGGTTTACGCACGCTCCATCAACGATCCGGAAGGTTTCTGGGCTGACGCCGCAAAGGACGTCCACTGGTTCCGGAAATGGGATCGCGTGCTCGACCGCTCCCGAGCGCCGTTCTACCGCTGGTTCACAGGCGGCCTGACGAACACCTGCTACAACGCTCTCGACCTTCACGTCGAGAACGGCCGGGGAGAGCAGAAGGCGCTGATTTATGACAGCCCTCTGGCGGGCACGGTCCGCTCGTTCACGTATCGCGAGCTCCGCGATTCCGTGGCGCGATTCGCCGGCGCGCTGACTCAGCTCAATGTCAGCAAGGGCGATCGCGTCATCATCTATATGCCGATGGTGCCGGAAGCCGTCGTGGCCATGCTCGCGTGCGCGCGCATCGGCGCCGTGCATTCGGTCGTCTTCGGCGGATTCGCAGCGAACGAGCTGGCCAAGCGCATCGCCGACGCGAAGCCGAAAGTGATCGTCTCCGCATCGTGCGGTCTCGAGCCCGGCCGCGTGCTCCCGTACAAGCCGCTGCTCGACGAAGCCATCGCGATCTCGCCGTTCAAGCCGGAGCACTGCGTCATCCTGCAGCGACCGCAGGTCACCGCGTCGATGACGCCGGGACGCGATCTCGACTGGAACGACGTCAACGCGTCCGCCAAGCCGGTCGACTGCGTTCCGGTCGAGGCGACCGATCCGCTCTACATCCTCTACACATCGGGCACCACCGGCCAGCCGAAGGGCGTCATGCGCGACAACGGTGGACATCTCGTCGCGCTGAAGTGGAGCATGCAGCACATCTACGGCGTCGAGCCCGGCGAGGTGTACTGGGCGGCATCGGACATCGGCTGGGTCGTCGGCCATTCGTACATCGTGTACGCGCCGCTGTTCCACGGCTGCACGACCATCCTCTACGAGGGCAAGCCGGTCGGAACGCCCGATCCCGGCGCGTTCTGGCGCGTGATCTCGCAGCACAACGTGTCGGTGCTCTTCACCGCGCCGACGGCGTTCCGCGCCATCAAGCGCGACGATCCGAACGGCGAATTCATCAAGAAATACGACCTCAGCAAGTTCCGCTATCTCTTCCTCGCCGGCGAGCGCTGCGATCCCGATACGCTGCTGTGGGCCGAGTCGAAACTCAACCGGCCCGTCATCGATCACTGGTGGCAGACCGAGACCGGCTGGCCGATCGGCGCGAACTGCGTCGGCATCGAGATGGAGAAGGTCAAACCCGGCTCGTGCACGAAAGCGGTGCCGGGCTACGACGTCCGCATCATCGACGACCGCGCCCGCGAAGTGAAGCGCGGCGACATCGGCAACATCGTCATCAAGCTTCCGCTGCCTCCGGGCTGCCTGCCCACGCTCTGGCAGAACGAGCCCGAGTTCGAGCGGTCGTATCTCGCGACCTATCCCGGCTACTACAAGACTCTCGACGCCGGCTACGTCGACGACGACGGATACCTCTGGATCATGAGCCGCACCGACGACATCATCAACGTCGCCGGCCATCGCCTCTCCACCGGCGCGATGGAGGAAGTGCTGGCCTCGCATCCCGACGTCGCCGAATGCGCGGTCGTCGGCGTGGCCGACGAGATCAAAGGCGAAGTGCCGGTCGGCTTCATCGTCCTCAAATCGGGCGTGAAGCGCGACCAGAAGACGATCTGCTCGGAATTGATCGGGCTCGTCCGCGAGAAGATCGGCCCGGTCGCCTCGTTCAAGCAGTCGCTGATCGTGAAGCGCCTGCCCAAGACGCGGTCGGGAAAGATCGTGCGTGGCACGATGAAGAAGATTGCAGACGGAACGCCGTACAACGTGCCGGCCACCATCGACGACCCGGCCACGCTCGACGAGATCGCAACCGGGCTCGGCACCATCGGATACCCGCACGTTGCAACCACGGCCGGTAAGTCATAGCGTTACGCACTCGAAAGGAGCCGTATCCATGTCGACTCTCGACCTCACCGAAGCACAGATTGCCGTTCACTGGAAAGAAGAGGCCTCCATCCAGCCGCCGGCCAGCTTCGTCGCGCAGGCGAACCTGAAGGACCCCTCGATCGACAAGCGATTCTCGCTCGAGAACTTCCCCCAGTGCTTCAACGAATACGCCGAGATGCTGACCTGGTACAAGAAGTGGGACCAGACGCTCGACAGCAGCAACCCGCCGTTCTGGAAGTGGTTCGCCGGCGGGAAGATCAACGCCAGCTTCAACTGCCTCGACCGGCACCTCCCCAGGCTCGCGAACAAGACCGCGTACATCTTCGTCCCCGAGCTCGAACAGGAGCCCACGCAGACGATCACGTATCAGCAGCTGCACGACCGCGTGAACGAGATGGCCGCGCTGCTGCGCGATTTCTGCGGGCTGAAGAGCGGCGACCGCGTCACGATCCACATGCCTCTCGTCGCCGAGCTTCCGATCACGATGCTCGCCTGCGCGCGGCTCGGCGTCATCCACTCCGTCGTCTTTGGCGGATTCAGCGGCGCGGCCTGCGGACAGCGCATCGCCGACTCGGGCAGCCACGTGCTCGTCTCGATGGACGGCTACTACCGCAGCGGCCAGGTCGTCGATCACAAGGAGAAAGTCGACCAGGCGATCGAAGCCGCGAAAGCGGAAGGGCAGAACGTCGACAAGGTTCTCGTCTGGCGGCGTCACGACGGCAAATACCTGTCGAAGACGAAGATGGTCGACGGCCGCGACTTCTTCACGCAGGACGTCCTGAAGAAGTACGCCGGAAGACGCGTCGAGCCCGTGCAGATGGATTCGACCGCGCCGCTGTTCCTCATGTACACGAGCGGTACGACCGCGAAGCCAAAAGGCGTGCAGCACGGCACCGGCGGATATCTCGCCTACGTCACCGGTACGGCGAAATACATCCTCGACATTCATCAGGACGACGTCTACTGGTGCATGGCCGATATCGGTTGGATCACCGGCCACAGCTACATCGTCTACGGTCCTCTGGCCCTCGGCACCACCAGCATCCTCTATGAAGGCGTCCCGACGTATCCCGACGCCGGCAGGACGTGGCGCATTGCCGAGAAGTTCGGCGTGAACATCTTCCACACCGCGCCGACGGCCATCCGCATGCTGCGCAAACTCGGTCCCGACGAGCCGGCGAAGTACAAGATCAAGTTCAAGCTCATGGTCACGGTCGGCGAACCGATCGAGCCGGAAGCGTGGCGCTGGTATTACGACTTCGTCGGCAAGAAGAACGCCGTCATCGTCGACACGTGGTGGCAGACCGAGACCGGCGGATTCCTCTGCAGCACCAAGCCGGCGCTCGATCCGATGAAACCGGGCAGCGCCGGACCGGGCGTCCCGGGCATTCACCCCGTCATCTTTGACGAAGTAGGCAAAGAGGTCCCGCGCGGCACCAGGGCCGGCAACATCTGCATCCGCAATCCGTGGCCGGGCATCATGCAGACGATCTGGAAAGATCCCGATCGCTTCGTGAAGACGTATTACGCGAAGTACGTGAAGAACACGAACAGCAAGGACTGGCGCGACTGGCCGTATTTCGCCGGCGACGGCGCCATGGAAGGGCCCGACGGCTACTTCCGCATCCTCGGCCGCGTCGACGACGTCATCAACGTGGCCGGCCACCGCCTCGGAACCAAAGAGCTGGAGTCGGCGTGCCTGGTCGTCCCGCAGGTCGCCGAGGCGGCGGTCGTTCCTGTCGCCGACGAGTCGCGCGGCCGCGTGCCCGAGGTGTATGTCGCGCTCAAACCGGGGGTGCAGCCGACCGAGCAGATCAAGCGCGCCATCGTCGCGGAGATCGAAAAGCTGATCGGCAAGATCGCGCGTCCGAAGAGCGTGCAGATCGTTTCCGACATGCCGAAGACGCGCTCCGGCAAGATCATGCGGCGCGTGCTGGCGTCAATCTCGAACAAGATGCCGGTGGGCGACGTCACCACGCTGGCGAATCCGGAAGTCGTCGAGCAGATCCGCATCATGGTTCAGGGCGCGGGCCCGGTCGAGACGACGACGGAAGTCGCCGAAGACATCAAGCGCTTCGGCCAGGAATAGTCCCCCGCGTTCCCCCTTCTCCCCGCGCCGCGGGGAGAAGGTGCCGCGGAGCGGCGGATGAGGGGCTCTCCACTCCCCGTAGAAGTTCTTGCGCCCCGTCCACCTCCGAGGGATCCTCGGCCGCGTGAAGCTTCTCGACAGTCTGCGCGTGACTCTGCGGACGAAGCACTACAGCATTCGCACGGAGGAGTCGTACGTCCTCTGGGCGCGCCGGTTCATCGTCTTTCATAAGAAGCGGCATCCGAGCTCGATGGGTGCGCCGGAGATCAACGAGTTCCTCTCGCACCTCGCGGTCGAGCGCAACGTAACGGCGGCGACGCAGAACCAGGCGCTCAGCGCACTGCTCTTTCTGTATCGCGAAGTTCTCGGCGACGAGGTGCCGTGGCTGGAGGACCTGGTTCGTGCGCCGCGCAGCATCCGCATTCCGACCGTGCTCACGCGGGCCGAGGTGCGGATGCTGATCGGGGCGATGAGCGGGACGGCGCAGCTCGTCGCGCGGATTCTGTACGGAAGCGGCGTGCGTCTGCTCGAAGGGCTGCGCGTTCGTGTGAAGGATCTGGACTTCGCGAGCGGCGAGCTCACTGTGCGCAACGGCAAAGGCGACAAGGACCGGACGACGATGCTTCCACGCGCGGTCATGCCGGCGTTGCGCGAGCATCTCGCGCGTGTGCGCGAGCTGCACGATGGCGAGACCGTGGCAGGGTTCGGGACGGTGTGGCTGCCGGACGCGCTGGCAGTGAAATATCCGCATGCCGAGCGATCGTGGAGCTGGCAGTGGGTGTTTCCGTCGGCGCACCGGAGCACGGATCCGCGCTCAGGCGCGGTGCGGCGGCATCATCTCGGGCCGCATCTGATCCAGCGCGCGGTGCAGAAGGCGGCGCGGGCGGCGGGGATCACGAAGATGGTGGGGCCGCACACGTTGCGGCACTCGTTTGCGACGCACCTGCTGGCCGGGGGCCACGACATCCGGACCGTGCAGGAGCTGCTCGGCCACAGTGACGTGAAGACGACAATGATCTACACGCACGTCCTCGGCCTGGGCGCGAGCGGCGTGCAGAGTCCACTGGACGGATTGGAGGAGCCGGAAGATTCGGCGACAACGAGTGTCCGCTAACGCGCCTGGCCCGAGCGAGCCCGCCCTCATCCCCCACCCGCACAGCGTTTGCGTTCATCGCCAGTGGTATCGTTTAGGACGTTACGCAGCTTTCACCGCGATTGCGGAGACGGATGAAAGCTGCTCACAACTGAGTTGGACGGCGAAGGGACAAGTGACGAGAACCTCGATGGCTTGGGTC
>DASWBH010000353.1:0-5047 GCA_036390755.1 Thermoanaerobaculia bacterium
TGTCGACGCCGATCATCCCGGCCTGCTGGAGGACTATCGGTCGCAGCTCCCCCGCTCGTATCTTGCCTTCGGCTTCACGACGCTGGTGGATCTGAACGCGAAGCCGGCGACGCTTGCCTGGTTCAATCGCGCTCCTCTCCATCCCGACTACTACCACTGCGGACAGGCGGTCGAGATCGTCGGCGGGTATCCGTCGTTCGCGAATCCGAAAGACAAAGCTGAAGCCGATCGCGTGAACCTCGTTTACGACCCGGCGCAATCGGAGCACTGGCCGGCGGCGCTCGACCGAAACTCCTACACACCGGCCGACGCGGTGCGGCGCGCCGCCGACGCCGGTGCAATCTGCGTCAAGGTATTTGTCGAACACGGCTTTGGAGGTGCTGCTCACTGGCCGGTGCCGAGTCGTCAGACCCTCGACGCACTTCGGGCGGCATCCGTCGCGCGCGGCCTCGTATTCGTCGTTCATGCAAATGCCGTCGAGAGTTGGCGCGCAGCGCTGGACGCGCACGCCGACGTCATTGCGCACGGTCTCTGGCATTGGCCTGGCGACCTCCACAGCACGACCCCGCCGGTGGAAGCGCGGACAGTCATCCGCCGGGCGGCGGCATCGCACGTGGCCGTACAGCCGACGCTCCAGGCAGTGTTCGGCGATGAGTCGATCTTTGACCGCTCAATACTGCGCGATCCGCGACTGGCAGAATCGCTTCCTCCAACGGTCCTGGCCTGGCTGACCAGCGGCGAAGGCGAAGCGGCTGCTCGCTCTCAGGCGGAGGAGTATCGGAGCGCGATTGCTCGAATGCTCGGCCCCATCGGCGAACAGAAGGCGATGTCGATCGCACCCTCGCGCGCGATGGCAACACTCCGACTGATGCTCGGCGATCACGTGAGACTCCTGTTCGGAACCGATACGCCGTCGAACGAAGGCATCGGCAATCCTCCGGGACTCAACGGCCGGCTCGAGCTCGGGCGGTGGGCCGAGGCGGGCGTCCCGCTCGGGCGGATCTTGCGCGCCGCGACAGTCGACAACGCAAAAGCATTTCACTTGAGTTCGGACGTCGGAACGATCGAAGTCGGGAAGCGCGCCGATTTGCTCCTGTTGCGCAGCGATCCTTTGAAGACGATTCACGCTTACGACACGATCGACACGGTCTTTCTGAACGGCGTCCGATCTCGCGGGACGACCTCGTAGCGACCAGGGCCGTCTCTCCGCGATAATGCGCGGCCATCATGCGATGGCTTCTCCTTGCGATCACGCTTCTCCTCTCCACGGCAGTCGCAGCGCAAACGGCGGCGCCCGCGCTGAGCGAGCCGGGGATCTCGCCTGAGGGGCGCGAAGTGGCGTTCGTCGCCGGCGGCGACATCTGGACCGTTCCGACCGGCGGCGGCGAAGCGCGTCTGCTCGTGTCCGATGCGGCGATGGAGATCCGTCCGCTCTATTCGCCCGACGGAAAGATGCTCGCGTTCACGTCGACGCGCACAGGCAACGGCGACGTCTACGTCCTCGACTTCGCCTCCGGAGCGACGCGGCGGCTGACGTGGGACGACGCGCGCGACCTGGTCGACGGCTGGTCGCCCGACAGCAAGTGGGTTTACTTCTCGTCATCGAGCCGCGACATCTCCGGCATGAACGACATCTGGCGCGTCGCCCCGACCGGCGGCACGCCAATGCAGGTCAGCGCAGAGCGATACGTCAACGAGTTCTTCGCCGCGCCGTCGCCGGACGGCAAGTCGATCGCGCTCAACGCCCGCGGTTTCGCCGGCGCGCAGTGGTGGCGGCACGGCCACTCGCACATCGACGAATCGCAGATCGTGATCCTCCGCGATCCCTCGTCGCATTCGTATCAGCCGGTGACCGGCGACGACGCCAAGGAATCGTGGGCGATGTGGGCGCCGGACGGTCGCCGGCTGTTCTACATGTCCGATCGCAGCGGAAACGAGAACATCTGGACGACGACGATCGGAGGCCAGCCGCAGCAGGTCACGAAATTCACGAATGGCCGCGTGCTCTGGCCCTCGATCTCCGCCGATGGCAGGACAATCGTCTTCGAGCGCGACTTCGGCATCTGGAAGCTCGACACCGCGAGCGGCAATGCTTCGCAGATTCCCGTGGCGCTGCGCGGCGTGCCCGCCGCAGCGGGCGTCGAGCACCGGCGTCTCAACGACCACTTCGAAGATCTTGCTGTCTCTCCCGACGGCAAGAAAGTCGCGTTCGCCGCGCGCGGGGAAATCTGGGCTGCTTCGTCGAAGGATGGCGGCGACGCCGTGCGCGTGACGAACACGAGCGCGGTCGAGTCGCAGGTGGTCTGGAGTCCCGACAGCCGCTCAGTCGTCTACGTCTCCGATCGCGACGGTCAGCCGCACCTTTTTCAATTCGATTTCGGGACCGAGCGCGAAAAGCAGCTCACGCGGGGCGACGCCGCCGATGACGTCCTGCGCTTTTCACCGGACGGCAAGACGATCGCATTGCAGCGGAACGGGCGCGAGCTCGTGCTCCTCGACGTCGCGACAGGACAGACTCGCTCGCTCGTTCCCGCGCATTTCGACCGGCCGCCGATCGGATCGGAGCGCCCGTTCGAGTGGTCGCCCGACAGCAAGTGGATCGCGTATCTCGACTACGGCCAGAGCATGTTCCGGAACGCGTGGGTGGTTCCCGCCGGCGGCGGCACCGCCCACCCGGTCTCGTTCATCGCGAACACGTTCACCGACTCGATCAGCTGGAGTCCCGACGGCAAGTTCCTCCTGATGAGCACCGGCCAGCGAACCGAGAACAATCGGATCGCGCGCGTCGATCTCGTGCCGACGACGCCGAAGTTCCGGGAGGATCAGTTCCGGGATCTCTTCCGCGAGCCGGAGAAGAAACCTGACGACAAGGAAGCGCAGCCCGCAGCAGCGGCGAAGCTCGAAGAGAAGACGACCCCGGCGCCCGCGAAGAAAAAGCCTGTCGACGTGCAGGTCGACTTCACGTCGATCCGCGAGCGCCTTCGTCTCCTCCCAGTTGCACTTGACGCCAGTCAGGTCTCGATCAGCGCCGACGGCAAGTGGGTCACCTTCGTCGCCAGCGTCGGCGACGACGAGAACGTCTACGTCTACTCGATCGACGAGCTCGCCACCGACCGTCCGGTGCCGAAGCAGCTCAGCGCGACGAGCGGACGTAAACGGTCATTGCAGTTCTCATCGGACAGCAAAGAGGTCTACTACCTCGACGGCGGAAAGATCGTCGCCGCGACGATCGACCCTCCGAAGACGCGTCCCGTCGCCGCGACGGCGGAGATGGATGTCGACTTCACGCGCGAGCGCGATGAGGCGTTCCGCCAGGCGTGGACCTACCTGCATGACAACTTTTTCGATCCGGCGATGCACGGCGTCGACTGGACCGCCGTGCGCGAGCGCGTCGCTCCGCACGTCGCGGCGGCGCGAACACCCGACGACTTCCGCCGGCTCCTTTCGCTCATGGTCGGCGAGTTGAACGCCTCGCATCTCGGCGCGTTCGGTCCGCAGGAGATCGTGCGCACCAGCACGGGCCGGATCGGCGTTCGTTTCGATCGGGACGAGTACGAGCGCAGCGGACGTCTGCGCGTCTCCGAAGTCATCCCGCTGTCGCCGGCTGACGTCGCGAAGATCCGCGTCGGCGAGACGATCGACTCGGTCGACGGCCAGCCGGTCACGCGGCAGACGAATTTCGACCAGCTGCTCGATTACAAGATCGGGAAGCGAATCGTGCTCGGCGTCATCGGCACGGACACCGGCCACCACGACGTCACGCTGCAGCCGATCCGCAACAACGACGAGAAAGGGCTGACGTATCGCGCGTGGGTCGAGTCGAACCGCGATTACGTCAACCGCATCAGCAACGGCCGGCTCGGCTACGTACACATGCCCGACATGTCGTATCCCTCGCTCGAGCGCCTGTTCGTCGATCTGGACGCGGAGAATCGCTCGAAGGACGGCGTCGTCGTCGACATCCGCAACAACAACGGCGGATTCGTGAACGTCTACGCGATCGACGTCCTCGCGCGGCGGCCCTATCTCACGATGACGCCGCGCGACTTCCCCTCCGCCCCCGCCCGCACGCTCCTCGGACAGAGATCGCTCGAGAAGCCCACCGTGCTCGTGACCAACCGGCACTCGTTGTCGGACGCGGAGGACTTCACGGAAGGCTACCGCTCGCTCGGATTGGGCAAGGTCGTCGGCGAGCCGACCGCCGGCTGGATCATCTACACGACCGGCGTGGACCTCGTCGACGGCACGACGCTGCGCCTGCCGTTCATCCGGATCACCGATGCGCACGGGCAGGACATGGAGATGCATCCGCGGCCCGTCGACCGGTTCGTGCAGAAGCAGATCGGCGAGTGGTACGCCGGCAAAGACTCGCAGCTGGACGCGGCGGTGCAGGAGTTGCTGGCAAGTTTGCGATGAGCGACATCCGCGTATCGAGCTGGCTCGAGCTGCAGCAGGCCGTCTTCGAAAACTCGTGGCAGGGCGGGCTCTCTCGCTTCCGCTCGAATTTTGTGTTTCGAGGGGCGCCGCGTGTGTCGCACGGTCTCGAGACGAGCCTGCAGACCGGTGGATTCGAAGATCACGAGATTCACCTGCTGACCAGCTTCCGCAAATACGCCTTGCGCAGCCCGGTACACGGCGACTGGGTCTGGAACTGGCTGTCGCTCGCGAAGCATCACGGGCTTCCGACGCGTCTGCTGGACTGGACCTACTCACCGTACGTGGCAATGCACTTCGCGACGTACGACCTCCGGCACTTCGATACCGACGGCGCGATCTGGTGCGTCGACTTCCGCGAGACGAACGAGATGCTGCCGAAGCCGTTGCGCGAGGTGTTGACGAAGCACGACGTCAACATCTTCACGACCGAGATGCTCAATCGCGTCGCGACCACCCTCGAGGAATTCGACTCGCTGACGAAGCATGACTTCGTCCTCTTCTTCGAACCGCCGTCGCTCGATGAACGCATCGTCAACCAGTTCGCGCTGTTCTCGCTGCCGTCGAGCGCACGCCTCTCGCTCGAGGATCTGCTCAAGCGCCGCGAAGCCGC
>DASWBH010000354.1:0-2315 GCA_036390755.1 Thermoanaerobaculia bacterium
CAGCAATATCCGCCGCGTCCGGATAACGTTGAAGGACGGCAGGATGTACGACGCGGCGGCGCTGTTCCGCGAAGTCGGCGTGTTGCCGGCGAAGTGAGTCAATCGCGCGCGAGCACATCGTGCAGCGCGTTGACGACGATCTTTCGCGGCGCTGACGGCAGCGCCACTTCGACGTCGATGGTCGTCGGCGTCTGTCCCACCAGCCGGATCTGGCCGAGGCGCGCCAGCTTGTCGCCGCCGAAGTCGAGGTAGACGGGCACGAGCGTCCGGAAGCCGGCCGACACGTTCTCCTGCGCGACCGTTCCGCTGATGCGGTACTTGCCGCCGGCAGATGGAGTCGCCTGGAGCGTGCTCTTGAACCGCGGAATCTCGGTTCCATCGACCCATTGATCGAAGAAGTAAGCCATGCGATGGTCGCCCGCCACGTCCATCGGCGCGGTCATGTGACGTTCGACCACGGCCTCGAAGTCCGCGGTGGAAGGATTCTTCCCCGCATACGTCTGCGCGAAATCCTTCATCATGGCCATGAATCCTTCATCGGGATTCTTCTTCGTCGGGTCGCGCATCATCATCCGGAGCATCTGCAGCACGTAGGCGCCCTTCTCGTACATCATCACCGTCGGCGCGGCGGGCGCGCTGCGCGAGTAGAGGCGGTATCCCTGGCTGATCGGACCGGCCTGGTCGTTAGGAATTTCTCCCCTTCGCAGGAGAATGTGCAGCCGCCGCTGCTCCCAGAACGTATCGTACGAACGGAACGACTCGGTGAACTGCAGCACGAGCGCGGCCGTGAACTCCGCGAACCCTTCCGAGAGCCACTGGTCGCGATACGTCTGCCAACCGACCTCGTGGCCCCACCACTGGTGGGCCATCTCGTGCCACGTCACGGTCTTCGCGAACTCGTTCACGCCGTAGCGGCTCGCCGGGTCGAGCCCCTCCATACCGAACGCGCGTTCGGTCGATGTGGTCAGAGCGAGCGTTGGAAGGTAGACGAGCGTCGGCCATGACTGCCCGAAACCCCACTCGACCTGCTGCGCGACCGCGACGCGCGAGTACGGCGCGCGGCCGAAAAATGCGGTCGCGGTCCGCGCCGCATTCATCGCGTCGGCGGCCGTATCGCCGGCCAGCTTCGTCCACATCCTGTCGGTGTAGATCTCGATGTCGATGCCGCTCGGATCATCGTGCCGCACCACCTTTTCGAACGTGCCGTAGTTGAAGCCGACGACGCGGATGGGAACGTCGCTCTTCCACCGCGCCACCTTCCGGCCGCCGTCGACGGTCTCGCCGACGAGAGTGCCCACGGCGACGAGGCCGTTGCGTTTGGGATAGCGGAACTCGAGGTCGTACGTGGCGAGATCGGTGAACGTGCCGAGGTTCGGATACCAGCTTTCGCGGGCGCGAACAGAGTAGCCGGCCGAATAGGACTGCAGGACGCCGCTGCCGCCGTACTCGAGTGTGATCTCGACGGGCTCGTTCTTCTTCAACGGCGTCGGGAACACCACGGCGGCATCGGAGTCGGCCACTTCGTCCTGAAAGAGGCGCGCGAAAACACCCGCGTCGACGTCCTCCTGCACGAATGCGAGTTCCGCGGGCGCCGCGCCGCCGAGCTTCGCCGATCGGATCTTGAGCTTCGGCAGGATGTTCAGCGGCAGAACGCGAATGCCGTCCTCGAGCGCAGTGAAGCGGATGGTCGTCCTGCCGTCGATCTGCTGCCCGTCGATCGTCGTGGTGATGTCGTAATGAAGCGCGTCGGCGATCGGAGTGATCGCTCTGCTGCGTCCGTTCACCGCGTTTTTCGCGGCGGTGCACAGATACCAGAAGCCGGGATTCTCTTTATCGAGCGACACGAACGCGACTTCGTCGCCGCTGAACGAGCCGAACTTTGCGGCGAGATTCGAGATGCCCAGCGGGTCGATGGCGATGAGCGCGGGCGCGTATTTCTTGCCGTCCACTTTCGCGAGAAACACGCCGTCGTGACGGTCGGGCCGGTTGAGGAAATCCTCGAGGATCCTCAGATGCAGGTTTGTGCTGAGCTTCTTCTTCTGCCAGTCGAGGTAGCTCTCGTAGACCTGCACCGCGTGCGCATCGGCCGCTCCGCTCTTCGCCGCGGCGTGCTTCTCGATCTCCTCGGCCGTGCTGTCGGTGAAGAGCAGCACCAGCTCGTCGAACCGGTCGGTGAGCACGTCGAGACTCGATTCGCGCGTCACGAGGCGGAGCTGTCGCTTTTCGGCAGGCGTCGCCGGCGTCAGCTTGTAAGAACCGTCGCCGAGGAACACGGCGCCGAAGATCTTTCCGCCCGCGGGCGCGAGAAAGTGAAA
>DASWBH010000355.1:0-13214 GCA_036390755.1 Thermoanaerobaculia bacterium
GCCTCATCCACGCATGGCACCCACCCTGCTCAGGGGTGGTGTAGACATGTACGTCCAGCGAAAGACGATCAACACAAACGTCAGCATCACCGGCATCGGCCTCCACTCCGGCATCTACACCAAAGTCGCGCTTCACCCCGCAACTGCAGGCAGCGGCATCACGTTCGTGCGCGCTGACCTTCACGGGCTGCGCATCCCGGCCCTGCAAGCGTCCACCACCGCGCTCGACTACGCCACCACAGTGGGGAAGGACGATGTCTCGGTCGGCACGGTCGAGCATCTGCTCTCCGCGATCATGGCCTGCGGCATCACCGACGTCGACATTCACATCGACGGCCCGGAAGTGCCGATTGTCGACGGCAGCGCGCTGCCGTTCATGCACCTGATCGATGCGGCCGGCGTTCGCGTGCTCGGCGCCGAGGTTCCTGTTCTTCGGATCCATGAGCCGATCGAGGTCGTCGACGGCGACAAGAGCATCCGCATCGTGCCGTCGAATCGCCTCGTCCTGAAGTACAAGATCGACTTCGACCATCCCGTCATCGGCAAGGAGTCGATGCACTTCGACTTCGAGCACGACAACTTCCTTCGCAAGATCGCGCCGGCGCGGACATTCGGCTTCATCCGCGATGTCGAGAAGCTCCGCGCCGCCGGACTCGCGCGCGGCGGATCGGTGGAGAACTGCATCGTTCTCGACGACCGCGGCATCGTGAGCGGGCCGCTCCGCTTCCGCGACGAATTCGTCCGCCACAAGATCCTCGACCTCCTCGGCGACCTCGCCTTGATCGGCAGGCCGATCATCGGCGAGATCACCGCGCACCGCGCCGGTCATGCGCTGCACTCGCGCTTCGTCGAGAAGATCCTCCACGCGACCGCCGCCGACGAAGAACGCCGCGATCGCGCGCCGCGATCGCGCCCCGCCGAGAGCTTCGCGTAAGAGCGTTTTCGCTCCGGGTGTGGTAAAAAAGCCACACGTGGCTCGGATCTCGTTCGCAGTCCTGACGTTTCTCTTCGCAGCCGGAGCGTTCGCCGCTGCCGATCCGCGGATCGAGAACCTCACCGCGACTGCGCATGCGCAGAGAGTCTCCGTCGCCTTTGCGCTGACCGGCGCGTTCGAGAACGGCGAGATGGTGCAGGCGCTCCAGAGCGGGCTGCCGACGAGCTTCACGTACGAAGTCGAGATCTACCGCGACCGGCCGAACTGGTTCGACGAGTCGGTGGGCCGCTCGCGCATCGAAGTCATCTGCACCTTCAACTCGGTGACTCGCGAGTACCTCCTCAACTATCGCCGCGACCGGAAGCTCGTCCGCTCCGAGACGTTCTCCGATCTGCCGACGCTGCAGAAGCGCATGACGTCGATCGACGAGCGCGACCTCTTCGACATCGGAAACCGCCGTCCGTACAAGCTGAAGGTTTCCGTGCGCGCCGATCTCGCGCGGTCCTGGCGCTTCTACGTCGTGCCGTGGGAGATCACGACGCGATGGCGGGAGACGCGGGTGCAGTGTCCGGAGTGCCCGCCATGAAAGCGCGCGACGTCGTTCAGCGGTATCGCAAGGACCCGCGCGTCATCATCACGGTCCCGATCCTGATCCTCGCAGCGACGAGCCTCGTCTACTACGTGATCCAGCGCGCGAAGGAGCTGACGCCGGAAGCGCTGTCGAGCCAGGTGCTGCTCTTCGTGCTCTGGAACATCAACGTCCTGCTGATCGTCGGCATCGTGTTCATGCTGCTGCGCGGAGTGGTGAAGCTCGTGCTCGAGCGGCAGCGCGGCATCATCGGCTCGCGATTCCGGACGAAGCTCGTCGTCACGTATGTCGCTGCGTCGCTGCTGCCGGTGGCGCTGCTCTTCTTCGTGGCGACGGACATGATGCGCGTTTCGATCGACCGCTGGTTCACCACTCCCGTCCGCACGATCCTCGGCAACGGCGAAGCGATTGCGCAGATGGCGCAGGACCAGGCCGCGGCGACAGCTCTCGGTGCGGCGCGCGAGATTGCCGCGACGCCGGCGAGCCGCGACGCCGCGCAGATGGATTCGGTGTTCCTGCACGTCCTGCAGTTCCACAACGTGCAGCTCGCCGGGATCTACCGCGACGGCGTGCTCGTGAAGTTCCAGGCCGATCCTCGCGCGCCGATCCAGGAAGTCTCCGATCCGCCGGCGCGATTCTTCGCCGACGCCGCGCGCGCCGGCGCGAGCACGAAGATCGACATGGCGCCGAGCGGCAAGTGGATCCGCTCCGGCGCGCGGATCGGATCCGGTCACGACATCGCCGTCGCCGGCGTCTTCCTGCCGAACGCGATGAGCCGCATGATCGACGAGTCGATCATCGCCAACCGCAACTTCGTGCAGCTGCGCTCGCAGCGGCAGACGCTCAAGGCCTCGCAGACGTCGCTGTTTCTCGCCGTGACGCTGGCCATTCTCTTCGGCACGTTGTGGACGTCGATCTACGCGTCGCGGCGAATCACCATCCCGATCAAAGCGCTCGCAGAGGCGACCGGCACGCTCGCTTCCGGCGCGTACGGCGCACGCGTCGACATCGTCGCGACCGACGAAGTGGGGCGCCTCATCGACTCGTTCAACGCCATGTCCGCGCAGCTTGCCGCGCAGCGGCGGGAGCTGACCGAGACGAACCGGCGACTCGACAGCGAGCGCGCATTCATGCAGACGGTGCTCGACAGCGTCTCCACCGGCATCATCACCTTCAGCGAGACGCAGGAGCTGCTGAGCGTCAATCGCGCGGCATTGCAGATGCTGCAGCTCGACGCGCCGCCGCAGAACACCTGCCTCAGCGACCTGCTGGCCGGCGACCTCGCGCCCCTCGGCTCCGCGCTGCGCGATCTGACGACGCGCGGTGCCCGCGCCCGCGAGGTCACGCTGATCCGCGGCGGCGAGCTCCGCTACCTCGAAGTCTCCGTGGCCCGCCTCGGCGGGCGGGAAGGCTGGGTCGCCGCGCTCGAAGACTCCACGCAGCTCGTGCAGGCGCAGAAACTCGCCGCGTGGAACGAAGCCGCGCGCCGCATCGCGCACGAGATCAAGAACCCGCTGACGCCGATCCAGCTCTCCGCCGAGCGCATCGCCCGCAAGTTCCGCAACCACGACGCCGACACCGAAGAGGCGATCGATCAGGGAACGAAGACGATCGTGTCGGAGGTGGCGCAGCTCAAGCAGATGGTCGACGAGTTCTCGCGCTTCGCGCGCATGCCGGCCGTGCACATGCGCCACGCCCAGCTCGCCGACATTCTCGAACAGGCCGCTGCGCTCTACCGCGACATGAAGAAGGGCGTCACCGTCGGCGTGACGGTCGATCCCGAGATCGAGCTGCTGATGGACCCCGAGCAGATCCGCCGCGCCGTCGGCAATCTGCTGAACAACGCCGTCGAGGCGACCGAGTCGGGTGAGGTCCGCGTATCGGCGCGGCGCGCTCCGCACCGCGTCGTCATCGAAGTCGCCGATCCGGGCCGGGGCGTGCCTGACGCCGACAAGGAAAAACTCTTCCTGCCGTACTTCTCGACCAAAGGCCGCGGCACCGGCCTGGGACTGGCCATCGTGCACCGCATCGTGCGCGACCACGACGGCCAGATCTCCGTTCACGACAATCATCCGAAGGGAACGCGATTTGAGATCGAGTTACCTGCATGAGGCGGAGTTCGCGAACCCCGAACTCCGAACCCCGAACACCCGATAGCAAATGTCCAGCATCCTGATCATCGACGACGAACCGTCGATCCGCGCGACGCTCTCGCACATCCTCGAGGACGAGGGGCATCGCGTCACCGCATGCGAGTCGGGCGAAGAAGGCCTGGCGGCGTTCGCGCGCGAAGACTTCGACCTGGCGATCCTCGACCTGTGGCTCCCCGGCGTGGACGGCCTGACGGTGCTCGAGCGCATCCGCAACGCCGGCGGCCCGCCGGTCGTCGTCATCTCCGGGCACGGCAACGTCGACACGGCCGTGCGGGCGACGCGCCTCGGAGCGTACGACTTCCTCGAGAAGCCGCTCTCGCTCGAGCGCGTGCTGCTGACCGTCGATCACGGACTTACGGACCGCAAGCTGCGCGACGAGGTGCGCGAGATGCGCCGCTCGCTCGCGCTCGACGACCTGCTGATCGGCGAGAGCGAGCCGATGAAGACGCTCGAGCAGCAGCTCCGCAGCGCAGCGCCGTCGAACAGCCGCGTGCTGATCAGCGGAGAGAACGGCAGCGGCAAGGAAGTGGTCGCCCGCACGCTGCATCGCCTGTCGTTGCGCGCCGAGCAGCCGTTCGTCGACGTCAACTGTGCGGCCATCCCCGAAGAGCTGATCGAGTCCGAGCTGTTCGGGCACAAGAAGGGATCGTTCACCGGCGCGATCGAAGACCGCAAAGGGAAGTTCGAGCTCGCCGACGGCGGCACGCTGTTTCTCGACGAGATCGGCGACATGAGCCTCAAGACGCAGGCGAAGGTCCTGCGCGTGCTGCAGGAGCAGACGTTCCAGCGCGTCGGCGCGCAGCAGACGATCCAGGTCGACGTGCGCGTGATCGCGGCGACGAACAAGAACCTCGAGGCGGAGATAGCGAACGGCAGCTTCCGCAACGATCTCTACTACCGGATCAACGTCATCCCGGTCGAGGTGCCGCCGCTGCGCGCGCGCGGCAACGACATCGTTCTGCTCGCCGAGCACTTCCTCCGGCGCTTTGCCGCCGAGACGGGCCGGCCGAAGAAGAAGCTCTCCGCCGGTGCGGCAACGAAGCTCAAGGCCTATCAGTGGCCGGGCAACGTGCGCGAGCTCCGGAACGTCGTCGAGCGGCTGGCCATCCTCCTCCCGCACGACACGATCTCCGCCGAGGACATCCACCTTGGCAACGCTGGGGCGGCGGCGCCGGCGATCGCTCCCGGCCTCCCGCTCAAGGAGGCGCGCGACGAATTCGAGAAGCAGTACATTCTGTCGCGGCTGCGCGAGTTCGCCGGCAACGTGAGCCGGACGGCCGACGCATTGGGCGTGGAACGGTCGAACCTTTACCGAAAGCTGCACGCGTACGGCATCCGCGTGGAGAGGCCGTGAGCGGAAATACACTTCGGGGACCTGCCGTTAACCTTGACACCCCGGCTCGAGCTTCGTACGCTACGCCGGCTTTTCACGCGGGCATAACTCAGTTGGTAGAGTGCGACCTTGCCAAGGTCGATGTCGCCGGTTCGAGTCCGGTTGCCCGCTCCAAACGATCCTGATTCGAGGCCGCGGAAACGCGGCCTCTTCTTTTCCGTATGATCAGGCAGTGACCGATCTCGCCGTCGAAGTCTCCGCCCTCAGCAAGATGTATGACTCACTGCTGGCGGTCGACGGCCTCACCTTCTCGGTCAAGTGCGGCGAGGTCCTCGGCCTGGTCGGTCCGAACGGCGCCGGAAAGACGACCACGCTCCGCGCGCTTGCCGGGATTCACCCGCCCACGAGCGGCCGCATCGCCATCTGCGGTCATGACCTCCTCGAGCATCCCGTCGAAGCGAAGCGCCAGCTGGCATTCATGCCGGATGAGCCGCGTCTCTTCGATTACCTCACCGTCGAAGAGCACCTTCAGTTCGTCGCCAGGATTTACCAGGTGGCAGGCTTTCGGGCCGCCGCGGCGCCGCTGCTCGAGGAATTCGACTTGGCGGACAAGCGCAGAAGTCTGCCCTCGGAGCTGTCGCGCGGTATGAAGCAGAAGCTGATGATCGCGTGCGGCTTTCTCCACTCGCCACGCGTGCTCATCTTCGACGAGCCGCTCACCGGTCTCGATCCGCTCGGCATCCGGCGAATGAAAGAGTCGATCCGGCGCCGCGCGCACGACGGCGCCTCGGTGATCCTGAGCTCGCATCTTCTTCATCTCGTCGAGGAGCTCTGCGACACGGTGCTCGTCATCCAGAACGGGCGCGCGGCCGCGTACGGGACGATCGATGACCTGAAGTGGCGGATTGCCCAGGGTCGCGGCGAAGTGTCGCTGGAAGAGGCGTTCCTTCAGATCACCGCCACCGAAAGCAAATCGCGATGACCGGCGCGTTCGCGCTCGTCGCGTTCCAGACGTTCTGGAACCGGCTTGTGGCCCGCGTGCGCAAGCTGCGGCAGCCGCGCTACCTGGCCGGCGGAATCGCCGCGGCGCTCTACTTCTGGTTCGTGATTTTTCGCAACGCGCACCGCCACGGCTTCTCGTCGAGCGGCGGACATGTCCTTCCTCTGCAGATCGAGCTGATGAGCCTCGTCGTCCTGACGATCATGATCCTGGCGTGGGCACTTCCCGCCGACACGGGGGGACTCGATTTCACGGAGGCGGAAGTGGCGTTTCTGTTTCCCGCGCCGCTGTCGCGCCGCCAGCTCCTGCTCTACAAGGTGATCCGCTCGCAGCCGTCGACTCTCATGACCGCGCTCGTGATGAGCGTGTTCGCACTGCACGGCAACTTCGCCGGACTCTGGTTCGCCTTCAGCACCCTCGGGATTTACTTCATGCTGGTGTCGCTCGGCCGTGCGCGCCTCCGTCTCGCGGGCATCAACGTGATCTGGCGAATCGCCGGCGTCATCCTGATGCTCGCCGCGCTGTCGTACGCGGCGACGCTCTCGTTTCCGTCGATGCCCGCCGACTTTCTGTCGTTGAACGGTGCGCAGCCGTCGAGCGCTCTCCACGCAGGCTGGGTCGGCGCGCTTCTGCTCGTGCCGCGCCTGTTCGTCACTGCCGTGTTTCCTCCCGACGTGCGCAGCTTCGCGTTGTCCGCCGCAGCGCTGTTCGCTCTCGCCGCCGTCTTCTTTTTGGGAGCGATCCGGTTGAACGTCTCGTTCGAGGAGGCATCGGTGGCGGTTTCGCGCCGCAAAGCCGCGCGCCGCAATCGGCTCATCGGCCGCCGATCCGGCACGCACGTCATGTTCCAGCGGATCGGGCCGCCGTTCCGGCTCGCCGAGTCGGGGCCGGCCGAGACGGCGATCGTGTGGAAGAACGTGATCGCGCTGCTGCGGATCTCGCTGGCGTGGGTGGTTATCCTCACCGTCGTGCTTGTCGTCGCGGTCATCGCCGGAATCGCGTGGCCGGTGCCGCAGACGCGGGTGAGTTTCGCGTTCCTGCTCGCCGCGCTCGCCGGAGTGTTCCCGCTGATCGGTCCGAACATCTTCACGAACGATCTGCGCCTCGATTTGTCGCGGATCGAGGTCCTCAAGAGCTACCCGATCGCCGGAGATCGCCTTGTGGCCGCCGAGATCGCCGCGCCGCTGGCGGTGATTTCTCTGTTCGAGATCGCGTTCCTCGGAGCTGCGTCCATGCTGGTCAATCTCGTCGGCGCGCCGGTGCGAATGCAGCTGCTCGCGAATCCGCAGTTCATCGTGGTGGCGCTGCTGTTCGCGGTGCCGGTGTGTGCGCTGCAACTCCTCATCAGGAATGCCGTCCCGGTGGTGTTCCCGGGCTGGGCGACGCGGCCACGCGAAGATCCGCGCGGCTTTCTGATGGTGGGCCAGCGGCTGGTCATCATGGCCGGCAACCTCTTTGTGCTTTTCGGCGCGCTCCTGCCGGCCGCGGTCGTCTTTGCGCCGTCGCTCTGGCTCGCTATGCACTTCTTTTCCGGAAGTCCCGGGCTGATGGCAGTGGCAACGCTTCCGGCGATCGCGCTCATCGTCGTGGAGGTGTGGATGGGCACGCAGATGCTCGGGTCGCAGTTCGAGAGACTGGACATTTCGGCGGACCTCGACACGATCGCCGTCTGAGAGGGTCATCCCCTCCACTTCCACGGCCGCCTCGCATCGCTCACTGGCCGGAACGCGTCGGGATAGTGGCTGACGACGAACCGCCGGCCGTTCCAGTAGAGCGACAGCACGTCATAGCGGATCTGCACGTGGTGGTCCCCGACGTACTCCGATGCCAGTCTGATCAGCCGTTCGCGCTTCGTCCTGTCGACAGCGTCGTGCCCTTCTCCTGCCGCGAGCGACTGCCGGGTCTTCACCTCCGCGATCACGACCGTGCGGCCGCGGCGGACGACGAGGTCGATCTCGCCGGAGCGCAGCCGGAGATTGCGCTCGACGATGCGATAGCCGCGCAGCCGGTAGAACCACGCGGCGCGGCGCTCGCCGGCCCGGCCGAGCTTCGCGGTCGCGATTGAGCGGCGCATCAGCACGGACGCGATCATGCCGCCGCCGGCTCGACTTGCGGCGAACTTCTACTCCGCGTGGACGCACTGGCGGCGATGTCGAGCGCCAGGACCGGCGTCATGAGTACGCGCGGCGCGGACGAGGCGATCCACCAGGCCGGATCGCCGGCGTGGATGTAGAAGTAGATGGCGGCAAGAATCGTCAGCGCGGCCACGAGCAGCGGAAACGCCGCGCGGCGCCAGTCGCCGGTCGCGACGAACAGCAGCGGAGCAATCCACGGAATCCAGAATGCCTCGTATGACGCCGCCGATCCCATCAGGCCGAGCGTGCGCGGCAGCACTTCCGGATGAATCGGGAAGCGGCCCGCGGCTGCGTACATGTCGAGCACGCCGGCGACGCTGATGTAGAGCGTCCACGCCGCGACGAGCGCCGCCGCCGGCGCGGCCATGATCGCGGCGCGTTTCCACTCGCGCGGGCGAACGGACACGAGCGCGACGATCACGGCGATGGCGAAGGTCGTCCCTTCGATCTTCGTCCACACGGCGCCGGCGAGGCCGATCGCAGCGAGCGTTGTCTGTGCGCGGGGGTCCTCAACGAACGCGAGCGCGGCGAGCGCGATCGCCTCGAAGAACACGAGCAAAGGGTCCGCCGCGCCGGCCGCGTATCCGACGAGCATCGCCTGCGCGAGCGTCACGACCGTCAGCACCGTCAGCGCTCCTTTTCCGCCGAGCGCACGCACGACCGCGGCGATGCCGGCCAGCAGCAGCGGCCCCGACAGAACCGCCGCCCACCAGGCGAACCGGCGCGAGACGACCATCGACCACGCGTAAAGCAGCGGTACGAGCGGCGGATAGTCGGGATGCATCGAGTAAAAGTCGCGATTGCGGAGGAAGTCCGCGTCGATCCCGCCGGCGCGCGCGAAGCGGACGCCTTTCGGACCCCAGAAGTAGTGAAGGTCGCCGGAGCTCTCGCGCGCGTCGACAGCGGCGTAGGCGGCGAGGACGAGCAGCAGCACGATCGCGATGTCGGCCACGATGTTGCGCGAACGCACTTCGCGCGATTCCGCGCGCGTGCGGGCGACCGCAACGATTCCCGCCACAGCGATGATGCCGAGAATCAGGAAGAGGGTCGTGTGGCTCCAGCGGATTCCGAGGATCGACATCGTGAACATCACGACGCCGGTGACGAGCGCGCCCGCGGCGGCAGCGATCGCGATCCGCGCGGCGGCGTCGAGCCGGCGCACGAAGTCAATGCGCCACGTCCACAGGCCGAAGAGCGGCAGCAGCAGCCAGGCCACGAGTCCGAGAAGCGTCGTCATTTCTGCAGCGTGTAGAGGCTCCCTTCCGCGAAGCTCTGTACGAGGCGGTACGACCGATCGTCGAGCGGCCCGCGAATCGTGATCACGTACTCCGCACGAACGCCGGAGCCCGGCGCGACGACGCGCTGGTAGGGCAGAAGTCCGACGGCCGTGTCGGCGTGCGTCGTGTCGTCGTTCGGTTTCTCCGACGGTTTGATGATCGTCACGGTCGCGCCGCGCGGCATGAGCGGTGCGGCGGCGGCGCAGACGCGGATGTCGTCGATCGTAGGATGCCGCTCGCGAGCGACGTGGTCGTACACCGTGGCGGGCCGCGCGAAGTACGGTCCTCCGCGCCGCGCGATCGTGCCGATCATCGCGGCGGCTACAGTCGCGGCGGCGATGTATGCGACGGTCTCACGCATTCACTTGCGGTGGAAGTGCCGCTCGATATCGAGGTGCTTGATGTCGACGATGATCGGCCGCCCGTGCGGACACGCATACGGATTCGAAGAATCGAGCAGCTCGGCGGTGAGGCGCGCCATCTCCTCGCCGGAGAGTGGCCGGTGGACCTTGATGGCGGCCTGGCAGGCCAGGGAGGCGCAGATGCGCCCACGCACGTGATCGACGTGCGAAGCCTTGTCGTCGATCGACGCGTCGATCAGCTTTCGCAGGAACGCGTCGAGATCGTTCCGCACCAGCTCCGGCGGCAGCGCGGAGATCGCAAACGTACTTCCGGAGAACCGCTCGATGTCGAAGCCGACCGCGTGCAACTCGTCGAGGTGGGACTCGAGCACCGCCGTCTCCGCAGCGCCCCCCTCGTAGAGAATCGGCGAGAGGAGCTGCTGCGACGCCGGACGGCCGTTCGATACCCGCTCGAAATAGCGGTCGTACAGCACTCGCTCGTGCGCGACGTGCTGGTCGACCAGCCGCAGTCCGCCGGGCGTGTCGAGAAGGATGTAGCTGAGGCGGTACTGGCCGATCACGCGGCCCTGCAGGTCGCCCAGATCGGGAGCGGGGGGCTGCTCGTCCACAACCGGAGCAGCGAGCGCGGCGCTCTGGGCGGGACGCGGAGGCTGCACCACCGCCGTGCGTTGAAACAGCGGCGTGAATTGCGGCGTCGCTGCCGGGACGTCGTATCGCTGCGGTGCGAAGAGCGGCTGAGGTTCGGGACTGCCGAGTGTCGCGTCTTCCGTCAGTGGCGCGTCGCGAAGAAGCGCCGCTCCTTCTTCCGCGCCGCCGAGGGCGCGCTTGATGGCGTGCTCGACGAGGACGTGCATGGGTCCGGAGTCGCGGAAGCGCACTTCGGTCTTCGCCGGATGCACGTTCACATCGACCATCTCCGGCGCGACCTCGGCGAAGAGCACGATGGCCGGATAGCCCTCAAAGTCGAACGCTTCGCAGGCGCGATTGGCGGCATGCGTGAGGACGCGGTCCTTCACGAGCCGGCCGTTTACGAAGAAGTACTGATTGCGACGGCTGCCGAAGCGCAGCCCTCGCGTGACGAATCCGCGCACGGCCGCGCCGTCGAGCTCTCCATCGATCGGCGCGAGATGCCCCACGGAATCGCTGCCGATGACCTGCACGACGCGATCGAGCGGCGAAGCAGCCGGCGGCAGGTCGAGGACGATGCGCCCGTTGTGCTCGAGGCGGAACGCGCACGACGGCAGCGACAGCGCGTACGAAGAGACGACCGTGACGATGAAGCGGAACTCGGCGTCGGCGCCGCGCAGAAACTTGCGCCGTGCGGGGACGTTCTCGAAAAGCTCGGCCACGCGCACGGTCGTGCCGCGGTCGCGCGCCGCCGGCCGCACGCTGCGCTCGCCTGTCAGCGGATCGCACGCGATCTCGATGGCGTGATCGCCGGCGCCGTCGAACGTCGTCAGCGAAAAGCGCGACACGCTCGCAATCGACGGCAGCGCCTCTCCGCGAAAGCCGAGCGTGCGCACGCGCGCGAGATCGCCGAAGTCGCGGATCTTCGAGGTGGCGTGACGCTCGATCGCCAGCACGGCGTCGTCGGCGGACATGCCGCAGCCGTCGTCGCGCACTTCGATCAGCTTCCGGCCGCCCGCCTCGAGGATCACATCGATCGTCGCTGTGCCGGCGTCGATCGCGTTCTCGATGAGCTCCTTGACGACCGAGGACGGCCGCTCGACGACTTCCCCCGCCGCGATCTGATTGACGAGCTCGGAAGGGAGGAGAGCGACTCGGGGCATCGTGTGATTATGCGGCGACAGTGCAAAATGCAGAATGAAAAATGGGAAAAGAGTGGTGATAATTAGGAATCGTTTTTAATTTTTAATTCTGCATTTTGCATTCTCCGCTTTAAACCTCCATCACGATTTTCCCGAAGGCCTCCCTCGCCTCCAGAATGCGGTGCCCTTCCGCAATCTGCGAGAGCGGCAGCACGCGGTCGACGACCGGCCGGAGGCGTCCGGCGGCGACGTGCTTCATGATCTCATGCAGCTCGGCGAGGCTACCCATCGTAGAGCCGAGTATCGAGAGGAGCTTGAAGAAGACCAGGCGGAGATTGAGCGTGACCTCGCCGCCGGTGGTCGCGCCGCAGGTGACGAGCCGCCCGCCGCGCGCGAGCGCGCGCATCGATCGGTCGAACGTGTCCGCGCCCACGTGCTCGACGACGACGTCCACGCCGCGCTTACCGGTGAGCGTGCGCACTTCGGCGAGAAAGTCGGTCGTGCGGTACTCGATTGCCGCGTCCGCGCCGAGCTCGCGCGCACGAGCCGCCTTCTCCGGCGACCCGGCCGTGGCGTAGACGGTCGCGCTCCACAGCTTCGCGATCTGAATCGCCGCGCTCCCGACGCCCGACCCTCCCGCGTGCACGAGCACCGTCTCGCCCGGACGGAGCTGCGCGCGCGCCACGAGCATGTGCCACGCCGTCTGCATGTCCAGCGGCAGCGCCGCAGCCTCGGCGAACGACAGCTTCGGCGGCTTGCGCACCAGATTGCGGATCGGCGCGATCATGCGCTCGGCCGCGCCGCCGTTCGCGGACTCGCCGAAGATCCCGAACCTCGCACACAGCGGATCGTTGCCGGAAAGGCAGGCCACGCAATGACCGCACGAGAATCCGGGAGCGACGATGACCTCGTCGCCGGCCGACCATCCGAGGTCGTTCGGCTCGATCTGTTCGATGGTGCCGGCGACCTCCGCGCCGGCGATCAGCGGCAGCGGGAACTTGTGTCCCGGCACGCCGCGGCGCACCCACACGTCGAGATGGTTGAGCGCGACAGCGCGCACGCGCACGATCGCGTATCCGGGCCGTGGCTGCGGATCGGGAACTTCAGACAACTCGAGCGTCTCGGGGCCGCCGTGCTCGCGAACGACGACTGCTTTCATGGCGGCGCATTGTATGAGCGCAATTGGATCCGCGCTCGAGTACAGGCACATCCGTTGCTGCCGGATCGAGATCGATGGCTCGCCGGATCAGCGCCATGCTCGGGATCGTCGTGATCGTCGGGCTCGCTTTGCTGTTGATGTGGCGCGTGTATCTGCACCATCGCGCCGCGGGCGACGATGAGGACGTTCCGGGCGTGATTGCATCAGCCACGGTCGCGCGCGTCGTCGCGTAAATCATTGAATATTCGTCAGTTCTGATTGGCATGCCGGCTGCTTTATTCAGGGTCAGGAGCGCAAGGAACATGACCCGGCAGGCACCCGTAGTTCTAGCAGCGATTCTCGTCACGCTCATGTCGAGCGGCCTCGCCGTCGCCCTGTCGAGCTCGACCGCGGTGCCTCAGGCGGTGGACCTGACGCCACAGTTCCGCAGCGCCGGTCTGGCGATCGACGGACTGCGGGCGTTCGCCATCGGCGGCGTCGTCGTGATTCGCGGCCGGGTGTAC